>RFZB01000280.1 GCA_009920915.1 Sphingomonadaceae bacterium | reverse complement strand
GCCCTGGGTGCTGCTGCGCCAGGCGGGCATCGATTTTGAAGAAATCATGGTGCGCTTTGACGGCTTCACGCCCGACTCGCAATTCAAGCAGGTGCTGGCGCCGATCAACCCGGTGGGCAAGGTCCCGGTGCTGGTGCACGACGGCCTGGTGGTCTGGGACACGCTGGCGATTGCGGAATACGTGGCCGAACAGTTTCCGGACAAACAGCTGTGGCCTGCAGGGCGCGCCGCCCGCGCCCGCGCCCGCAGCGTCTGCGCCGAGATGCACAGCGGTTTCATGGCCCTGCGCGACAAGCCTGCCGTGCGCAGTGACCTGCAGCGCATCGTCAACATGTGGTCCGGCCTGCTGGCCGAACATGGCGGACCGATGCTGTTTGGCCCGTTCAGCGTGGCCGATGCCTACTTCGCCCCGGTGGTCATGCGCATCCAAACCTACGCCCTGCCGGTGCCCCCCGAGGTGGCCGCCTACATGGAGCGCGTCTGCGCCCTGCCCGGCGTGAAGGCCTGGATCGACGGCGCACTGGCCGAGAAGGACTTCATCGACTTCGAAGAGCCCTACCGGCTCCACCCCTGAAGGACGCCATGGAGATTTTTGTCGTCGGTGGTGCGGTACGAGATGCCCTAATGGGCTTGCCCGTGAACGACAGAACACTGCTCATTCTCGAAATCTTTGCGCAAAGGGCGCGCAGTCACGATGGTAAATTGCAAGTTGAGTTAGCACAATTGCAACATCAGGCCACGCGATTAGTGCGGGGTTGGACCCACTTGGAACGACAAAAGGGAGGAATCGGCTTACGGGGTCCGGGAGAATCACAAATAGAGACAGACCGACGAATCATTCAAACACGCATTGCGTTGATGAAGGAAAAACTCAAGGAAATTGATAAGCAAATGGCTGTTCAGCGAGGCAATCGTGGGCAGCTGGTTCGAGTGGCATTAGTAGGTTACACCAATGTCGGCAAAAGCACCTTGATGAATCTGTTATCCAAATCGGATGTTTTTGCAGAGAATAAACTATTCGCAACACTTGATACAACCGTTCGGAAAGTGGTGATTGACAACTTACCTTTTTTATTGACCGATACTGTTGGTTTCATTCGAAAATTACCACATCAATTGGTAGAGTCGTTCAAATCTACTCTTGATGAAGTTCGAGAAGCCGACTTGTTAGTGCACGTATTAGATATTTCACATCCCAACTTTGAGGACCACTATCATGTGGTCAATGAA
>RFZB01000279.1 GCA_009920915.1 Sphingomonadaceae bacterium | reverse complement strand
TTGACGATGGGTCGCTTGATCGTCGTCTCGAGTCCGACTTCTTCCTCGAAGAAATCGGCGCGTTGTGAGATTTGAAAGCCAACGAATGACGGTCGGTTGTAGGGGAACTCCGTCCCCACCTTCCCTGCTCCAACGAGGAGTTGCCGAGTGACGAAGTGTGGCGTGATGAAGGCTGCCAAACGATCGAATGGAACTTCTCTCGAAACGAGATAGTTCTCGTGGCTTCCGTAGCTGTTCCCTTTGCCGTCCGAATTGTTCTTGTGCGCAACGATCGAGACCCCGGGCGGGAGCTGTGCATTGGCGAGTTCAAGTGACCTTCGGAGAATCTCGTCGGCAGCCTGGTCGTAGAGCACGACATCGAGCGCATTGGTGCACTCTGGTCCAGAAATCTCCGGATGAGCGTGGTCGACGTAATAGCGGGACCCGTTCGTCAGGACGCTATTGACGAGTTGAAATTCGATCTCCGGGAGAAATTGGTCGTCCAGGGTGAACCCCCGGGCATCATCTCCCGGGCGCTCCAACGAGTAATCCCACTTCGTCGCGACGTCGCCATTCCCATACGAACCGACCACGAGCGACGACGCGGCAATCGGACCCATTTCCGATCCCGTGGCGAGGATTCCGTATTCGGTCTCGATCCCGCAGATCTTCGGGACGGCCATCTACAGGTACTGCCCCGTTACGGCGCGTTCGATGGCCTTGCCACCGATGTCGGAACCTGAGCTCTCGGATTGCGAGCGCAAGGTTCTCACGAAGACGATCCTCTCCCCGCGGCGTCCAGAGATCCTGGCCCAGTCATCTGGGTTCGTGGTGTTGGGAAGATCTTCATGCTCTCTGAACTCTTCGCGAACACTCTCGACCAGATCCTCGACGCACACACCTCGTACCCCGCCTTCAAGTTCCCTCTTGATCGCGCGCTTCTTCGACCTGCGAACGATGTTCTCGATCATCGCTCCCGACGAGAAGTCCTTAAAGTGGAGAACTTCCTTGTCACCCGTTTGGTAGGTCACCTCGAGGAACTCGTTGTCACGATCTGTGGCATACATGACGTCGACCGTCTGATCGATCAACGAATCCAGACCCATTCCATCGAGCAGCTGCACCGGCACCTCTTCGGTCAGATAACGGCTGAAGATCTGTTTTGCCGCTTGGGCATCTGGGCGGTCGATCTTGATCTTGACGTCCAGGCGACCTGGACGAAGGATTGCAGGGTCGATCAAATCCTCTCGG
>RFZB01000278.1 GCA_009920915.1 Sphingomonadaceae bacterium | reverse complement strand
CAAACGGGCGCTTTCGGCCACTCAGCCACCTCTCCAGGTCCTTCGTTGATTCGAAGGAAGGTCATTAATGGGGAGGCAGGGACGATGGTCAAGCCCAGCCCAAGGTCCTTGGGGCGAGGAGATGAGGGCGGAGGAAAATACCTTATGAAAACCCCAAGATTCCCTGCTTTGATGATTGGACAAAGCTTCGGCCAATCTAGGGCATGAGGCTGATTTACATCGACGAAAGCGGCGATCATGGGGCGGACAGTCGTAACGGCGATTACCCGCTATTCGTGTTGGTCGCCTGCAGTTTCGAATCGTCCGACTATGTAAGGCATTTCCTGCCTTCGATGATCGAATTCAAACTCCGGCATTGGGGTCACGAACTCGCGGTACTCCATGAGCGTGAGATCCGCAGGCCGCAGGGTGATTTCAGTTTTCTCCTGAACGCATCCAAGCGCGTAGCTTTTCTGGAAGAACTTGGCGAACTGGTGCGCTTGTCCCATGCGCACGTCAATGCCGTGGCATGGGACAAGCGCGATCCGTCACGTCGGTTCTCCTATGGCGCCTGCCTAAGCCACTTACTCGAAGAACTGACCTTCGGCGAAGCCGGCGGGCCCCCTCCACCGGTCATCTTGGAATCCCGCGGCCGGCATGAAGACGACCGAACCGTGAAAGCCCTCTGCGACCTAAGCCTGGAGAAGTTCGGGGCCATCAGATTCGTCGACAAGAAGGCCAACGTCGCCGGACTGCAACTGGCAGACCTTTGCGCCCGCCCCATCGGCATGAGAATCCTCCGCCCGGACTCAACAAATCGGGCATACGCGGAGTGCGTCAGGCCTTTGATGCACATAAGCCATAACGGGGTAAGGGCGGACGAACGCATCAGGCTAATCTAAAAAGGAACGCGGGCCGGCGAACCGGACCCGCGTCGAACGGACATTTCCATTCCTTGCTCTCCTTTTTTAAAGCGATAGTCCATGCAGGCAACCTAAACCCTCTGAGGTGATTACCCGGATTTCGGAATCTGGGAGGAGCTAGCCGTCATGCCGACAAGCGGTTGAATCATTTGATTGGCCGACGGGAAGAGGCATAAACCCAATTGGGTCAGGAGGTAGGGCTGACCGTCCTCGGTCGGCCGGGCTTCGGCCGTCAACATGAGGTCAGGCACATCATCGCTGCGCGAGATGAAGCCAAACCCCATGTTTAGGCCACGGACGAGCAGGGACGCTCGTCCCTACCTGCGCGAAAAGGGTTCGCGGGCGGTT
>RFZB01000277.1 GCA_009920915.1 Sphingomonadaceae bacterium | reverse complement strand
GCGCCAGCGCCAAAATCAAGCACAGTGGAAATCAGGATGACGCCATTGAGCGCGACATCATTATACTGGCCTTCCAACTGGTTGAGCACCGCGGCCGAGCGCGTGGTGCCATAGCTTTCGCCCCCCAAAAATTTGGGTGAATTCCAGCGGCCATTTTCATGCAGCCACAGGCGAATAAACTGCGCGACGGATTTGGCATCCTGCGTCACGCCCCAAAATTCCTGCGGGTCAACGCCGGGCATGGCATAGGAAAAACCTGTGCCAACGGGATCAATAAAGACAATGTCCGTCACGTCGAGCAGGCTGTCGGGATTGGCAACCAAGGGATAGGGCGGCGCCCCATCATCCCGTGCGTCAGACGGAATGGCCACCCGCACGGGGCCAAAGGCGCCCATATGCAACCAAACCGAGCCCGAGCCGGGGCCGCCATTGAACAAGAAGGTCACAGGCCGATTGGGGTCTTTGCCGTCCTTGATATAGCTGGTGGAGAAAATCGCTGCGCGCGGCTTGCCATCAGCGCCGGGCAAAAAGGTTTCGCCCGTAATTGCCGTATAGCTGATTTTCTGCCCGTTAAAGGTGCCGACATGTTTCGTGATGGAACGGTTGGGCGCAACAGGCGCAGCCGCGCTGGCCGCCTCTTTCTTGTCCGCCTTATCCGCTGATGCAGCTTGGGCCAACGCGCCTGTCGACAGCATCAGGCCAGCAGCACAGGCAGCGAGGCGCTTAAATCCGGTTTTCATTGGCTTTTACCCCCTTTGATCTTGGTTGAGCGCACAGTAGCGCACGTAGATCAGAGGTAAAGCACGTCTGTCGAACCCCGAGCGATGTTCGTCCGCCAATCCCGCCTTATGGCGTAGTGGGGATCAGCGTGATCTCTGTCTGGCGGCCATCTATGAAGCGCAGGCTTTTGCCATCGAAAAACGCGTTTTCTTCGGTGCGAAAATCAACGCGCTGGCCACCCCATTCGGGCACAGCAGCATAAGAGGTCAGCTCAATCGACCAAGCCGTATTGGCATTGATCGGCCGATCGCCGCGGGGGTCAGCCTTTTGATTGTCCCAAAAGCCAATGGACGGTCCTGCGCCATGCCCGTGCAAGCCAATGGGGTGGCTGTAGATTGACGGGTCTAGCCCCGCAGCCACGGCCTCGGCACGGGCGCGGGCCAACACCTCATTGCCGCTGCGCCCAACCGCAAAATGCCGCCTGAGAATATCCTGCACGCGGTTGCTGTTGGCCAGCCCTTGCCGCAGCCCGGC
>RFZB01000276.1 GCA_009920915.1 Sphingomonadaceae bacterium | reverse complement strand
GCGCAATGTCATTGCCATGGACTGGGATCAAAAAGTGAGTCTCAAGGGAAAGACGCAAGCGCTTGACCTGCATTTCCTGGCCGTACAACACTGGAGCGCAAGGTCACTTGGCGACCGGTACGAAACGCTATGGGGAAGCTGGGCCATCATCCATCCAGACCTTCGGTTCTGGTTTTCAGGAGATCTCGGCTACTCGCCCGACACCCGAGACATTGGCGAACGTATGGGTGGATTTGATTTGAGTGCCATTGCCATCGGCGCCTATGAGCCGCGCTGGTTCATGAAGGACTCGCACTTGAACCCTCAAGAAGCTCTGCAGGTCATGCGAGATGTCAAGGCCAAGCATGCGATCGGCATTCACTGGGGAACCTTCGAGGGCATCAGCGACGAGCCAATTGACCAGGCGCCCAAGGATCTTGAAATCGCGAAATCAACTTCTTCGATGCCGATGGACTTCTTTGTCCTGAAGCATGGCCAGTCTTGGGTCAAAACACCTCAGTAGTCGATCAGGCCGCACGGCGGCTCAGTTTTCCCAGGAACGGCAAGGTCAGATTTTCATAGGTGTCCGCTGCATCGCGGTACGCGTAGGTGTGGTCCGTATCGGGCAACACAGCGAGTTGCGCATGGGCAGCATGGCCGAAGGCTTGCAAGAGCCGCTTCCCGTGCTCGGGCGGCGTGAACTTGTCTTTCTCGCCGTAGATCAGCAGCACGTCTGGTCGTCCCAACACTTTAGGCGCCTCAGCCTCCGGGCGAAGTTTTCGCTCCAATGCGGGCCACAGGCTTTGGGACACCCTCAGGGCGGCGTACGCTGCAGGGTAATGCTTCCAGAACTCCGGAAGCGTCGGGAAGGCAGCTTCCAGGACAGCCACGCGGTATGGACTGCCTTCGCGTGCGAGGGCGCATAAACCCCAGCCCGCTCCGAAGGAGGCGCCTACGAGGCCCACCTGCAATTCCGGCGTACGTGATTGGGCCCACAAGCCTGCCGCGAGAATGTCCGCTGGATAGTCGAACGACGATGCCGTGCTCTCTCCAAAGCCATTGGCATCAAAAACGAGAACATGAAAGCCCGAGCGCCGAAACAGGTTGGCATGGCCCTGTTTGAGCCAAAAACCTTTCGCCGCCTTGCCCATGGGGTGTGCGAGGACCAGCGTGCCGATGGCAGACCCTTGTGCTTGACCCCAGAGGCCAGAGAGATTTGCCCCTGATGGATTAGCAAATGAAACACGTTCCCACGACTTTGGGTCCTCTCCATCTGGCCA
>RFZB01000275.1 GCA_009920915.1 Sphingomonadaceae bacterium | reverse complement strand
GCCGTCCCCCCATGGAGTTCGGCCACTTGGCGCACGATGCTCAACCCGAGCCCGCTGCCGCCGGCCCGGCGCGATTTATCCGTCCGGTAGAAGCGGTCGAACAGCCGGGGCAGGTCGACGGGGGCGACACCGGCGCCGTCGTCGGTCACCCGAAGCTCGACCCCCTTCTGCCCGCTCACCGTGGCGAGGTGGATCCGCGTCGCCCCGGCCGCGTGCGCCAAGGCGTTGTCGATGAGGTTCTGGACGAGGCGGCGGGATTGGACCGGGTCGGTCGCCGCGGCCTCGTCGGCCCGCAGGTCCAGCTCCAGCTCGACCCCGGCCGCCCGGGCGCGGGCCCGGTATTCCTCGCAGACTTCCCGCGTGGCCCGGTGCAGCGCCCCGGCTTCGCGCAGCGCGCCTTGGCCGCTCTCCAGGCTGGCCAGCGCGAGCAGGCCTTCGACCAGCCCCTGCAGCCTGCCCACCGAGGCGACGATCTTGCGGATGAAACGCGACCGGTCCTCCGCGGACATCGTCGCGTGGTCGTCGTCGAGGGTCTCCGCGTAGCCCCGCAGGATCGTCACCGGCGTGCGCAGGTCGTGCGAGACGTTGGTCACGAATTCGCGCTCCATCGCCTGCAGCCGCTTCAGCGCGGTGACGTCGGCGAGCACGAAGATGGCGGCGTCCTCCCCGAACGCCTCCGGGTCGGTGCGCGCGCCGGCCGCCTGGACCCACACGTCGGCCAGCGGCGCGCGGTTGAGCAGGATCGTCGCCTTCCCTTCGCCGGTGCGCCGCACCTGGCCGATCAGCTCGATGAAGTCCGCGCTCCGCACGAGCGGCACGACCGCGCCGCCGGCGTCGTCGGGTCGCAGCCCGAAGAGCGCGACGGCCGCCGGGTTGGCGAGCCGCAACCGGTCATGCGCGTCCACGACGAGGACGGCATCCGTCAGCGGCGCCAGCAGCGCCTCGATCCGCCGCGCCGCGGCCGCGCGGATCTCCCCTTCCCCGCTGGTCCGGGTCTCCACGGCGCGCAGCAGCTCATCGAGCCCGAGCCAGCGGACGAGCCGGCCCTCGGGCCGCCGCGCGGGTTGTCCGCGCAGCAGCGCGCGGCGCGCCCACGTGAGGCAGCGGCCGAGTTCCGCGGAGCACCAGCCGGCGAGCGCGAGCGTCGCGACGAGCAGGATCCACGGCAACCAGGTCATCGGACGTCAGCGTGGCGGCGCGCCGGGCGGGGGCGAGCGCAAAGCCTTCAGCCCGCGACGCGGTAGCCGACGCCGCGCACG
>RFZB01000274.1 GCA_009920915.1 Sphingomonadaceae bacterium | reverse complement strand
CGGAACTAATCCACAGCAATTCTTGGATTGGATGCGTGAAGTATTTATCGATGCCACCCAATGGGTAATGGTTCCAAATGTAATTGGAATGGGATTACACGCCGACGGTGGAGCAATGATGACAAAACCTTATGCAGCAGGTGGTGCCTATATTTCACGAATGAGTACGTACTGCAAAGGATGCGCTTACGATCCAAAACTTCGAACCGGCGAAAGAGCGTGTCCGTTTACAACCTTGTACTGGGATTTCTTAGATCGTCACAAGGAAACGTTTGTAAAGAACCATCGCATGAGCCAGCAAGTCTTTGGACTGAACAAATTAAAGGATGTGCCTGAGCTAAAGCTTCGTGCCGAGCAAGTTCTCAATGGTTTAAGTGAGGGAACTATTTAATTACTTTTAAACTTTGGAAGATGTAAATCAAATCGAATGGAAAGCACCCGGGTCAGAACTACAACGCTTCCACCGGCGATTGCACTGATGTTGTTAGCAACATTTAATTGCGTAAGTACAACAAACGTAATTGCGCCCATGAGACACGATGTTCCGATGGTTTCTCTATGAAGAAGCACTGGTTCGAGCTGACAGAGAACATCTCGCAGCAATCCACCCGTAACCGCAGTTACAAGGCCTAAAAGAATTGCCCCAAACCAATAGATATTTTGTTCAAATGCCAATTGCGTTCCAGAGATAGTTGCAATTGCAAGACCAAAAGTATCCATAACCAAGAGCGTTTTGCCGATGTGCGCCGGCGCACCAACCGCCTGCCGCTGGGCAGTGCAGCGCTGGCCGGCACCACCTACCCGCTCGACCGCGAGCGCGTGGCGCGCACCCTGGGCATGGTCGATGACCAGGGCCAGCCGCAGGTCAGCCAGAACAGCCTGGACGGCGTGAGCGACCGCGACTTCGCCATCGAATTCACCGCCGCCGCCAGCCTGTGCATGGTGCACATCAGCCGCATGTCGGAAGAGCTGATTTTGTGGATGAGCCAGAACTTCGGCTTTGTGAAGATCGCCGACCGCTTCACCACCGGTTCAAGCATCATGCCGCAGAAGAAAAACCCCGACGTGCCCGAACTGGCACGCGGCAAGACCGGCCGCGTGGTCGGTCACCTGATGGGCCTGATCACCCTGATGAAGGGCCAGCCCCTGGCCTACAACAAGGACAACCAGGAAGACAAGGAACCGCTGTTCGACACGGTGGACACCCTCAAGGACACGCTGCGCATCTTCTGCGAGATGGTGGGCGGACAGGTCAACCC
>RFZB01000273.1 GCA_009920915.1 Sphingomonadaceae bacterium | reverse complement strand
CGACTTCATCGGCCTGTCCGGCCTGATCACGCCCTCCCTCGACGAGATGGTGAACGTGGCCCGCGAGCTCAAGCGCGCCGGCATCAGCACGCCCCTCCTCATCGGCGGCGCGACCACCTCCAAGGAACACACGGCCATCAAGCTGGCCGAGCATTACGACGGCCCGATGGTCCACGTCGGCGATGCCTCGCTGGTCACCACGGTCTGCAGCGACCTCCTCAACCCCGCCAAGCGCGAAGCGTTCGTGGGCGAGCTGCGCGCCGAACAGGCCGAGCTGCGCGAGGCCTACGACAAGCAGCAGCCGGCCGTGGTCATCCCGCTCGCCGAGGCCCGCCAGCGACCGCTCATCACGACCGCCCCGGTCCAGCCCGCCCCGCGCAAGCCCGGGGTGACGCTCTTCGAACGCATCGACCCCGCCGCCGTGGCCGAGATCATCGACTGGACGCCCTTCTTCGTGACGTGGTCGCTCCGCGGTTCGTTCCCGAACATCTTCAAGTCGCCCAAGTACGGCGCCGAGGCCCGCAAGACCTTCGACGCCGGGCGCGCCTTGCTCGATGAGATCATCCGGGGCGACCGCGTCCACCTCCGCGGCGTCGCCGGCCTCTGGGCCGCCCGTCGCGTGGGCGACGACGTCGACGTCTTCGCCGACGAAGCCCAGACCGAGAAGATCGGCCGCTTCCACTTCCTCCGCGACCAACGCCAGCGTCCCCGCGTGGACACCTGCCGTTCGCTGGCCGACCTCGTGTCGACGGAGAAGGGCGACCACCTGGGGGCCTTCGCCGTCACGGCCGGCCAGGAGATCGAAGACTACGCCGCTTCCTTCAAGCAGACGGACCCGTATCGCCAGATCATGATCCAGGCACTCGCCGACCGTCTCGCCGAAGGCTGCGCCGAATGGCTGCACCGCGAGGTCCGCAAGGAGCTCTGGGGCTATGCGCCGGACGAAGCCCTCACGGTCGAGGAACTCGTCGACGAGAAATACGCCGGCCGTCGTCCCGCCGCCGGTTACCCGGCCTGCCCGGAGCATACCGAGAAGGCCGAGCTCTGGCGCCTGCTGGATGCGGACCGGTTGGGCTGCACGCTGACCGAGTCCTACGCGATGAACCCGGCCGCGTCGGTGTCCGGCCTCTACTTCGGCAACCCGCAGTCGATCTACTTCGACATCGACAACGTCGGCCGCGACCAAGTCGAGGACTACGCCGCGCGGAAGGGCTGGACCGTCGCGCAGGCCGAGAAGTGGCTGCGCCCCGTGCTCGGCT
>RFZB01000272.1 GCA_009920915.1 Sphingomonadaceae bacterium | reverse complement strand
CTTCGGTGAGCCCCGGTGCCCCGAAGGCGGAGAAAGCGGTCTTGCCGAACACCGGGGTACCTTCACCCGCCGCCCGCAACAGGTCCGGGTGCGTCGGGCCGAGCTTGGCGGGTACCTGCTCCGTGAAGAAGACCGGCAGCCCGAGGAGTCGGGCGGCGCCCACCGCCAGGCGGCAACGCCGGAGGCAGGCGTCACCCGCGGGCATCACGCGGAGGAAGGTGGGCTGGACGTCGACCACGAGCAGGGCCGCGGCACCGGAGGGACTCTCGCCGTTCATGCCGCAGGCTGGCCCGAGGCCGTCAATAAGTCAGCCCCAATCCCCGGGGAATGGGGTTGCCCGCCCCGCCCCCGCGGGCTCATCCTCGGGGCATGGATTGGCAGGTCAAACCCATCGCCCGCACGTGCGCCGTCTCCGGCCAGGAACTCCGCGTCGGCGACATCGTCACGTGCATCGTGCACAAGCCGACCGGCGGGCTCATCGACCGCACCGACGTGCTCAAGGACCACGCCGCCGCCTTCCAGGCGCCCGGCCTGCTGCTCGGCAAGTGGACCCGCGAGGTCAAGGAACGCGGGGAAGAGGAGCAGGCCCAGCGGGCCCAGCTGCTCGCCTCCCGCGAGGAGTTCTTCCTGTCCCTGTACGAGTCCGAGGAGGACCCCTCGGGCGACAAGACCGTCCTGAAGCACATCCTCGCCATGCTGCTCGAGCGCAAGCGCATCATCAAGGCGATGGGTCCGGCCGAGAAGGGGCTCATCCCCTACCAGCACGCCGCGAGCAAGCAGGTCTACTTCGTGCCCGCCCTCGACCTGCAGCCCGCGCACCTGCTCCAGGTCGGCGCGACCCTCGACCTCCTGGTCGGTTGATTTCCATGAAGTCCCTCTCCGTCCTCGGTGCCCTCGCCGCCCTTTGCCTCGCCGGCTGCACGCCCGACCTGCCCACCGACATCGCCTCGGTGTTCATCGAAGCCCCGGCCTCGACCGGCGCGTCGATGCGGCTCGACGTCGTCCTGCCCGTCAGCGGCCTGCGCATCCCGGTCCTCACGACGGCGCTGGTCAAGGCCGAGTCCGTCCTGAACACCGAGGTCGTCGAGGCCGGCCCGCAGGACATGCGCCAGGTCTTCCTGCTCGTGCAGGTCGACCGTAAATCGGGCGCCGACATCCTGCAGTTCACGGCCGAGGCGGTGGGCAAGCAGCTCGTGCTCGTCGTCAACGAATCGGCGGTCGGCATCATGCGGATCGAAGGTCAGATCGTCGACGGCAACC
>RFZB01000271.1 GCA_009920915.1 Sphingomonadaceae bacterium | reverse complement strand
CGATTGTTGACGTTGCGGGGAATGCTGCGACGTTGACGCATTCGGCGGTGACGACCCAGTCGGCGCACAAGATCGACACGACGAGTCCAACCGTGTCGAACGTGACTTCGTCAACGGTGAATGGAACGATCTATCTCGGTAGTTCCGTGTCGATCCAGGTCACGTTTACCGAAGCAGTCACGGTGACCGGTACTCCGCAGCTCACGCTTGAGACTGGTGCGACCGACCGCGCGGTCGACTACGTGTCGGGTTCGGGTACGACTTCACTCACTTTCACCTACACCGTTCAATCGACTGACACTTCAGCAGATCTTGACTACGCCTCAACGTCTGCTCTTGCGCTCAATGGCGGGACAATCGTCGATCCGGCTGGCAACTCCGCCACCTTGACACTCGCCACTCCTGGCGCGGCGACTTCACTAGGGGCCAACAAAGCGCTCGTCATCGTGTCGGCACCGACGAAGGTGGTCTCGGTTCGAACGCCGGTGGGAACTGCCTCTGGAGCAGCCTTCACGACCCAGCCTCAGGTGTCGTTGCAGGACGTCGGAAGTCGTGTCGTCGCGAATGACAGCTCGACAGTCATCACTGCAACTGTCAGTGCAGGTGCGTCCCTTGTCGGCACGACGACGGCAACGGTTTCGAGCGGAGTCGCAACGTTCACGAATCTCGGTATCAGCGGCACCTCGGGTACGGCTTACACCATTACCTATTCGGCATCGTATGGCGGCAATGCATTGACGGTTGCGACCCAGTCCGTAACGCCGACGGTGGGTGCAGCAACGCAGTTGGCCGTCACTCGGAGCGCGGCAGGTTCGGCGTATGGCACTGCGTTCACCACGCAGCCGATTATTGAAGTGCGTGACTCAGGTGGCAACAAAGTTACGACGGCATCCAACGTTGTCACTGCAACCCCTTCGATTGGTTCCGTGGTCGGAACTGGCACTGCAACAGCCTCGTCTGGTGTCGCAACCTTTAGCGGTCTCGGCTTGAGTTCGACTCCGGGTTCGGTGACCATCACTTATTCGGCGACAGGCCTGACCTCGACGACGCAGACGATCACCGTGGGTCAAGGCACGAACACGATTTCATTCACGAACCCAGGAACGAAGACGTTGTCGACAACGACCTTCGGATTGACAATTTCGGCAACGTCAGGGGACACGCCGACCGTGACGTCATCGACGACGAGCGTGTGCACCGTTTCGGGTGCAACGGTGACCATGGTCGCGTCAGGGACGTGCACGTTGACTGCCTCCGAGG
>RFZB01000028.1 GCA_009920915.1 Sphingomonadaceae bacterium | reverse complement strand
CATTTCAATGTGGATGTGTTGCGCCGTGGCGTGGGCATCCGCTTTCGTGGTGTCGAACGCCGTGATGTGGAAGAATATTGCATGTCTGAAGGCTGGGTCCGCGTGCAAGCGGGCAAGACCGTTGATCGCCATGGCAAGCCGCTGCTCTTAAAGCTCAATGGCCCAGTGGAAGCTTGGTTTGAACAAGCCGCGGAAGGCGGCGTGCAAGAAGGCTAATGCCACCGCTGCCCTTTGGGGGGCATGAGTTTCGCGTGGCGGGCGGCAAGGCCTTGTTTTGGCCGGCCCGCAAGGCGCTGATTGTTGCGGACTTGCACCTTGAAAAAGCAAGTTGGTTCGCGGCGCGCGGCCAGATGCTGCCGCCGCATGATAGCCTTGCCACATTGGTCGCGCTTGCCAAATTGGCGCACGAAACAGGCGCAGAGGAAATCTGGTGTCTGGGCGATAATTTCCATGATGCCCAAGGACCTGTGCGCTTGCCGGATGCGGCGCGCCAGCATCTTGGCGCATTGACCCGCAGGACCAACTGGACATGGATTACCGGCAATCATGATCCGGCTCTGGCGGCTGATATTGGGGGCAAGGTGTGCGCTGAGGCCGAATTGGAGGGGCTCGTGCTGCGCCATGAGGCAGATCCGGCAGAGGCTCGGCCAGAATTGTCAGGCCATTTCCACCCCAAGCATAAGAGCATGGCACGCGGCCGCAGCGTCACGCGGCCCTGCTTTGTAGAGGGGCCAACGAAACTTATTCTCCCCGCCTTTGGCGCGCTCACGGGCGGGATGCCAGCGACGCATGAGGCCATTCGCGCGCCCTTAGGACGTATCTTGGCGATCCATGTGCCCGCAGGGGACAGACTCGTCCGCTTTGACGACGCGGCTTAGCGCCAGCGCAGATTAGCGCGACTGAGATCAGCGACAGATTTTGCGCCCATCAGGCGCATTCCGCGTGCAATTTCATCTTGCAGCTTGCCCAGCACACGCTCCACGCCTGGTTGGCCCGCGGCGGCCAGCGCATAGAGATAAAGTCGCCCGCCCGAACAGGCTTTGGCGCCAACCGACAGGGCTTTGAGCACATGGCTGCCGCGCGTAATGCCGCCATCGCAGATCACATCAATCTTATCGCCTACGGCATCAACAATTTCAGCCAATTGGTCGAAGGGCGCACGGCTGCCGTCCAATTGCCGCCCCCCATGGTTGGATACCATGATTGCCGTTGCGCCAATATCTACCGCGCGCTTTGCGTCTTCCACTGACATAATGCCCTTCAGGCAAAACTGCCCGCCCCAATCAGCCCGTACCTTTTCCGCGGTTGCCCAATCCATGGATGTATCGAGCATGGTGTTGAAATAATCTTGGATCGAAATGGCCTTGTCCGATCCTTCGCGGACATGGTTTTTCAGGTTCGACAGTTCAAATTTCTCGCGCAGCAGATAGTTTAGTGTCCAGCGCGGGTGCAGTGCAAAATCAAGCGCGGACGAGGGGGTGAGCCGTGGCGGAGAGGTAAAACCCGTCTGCATACAGCGTTCCCGATTGCCGCTGACAATTGTGTCGACTGTCAGCGCAATGGCATCAAATTTGGCGGCCTTGCACGCCTCCACCATTGCGTGGTTCAGGCCCTTATCCTTGTGAATATAGAGCTGGAACAGCTTGGGGCTGGCAATTGTCTGGCCAATCTCTTCAATGGACACAGTGGCAAGGCTGGAAATGCCAAAAAATGTGCCAAATTTTTCTGCCGCGCGGGCGACGGCACGTTCGCCTTGCCAATGGAAGACACGCTGCAAAGCAGTGGGAGAAAGAAACAGCGGCAGGGCAATGTCGCGCCCCATCACCGTTGTGCGCAGATCAATATCGGCAACGCCCGCAAGCACATTGGGCACCAAATCACAGGCTTCATAGGCGTCGGTATTGCGCCGCCGCGTCACCTCATCATCGGCGGCGCCATCAATATAATGAAACACCGGGCTGGGCAGGCGGCGGCGTGCCAGCTCGCGAAAATCAGACACGTTATTGCAGTCTTCCAGCCTTAAACGCCATTTGGCGGCGGCCAGCCGCGATGCTTCATTTGCCATATCTGGCCCTTTTTCCCAGCCCTTTGCGTCTTGCTAGGGGCTTTGGGGCACCAGGTCCAGAATGGCGCGTGCGCAGCGGGCGGCGGCAGGCGTTTGCGTGATGGAAAAAGTATAGTCGCGGGCAGATGCTTGGGCCGCTGCGAATTGGTTGGGTGCCGCGACGGCCATATCCAATGTTGCTGGTAAATCTACGATATCGTCCAGCACCGGCCCCAAATGCCAATGGGCATAATTTGGGTCATCCTGCCAATGCGCGCCATGGCTGTTCAAGAAAATCGCCGGGCGCGGGCGAATAATCCATTCATAAATTTGGCTGCTGACATCCCCCAGATAAATGTCTCCAGCCAAAGTATAGGTCATATCGACTGACCGGGGACTGCCAGTGTCGATCAACATATGCGGCAGGCCTTGGCACTGGGCGGGCACATCCCCACGGAACCGGATATGGCGATGCTCTAACGAGCCATGCAGCCATTTGCGAAACAGCATGACATGCGGCGCAAACACAAAGTTAAACCGGCCTTGTTGGGCAAAATAGTCAAGAATGGCAGGGCCAAAGCGATACCAAGACGACAGTTTAGGATCAAAATGCGGGTTATAGACCACCACTGGCTTATCGTTATCAAATAGCCGAGGCCGCCGGTTAAGATCCATCGCATCGAATTTGGGATAGCCACAGACTTTGATGTGGTCGGCCAGCATGGGGTGCCGGTCTAGCATTCGCTGACGCGTCTTTTCCCCTGCGACGAGAATAAGGTCAAATAAGCGCAGCTCATCCGTAAACCCAACGGATCGGTCCCCCCCGCCATGCGGGATGCAAATCAGCTTGGGGTGCATAAGACCCCAGCGGGAACGCAATTGCGTGGTTGTGAACTCAGGCACAACCAAGGCGTCAAAACTTTGGAAATAGGCTCGGTGCGCCTGCAAAATGGCCAAACGGCGGACGGGCGCAATCCGGCTTAGCGCATTTGTTAGCCCTTCCATGAGGGGGTTGAGCGTCAATTGGGTCAGGGTCAGATTTTGAGGCGGGCTGCCCAACATCGATACCACAGTTGCGTGTTGCGCATCAGACGACACTGCGATGGTGACCAATAGCGTTGGGTCTGCCGCCGCCAGCGCTTGCGCAACGGGCAGCGTATGCGCAATTTGGTGCACATCTTCATGATTGAAGAGAAAGCAGACCCGCCCTGTCATGCGAAATCCAACACAGACCAGCCCTTTAGCCGAGCAAGGCGACGCAAGGCTGTGTCAGGATTGACGGCAAAGGCGCTATCAACCCAGTCCAGCAAGGGCGCGTCAGATGCACTGTCACTGTAAAACCGCGTCTCTTTGGCCGCTGTGCCTTTGGCAAGGGCCGTGCGGACCATATCCAGCTTGGCCGCGCCATAGCAATTCTCGCCCGCTATGCGGTAGCTGAGAAGGCCGGGGCCGGGCCGGTCTTGGCGTGTGGCAATCACCTCATCAAAACCAAGCCGGTTGGCAATTTCTTGGGCATAAAAATCAGGCGAAGCTGTCGCGAGGATCAATTTGGCGCCCTGTGCCCGCTCTTGTGCCAAGCGGGCCTGCGCGGCGGGGAAGATGTTATGATTGACCATCAGGTCAGCAAAATCTGCGGCCAATTTGTCCATTTTGTCAGTTGAGATTTGGCGCCCCACCAGCAGCAGAAAGCCAATTTCCTTCAGCCGTTTGCGGCTGAACACACGCAGGCCATAGCCAATCATGGACACAAGCCATACGGGCAGCAGCAAAAGCCGCCACGGCGCACGATGAAAGGCTGCAAAAATTAAAAAGGGCGTGTAGGTCGCATATTTCGTCAATGTGCGGTCGAGATCAAAAATCGCTACAGCCATAAGGCCCCCCTATGTCTGCTTTGAGGCAAAAACGTGACCGAATTTAATGCAAAAGATCAGCCACTTGTCTGGACGGCGATTATCTTGGCTGGGCAGCGGCCGGGGATTGACCCCTTGGCCGCCCATTTCGGCCAAAGCTGGAAGGCCTTGGTTCCCATTGCGGGAGAGGCGATGCTGACGCGCGTCGTCCGCACACTGGATGCCCTGCCAGAAATTGGGAAAATCCTTGTGCTGGGGCAGGACCCCGCGGTGCTCGCGCCCGCGCTTGCTGGGGCTGGGAAGGCGCACGTTTTGCCCAGCGGCAATGGCATTTCGACCAGTATCTTGACCCATGCTGGTGCCGATTACGCGCCATGGCCCGTGCTTGTTACAACGGCGGATCACCCGTTGTTGACGCCCGCTATGGTTCAGACTTTCTTGGCACAGGCTGGCCGTGCGGGCGCTGATGTGTCGGTCGCTATGGTTGAAAAACAGGTCATGCTGGCTGACTATCCCGACACCCGGCGTACCTGGTTGCGCTTTCGTGATGGTCATTGGTCGGGCGCCAATCTTTTTGCGCTGCAGACACAGCGGGCGCAGGCCGCGCTCACCCTCTGGTCGGCAGCAGAGCAGGATCGGAAAAAAGCGTGGAAGCTTTTCTTGCATTTTGGGCCGATGCTCGCCCTGCGGGCGCTGACGCGCACCATTGGTTTGGCAGATGCCTTGGCGCGTGCGGGGCAGCGGCTGGGCCTTTCGGCGCGTTTGATTGCTATGCCCATGGCTGAAGCAGCCATTGATGTGGATAAGCCCGCTGATCATGCGCTTGCTGAAACCATTTTGGCGCGTCGGTCAGACCAGACGTAGGACTTGGGCCACACGGCCAAGCGATGTCCGGTCCTCTAGAGGCAGGGCAAATCGGCAGCTGGCCCATAGGCCCGCCAAAGCAAGTGGCAATAGCAGTGCGACGCCAAGGGCCAGTGGCAGATAGTTTAAGCCGAAACCGAAGGCGAGGCAGGCAAGGCCCACACCCATCGCCCGCCCAAAAACCCGGCCAAAGGGCGCGTCATAAGGCTGCAGACCATCTTGCCGATGCAGTTGCACAACGGGGATGGCCGCCGTGACGACGAGCCCCAATGCCACGGCCAGCGTCATGCCCATCAGCCCGCCTTCGGGCAAAAGAAAAACGGCCAATAAAGTTGATAAAAGCACGCCCATAACACTGCCAACATATTGGCTGGAATAGCGTGACAGCACTTGTTGAATGGGGGCGGCTGTCCCAGTCACCGCCTCGGCCAACCGCGCAAGCAACAGCACGGCCAGCGCCCAAACTGCAGTTTCCATGCCGCCGCCAATGGTTTTCAGCAGCGTGGCACTGCCGCCGATCAGCGCGCAGCACACTGGCAGGGCAACCACCAGCGAAATGCGGGTGGCATAGCTGTAGATGCGGGCAACCACTTCATTGCCATCGCTGAGCGCGGCAGAGGCAAGTGGCGAGAGAACATAGGTAAATGTGAGACGAATGGTCTGCACAATTGAGCTGATTTTGCGGGCCAGCGCAAATTGAGCGCCTGCAATTGCCCCGGCGGCCCCCGGCAACAGCGCGTTGAGGGCAGCCAGCTTTTGCGCCAAACAGGCTCTGCCGAGGGGCCACTGCGGAGCAGGCTAAGGTCAAAGTGTCGGCGCAACAGCTGGATACACAAAGCGCAGATGACCAGCAGCGACACCAAATGGCCGTAAAAAAGCGACAGCGTGCCAAAGCCCGCCAACCAAAAGCCCGACGCGACAATCAGGCGAACGACTTGCTCCCAAAAAAGCCGCAGCCGGATTTCCGCGCCAAAAACCCGCCGTGCCCGAAGGGCTGATGTGGACACTTCAATAAAGGCCCATAGCGGCAGCGACCAAGCAAAGAGCCGAATGAAATCGACCAGCTTTGCGGCATCTGCGTCTGCAGCGTTAAACGCATGGGCAATCAGGGGTGCCCCCAGCGACGCCAGCAGCGCAAGGATGAGCGGCGGCGTGACGCCCAAGATCAGGGCTGCGCGTAAAGCCGCCACAGCCTCGCGCTCAGACTTGGCCTGTGGCACAGTGCGCTGCAAGGCGGATGTCATGCCCAGATCAGCCACCGTCTCAACCAGCGTTACGGCGGCCCAAAGCGCGGTGTAAATTCCATAGCTGGCAAGCCCAAAAAGCCAGACGTAAATGGGCTGCGCAATCACTTCGATGATGGCGCCCAGCCGGGCAAGCAATGTCGTGCCTGCGCTGCGCGCGACATCATGGCTGGTTATTTCGCGCGCGCGAATGTCCGGTTCACTAGTCAAAGCAGGCCTAGATTGCACAGCCGCTTTGGCCTGTCATCTACTGGTCTCGGCCGGTCAGCCGAAACCGTGGATATCAGAGAACATATTTGCTCAAATCGACATTCTGGGCGACATTTGCCAACTGCGCGGTCACATATGCGGCATCAATGGTCACGGTGGCACCGCTGCGGTCTTCCGCGTCGAAGCTAACATCTTCCAACAGCTTTTCCAGCACAGTCGACAGGCGACGTGCGCCAATATTTTCAACGGATTGGTTCACGTCTGCAGCAATGCGGGCAATTGCGCGAATGCCGTCATCGGTAAAGGTCAGCGTCACATTTTCCGTGCCCAAAAGCGCACTATATTGCGTGGTCAGGCTGGCGCGCGTGTCAGATAGAATTTGAACAAAATCTTCTTCGCTTAACGCCTTTAGTTCCACGCGAATGGGCAGGCGGCCCTGCAATTCAGGCAGCAAATCGCTGGGCTTCGCCACATGAAATGCGCCTGAGGCAATGAAGAGGATATGGTCCGTCTTCATCGGGCCATATTTGGTGGCAACTGTTGTCCCTTCAATCAGCGGCAGCAAATCGCGCTGCACGCCTTCGCGGCTGACAGACCCGCCCCGCACGTCGGATACGGCGATTTTGTCAATTTCATCCAAGAACACGATGCCATTGGCTTCCGCATCGGCCAGCGCCACGCGCGCCACATCATCCTGATCCAGCCGAGCATCCGCTTCTTCCTCAACCAGCTTGGCCCATGCTGCCGGTACGCTCATCTTGCGGCGCTTCTTCGGGGCGCCGCCAAAAGCTTTGCCCATCATATCGCTGAGGTTGATCATGCCGATATTGGGCGCGCCTGGGATTTCAAAGGGCATGGACGGTGCGGTGTCGACTTCAATCTCAATCTCTGTCGTGTCCAAATGCCCGTCTTGAAACCGCTGGCGGAAGGAATCGCGCGTGGCGGTGCTGCTATCTTTGCCCGTGAGCGCGTCGAGCAGACGGGTCATGGCCGCGTCTTCTGCCTTGTCTTTCACAGCCGCGCGACGGCGTTCCTTTTCCAGCCGGATCGCTTCTTCAACCAGATCACGCGCAATCTGTTCGACATCACGGCCGACATAGCCAACTTCGGTAAACTTGGTGGCTTCCACTTTCACAAAGGGCGCATCAGCGAGCTTTGCCAAGCGGCGGCTGATTTCAGTTTTGCCGCAGCCTGTTGGGCCAATCATCAGGATGTTCTTGGGCGTCACTTCATCGCGTAGTTCGGCCGACAGCTGCTGGCGCCGCCACCGGTTGCGCAGCGCAACGGCAACAGCGCGTTTCGCCTCGGTCTGGCCGATGATGTGGTTGTCGAGTGCGGCAACAATGGCTTTGGGTGTCAATGTGTTGGTCATATTTTTGGCCTTTAGCCCTTCCCCTTCAGGGGAGGGGGTGGGGTGGGGTCGAAAGGGCTTAGGGGCAGGCTTTCCTCACCCCTGAAGGAAGGGGTTAAGACGCGCTTGCCAGCGTCTCCACAGTCAGCTGGTCATTGGTATAGACGCAAATATCCGCCGCCACGGCCATGGCCTTGCGCGCCAATGTCTCTGCATCAGGCTCATAGTCTTTTAGGGCGCGGGCCGCCGCAAGGGCGAAATTGCCGCCCGATCCAATGGCCGCAATCCCATCAACAGGTTCCAGCACATCGCCATTGCCCGTCAGGATCAGCGTCACATCTTTGTCGGCCACAATCATCATGGCCTCCAAATTGCGCAAAAACTTGTCCGTGCGCCAATCCTTTGCCAGCTCGACAGCCGCGCGGAGCAATTGGCCGTGATACTGCTCCAGCTTTTTCTCCAGCCGATCAAACAAGCTAAAGGCATCGGCAGTTGCGCCGGCAAAGCCCGCAATCACGGTGCCATCGCCCAAGGGGCGGACTTTGCGGGCATTTGGCTTCATGACGGTGGGCCCCATAGAGACTTGCCCGTCGCCCGCAATGACCACTTTGCCCGATGTGCGCACAGACACAATGGTGGTGCCGTGCCATTTCATTTGATCGCTCATGGTATCGATATGGGGCCCTGCGCCCGGCAATTTCAAGGCCTGCCTTATGGTCGTGCGGCCTGATGTCATTAATCGAAGGAATTGCGCTGTTGGTCGGTCATGCTGCCGCCTGAGGGTACGCTCTAACTATAGGCAAGAATTGAATATGGTAAAAATGGCTGGTCAATATTCTCTTCACAGGGAAAATTTGGACGCTAGTCTTCGGCGCTATTGTGGCCGGGAACAGGCCAGACCATCAAAATCAGGGGAGCTTCGCCGCCATGGCATCCGCACCGCCCGTCAACGCGTTTGACGAGAAAACCATTCTGGGCCACCCACGTGGCCTGTTTGTCCTATTTTTTGCAGAAATGTGGGAACGCTTTTCCTATTATGGGATGCGCGCCCTGCTGATCTTCTATCTGACAAAGCATTGGCTTTTCTCAGATGGTCAGGCGAACCTCATCTACGGCGCTTATACCAGCCTCGTATACATCACGCCGGTGTTGGGCGGTTATCTGGCCGATAAGTATCTGGGACAGCGCAAGGCTGTTCTGTTTGGCGCAATCCTGCTGACGCTCGGCCATTTGTTGATGGCCGTTGAAGGCGATGGCGGTCAGAATAGTGCGGCGCTCAATGTATTTTGGGCGGCCTTGGCCTTCATCATCGTGGGTTCTGGCTTTTTGAAGGCCAATATCTCGGTGATTGTTGGCCAGCTTTATCCGCGCACCGATGTGCGCCGCGATGGGGCGTACACGATTTTCTACATGGGCATTAATGTGGGCGCCTTCATTGGCACGTTGGTCGCGGGCTATTTGGGTGAAACCTATGGCTGGTCCTATGGCTTTGGTGCGGCGGGCATTGGCATGTTGCTGGGCCTGTTGGTCTTTATGTGGGGCAAGCCGCTGCTCATGGGCAAAGGCGAAAGCCCCAACCCCACCGCGCTGACCAAGCGCGTGGGCGGCATTTCTTTTGAGTGGCTGCTCTACGGCCTCAGCCTTGCCTCAATTGCCGTCATCTGGGTGTTGATCCAGTACCAAAATCTGATTGGCAGCTTGCTTTTGGCCTCGGGCGCGGCCTTGCTGCTGTACATTCTGGTCAGCGCCTTCCGCATGGAACGGGAAGACCGGGACCGGATTTTTGCGATCATCTTCCTCATTGCGTTGCAGCCCATTTTCTGGGGTCTGTTTGAGCAGGCGGGTGGATCGCTCAACCTCTTCACCGATCGCTATGTGGATCGCGCGGGTGTGCCCGCTTCGATTTTCCAGTCCATTAACCCGGCCTATATTGTTATCTTCGGCCCCGTCTTTGCGTGGCTCTGGACTTGGCTTGGAAAGCGCGGGTGGGAACCGTCCACTCCGGCCAAATTTGGTCTGGCGCTGCTCCAAATTGGTTTTTCGTTCCTCATCCTCGTCTGGGGCGCAACCACCGTGGGAATGGAGAATATGACGCCGGTCATCTTCATTTTCCTGATCTATCTGTTCCAGACGACGGGCGAATTGTGCCTTTCTCCGGTCGGCTTGTCGGCCATGAACCGCCTTGCCCCAGCCCAAATGGCCAGCCTCATCATGGGCGCTTGGTTCTTTGCCACAGCCGGCGGCAATTTTGTTGCGGGTAAAATCGGCGAAGCCACAGGCGGCCATGACGGCGAAATGACCAAAGAGGGTACAATTGCCATCTATTCTCAGATCGGCTGGATCACCATTGCCATTGGCATTGGTGTTCTGCTCGTCTCGCGGATCGTGAAGCGCTGGATGCATCTCGATACGCTCAAAGATAAATTGGAAGGAAACACACACTGATGCGCCTGACAGCTCTGCTCACAGGGTCGGCGATGGTGCTGGCGTCTCTCGCGACGCCGGCTATCGCCCGCAAAAAGGATAAAGACGAAGCGGCAGCGGCTAAGCCCGCGCCCTTCAATAAAGATCCTTACCCCTCCACCTATCGGGCCTATCCCGGTGTCCCAACCGCTGTGACCAATGTCACGGTTTATGATGGCGAAGGCGCAAAGTTCGTCAACGCCACGGTCTATTTCCGCGATGGCAAAGTGGAAGGCGTTGAATCAGGTGGTGCTGTCAAGGATGGCTACACCGTCATTGATGGCACGGGCAAATGGGTGACGCCGGGCATTATTGATGTCCACTCGCACCTTGGGGATTATCCAACGCCCTCAGTTGATGCGCATTCCGATGGCAATGAAGCCACTGGGCCCGCCCGTCCCGAAGTCTGGGCAGAACACAGCGTTTGGCCACAAGATCCTGGCTTTTCGCGTGCGCTGGCCAATGGTGGGGTGACGGCCCTTCAGATTCTGCCTGGCTCGGCCAATCTTTTTGGCGGCCGCTCCGTCACGTTAAAGAACGTCTATGCTCGCAATGTACAGGGCATGAAATTTCCCGGCGCGCCTTATGGTCTGAAAATGGCCTGCGGGGAAAATCCCAAGCGCGTCTATGGCTCGCGCGGGCAAATGCCATCAACGCGCATGGGCAATATGGCAGTGAACCGCCAAACATGGGCCCGCGCCGTCGAATATAAGCGCAAGCTGGATAAGGGGGAATCGGTCAATCGCGATTTGGCGATGGAAACGCTGGCTGGCGTTTTGTCAGGTGAAATCCTCGTCCACAATCATTGTTATCGCGCGGATGAGATGAGCCTGGTCGTGGATATGGCCAAGGAATTTGGCTATAAAGTGTCCACCTTCCACCATGCTGTTGAAAGCTACAAAATCGCTGATTTGTTGGCCAAAGAGGGCATTTGTTCCGCCATGTGGGCAGATTGGTGGGGCTTTAAGATGGAGTCTTATGACGCCATTAATGAAAACATCCCGCTGGTTCACAAGGCCGGGGCCTGTGCAATTGTCCATTCGGATGACGCCAATGGCATTCAGCGGTTGAACCAGGAAGCCGCCAAGGCGTTGGGCGATGGCCGCCGCATTGGCATTAACGTGCCAGATGAAGTGGCATGGACATGGCTCAGCTATAATCCGGCCAAAGCCTTGGGCATTGCTGACAAAACTGGCAGCCTAAAGCCCGG
The DNA here is from genome assembly GCA_009920915.1 of Sphingomonadaceae bacterium. Taxonomy (GTDB): domain Bacteria; phylum Pseudomonadota; class Alphaproteobacteria; order Sphingomonadales; family Sphingomonadaceae; genus Aquisediminimonas. The sequence continues at coordinate 13,522 of RFZB01000028.1, read as the reverse complement.
AAAAATGGCGGATATTGTGTTGTGGAATGGAAATCCGCTCTCCGTCTATTCGCGCCCGGACAAAGTCTGGATTGATGGCGCGCTGATGTTTGATGCGGCGGACCCCAAAAAACGGCCTGTGGCTGATTTTGAACTGGGCCAGCCTGGCGAAGGAGACGTGAAGTGAAGCACATTCTTCTGGCTTGTGCCGCGCTCATTGCCGCCCCTGTTTCGGCTGAAACGGTTGCCATTACTGGTGGCCGTGTTGTGATTGGCGATGGCTCTGCCCCAATTGACAATGGCACGGTGCTCGTCACCGATGGCCGCATTGTCGCCGCGGGGGCAAATGTTGCCATTCCTGCTGGCGCCAAGCGCGTCGATGCCAAGGGCAAGTGGGTTACGCCCGGCATTGTGGCGGGCTTTACCCGCATGGGCTTGGTTGGTGTCGATGGTGTCCGCCCCAGCAATGATACCGAGGCACGGACATCGCCCTTTAATGCCTCGCTGGATATTGCGCCGGCCATTAACCCAGATGTTGCCGCCATTGCCGTCAATCGGGCCGCTGGCGTCACGCGCGCCATTGTTTCGCCTGATGCGGGCAATGCCATTTTTGGTGGGCAGGGCGTGGTGATTGACACGGGCAATGATATGAATGCCGTCACCAAGTCTAAGCTGTTCCAATTTGTGGAATTTGGCGAAACAGGCGCGCGCATTGCTGGCGGGTCTCGCCCGGCATTGATTGCGGCTTTCCGCACGGCTTTGTCCGAAGCGGCAGATGCCGCCAAGGGCGTATTCCGGGAGGATGGCCTTTTGAAGCGGCAGGATGCCTTGGCGCTTGTCCCCGTTCTTAATGGCACGATGAAGCTGTTCATCCATGTTGAAGGCGCGCCCGACATTTTGTCCGTCCTTGCGCTGAAGAAAGACTATCCAGCCCTCAACATCGTGCTTGTGGGCGCGACAGAGGGGTGGCGTGTTGCCCCGCAAATTGCGGCAGCCAAGGTGCCGGTGTTGGCGTCTGCCCTAAATGATTTGCCAGAATCTTTTGAACAACTGGCTGCCACGCAGTCCAATGTTGGGCGCATGGTTGCGGCTGGTGTCCAAGTGGGCATTGGCATGATCAACGATAATGAGGCCCGTCAGGCCCAGCTCAGCATGCAATATGCCGGCAATTTGGTCGCGCTGACCAAAGTGCCCGGCGCAACCGGCCTCAGCTGGGATAAGGCCTTTGCTGCGATCAGCTCTGTGCCAGCAGCAATTGCCGGGCTGGGGGCTGATCTTGGCTCGCTTAAGGCTGGTCGCCGTGCGGATATCGTCTTGTGGGATGGTGATCCGCTGGAAGGCACAACGGGCGTGACGGATGTCTGGATTGACGGGGTGAAGCAACCTTTGTCGTCACGGCAAACGCGTCTGCGTGATCGTTATCTGGATCCGGCTGAAGGCAATTTGCCGAACGCCTACGACCGTTAATCGAAAAAGGGCCTGCCGGACGGCGTTCGGCAGGCCCTAGGCGGGCGATGCGCACCTGCATTCATCCCCCAGCAAGCTCTGCTTCGTAACGAAGCCAACATTATGAAAAACATTATGAAAACCCTCCCCACCTATGCTGCGCTGTCTGCGCGAACCCTGCTTCTTGGCACCGCCTTGCCTCTGTTGGCGGCGCAACAGGCGCTTGCCGCTCCGCCCGAGCCGCGTGTTGATGAACATGGCGAAGATATTGTCGTCACGGCGCCGCGCCTCGAAGGTTCAGTTGTCGCGCCCGTGCCCGCGGATGTCGTCCTCGATAGTGCCGCCGTTCAAAGCTATGGTGCCTCAAGCGTCAGTGATTTGTTGACCGCCCTGTCGGCGCAAACGCGCTCAGCCCGTGGCCGGGGTGAAGGCCGGCCTGTCGTGCTGTTAAATGGCAAGCGTATTTCGGGCTTTGCTGAAATTCGCGATTTGCCGACAGAGGCCATCATGCGGGTGGAAATTCTGCCCGAGGAAGTGGCCCTACGCTATGGCTATACGGCGGATCAGCGTGTGATTAACTTCCTTCTGCGTCCGGGCTTTAACGCCATTACGCTGGAAGGAGAGCTGGGCGGCCCGACAGCAGGCGGGCGAACCGAATATGAGACCGAAATTGGCCTTGTCCGCATTCAGAAAAATGGTCGGCTGAACATTGATGCGGAATATAATCGCTATGATGCGATTTTAGAGAAAGACCGGGGCATCGTGTCGCAAGGCGCGGACCAATCGGCGTATCGTACGCTTGCCCCGTCTAATGAATCGCTGAAGCTCAACAGCGTCTGGAACCGCAGTTTTTCGCCCAATTTCGGCCTTACGCTGAATTTGCAGCACAATCGTGCGGACAATCAGTCGCTTTTGGGCCTGCCAAAGGCAGGCGCGCAAAATGCGGCGCTGGTGCGCGATGCGCAAACCCGGTCTTGGACGGGCGGTCTGACGCTGGATGGCCGCATATCGCGCTTTAACTGGACGGCGACAGCCAGTGGGGAACGGACCACTATCTTCACGCTGACGGATCAGAATGTTGCCACGCCCAGTGCCCGAGATGAAACACGCTCGCGGCTAACGGTTGGCACAGGTGCCGTCTCGCTGACAGGCCCGGCGGCGGACCTCCCGGCTGGCCCTGTGACACTCAACCTCACCTTGGGAGGGGAAACCCGCGATGTCGACAGCGAAACGCTGCGTGCGGGTGTGGTTGGCCAAGGCAATGTCTCACGCCAGCAGGCGGATGGCCGCGCCAATATTGATATTCCGCTGACCAGCCGTCGGCGCGCTATTCTGCCCGCATTGGGAGATTTGTCGATTAATCTCAATGGCGGCTATTCTCATCTGTCGGACTTTAAGTCGGTCACGGCCTACGGCTATGGCCTAAACTGGTCACCTTTGCGGGGCCTGACGCTCACGGGCAGCTATGCGGCTGCCGATGCGGCCCCCACAGCCTCGCAATTGGGGGATCCATTGTTGGTGACGCCCAATGCGCTGGTATATGATTATGCCCGCGGGGAAACGGCCTTGGTCACGCTGACAACCGGCGGCAATGCCTTGCTGCGCGCCGAACGGCGCCGTGACGTCAAGTTGGGCCTTACATATGTCCCGCAATGGGTTGAGGGGCTGACGCTGACGGCCAATTATTTCCGCAACCGCAGCACCGATCCAGTCGCGAACTTCCCAGCATTGACCGCGATTGTCGCAAGTGCCTTTCCCGACCGTTTGACGCGCACCACAGCTGGGGTGCTGACCGCTGTCGACCAACGCGCCATTAATTTTCTGGCGGCGCGGAGTGAACAATTGCGCTGGGGCCTAAGCTACCAAAAGCAATTTGGCCAAGCAGGCCCCGGTGGCGGGCGTGGGCCCGGCATGGCCGCGATGGGTGGCGGACGCCCCCCGCAAGCCTCTGGGCGGCCCATGGGGGGCGTTGGCGGCTTTGGCGGGCAAGGCGGGCGTTGGTCGGTCGCTGTGTATCACACGGTCAAATTTTTGGATGAAGTTGATCTTGCGGCAAAGGCGCCAACGCTTGACTTGTTGGGTGGCGACGCCACGGGCCAAACGGGCGGGTCGCCGCGCCACAGCATGGAGTTGGAAGGCGGCTGGTTTAACAAGGGCATCGGCTTCCGCGTGAATGGCAGCTATCAAACAGGGACAAATGTGCGCACGGCTGGCCCAGCGTCGAGCCTGCACTTCTCGGACCTTGCCTTGCTCAATGTACGGGCCTTTATCAGCTTTGATCAAAAGCGGAATTTGGTCCAAGCCATGCCGTGGCTGAAAGGGGCGCGATTGGTGTTGCGCGTTGATAATCTGCTGAATGATATTCAGGATGTGCGCGACCAAAAGGGTGTTGTGCCGCTGCGCTATCAGCCGGGTTATTTGGACCCGATTGGTCGCCGGGTTGAAGTCAGTTTCCGCAAAATCTTCTAGCCAGGAGGACATTCTGACGCCAGACTTGGCTGCATAGGGAAGAGGAGAGCCTTATGCAGTCACTGATTTTGGCCTTGGTCGCCTTTGTGGGCAGCCATTTCTTGATGTCGCACCCGCTGCGTGCGCCCATGGTGGCGCGGCTGGGCGAAAATGCCTTTCGCGGCGTGTATTCGCTGGTCTCGCTGGCAACATTTGCGTGGGTTGTCATGGCCTTTCGCGCGGCCCCACGGGGGGCCTATCTGTGGATGCCAGATGATCTTATTTGGGGCATTGCCAGCGGGCTGATGTTGTTGGGGTCCATTTTGTTTGTCGGGTCGCTCATTGGTAACCCGGCCATGCCCGCACCGGGCGCAGAGGCCGCCGCCAAAAAGCCGGTCCATGGTGTTTTCCATATCACGCGCCACCCGATGATGTGGGGCTTTGCGCTGTGGGCGATCGTCCATGCGCTGGTCGCGCCTTATGCAGCGAGCCTTGCGCTGACAGGCGGGATGCTGATTCTCGCCCTAGGCGGGTCAGCCGGGCAGGATGGGAAGAAAGCCGCGCTGATGGGCGCCGCTTGGGCGGATTGGTCGTCCCGCACGCACTTCATGCCCTTTGGGGCTCAGATCACAGGCAAGGCCAGTTGGAAAACGGCGTGGCCGGGCCTGACCTTGGTGTTGGCTGGCATCGTTATCTGGCTGGGTATCAGCTATGTTCACCCCATGCTGGGGGCACCCGTGGCCGGCATTTGGCGCTGGCTGTAGTCACGCGGGGGCCTTTTCGTCATTGCGAGCGAAGCGTGGCAATCCAGAAATGGGCCGCGCCGCTGGATTGCCACGGCACTGCGTGCCTCGCAATGACGGGTGGGGCAGCAGGCGGAGCTTAAGCAATCGACGCTGTATCATCTTCAGAACGTTCGGAAATTGTGGCAGTAACAGCCATGTCCATCGTAACATTGCCCAAAGTCCGCATGATATCGGGGAAAGTTTCCACCGCAATCAGCAGCGCCAGCGGTTCCACTGGCACGCCCATCGCCAGTGAAATTGGCGCAATGGATGTTACAAAGCTGACTGTGCCGGGCAGGCTGACGGCGCCCAGTGTGGTTGTGGCAGCGGCAGCAACACCGGCTGCCAGCGCCCAGGGGCTAAGCTCAACGCCCATCCAATGCGCAACATAAATCGCAACAGCCATGTTCATGGCTGGGCCGGTGGCGCGGAAAATGGCAACGGCAACGGGCAGAACAAGGTCTGCGGTTGCTGCCGGCACGCCTAGGCTGGTCACCCCGCGCAACATAGCGGGCAGAGAAACCAACGAGGATTGCGTCGAAATGGCAACGGCCTGGGCGGGGATGGAGGCGCGGAAAAAGGCCAGCGGGCTGCGCCGTGCGCCCAAAACGGCCAAGCCAATGGCGGACATCCAGACCACACTGCCAGTGGCCGATACAATCACCACATAATGCGCTAGGGCGCCCAAGGCTGCAGCACCTGCCTTTGCCCCAACGACATAGGCCAGCGCAAAAACGCCAATGGGCGCAATTGCCAGAACCCAGTTGATGACGATTAGCATCGCATCCCCCAAGGCCTCAAACACGCCACCAATCAGCTTGCGCTTCTCCTCCGGCAGGCGGAGGATCGCAAAAGCAAACGCCATCGTAAAAACAATCAGCGGGAGGATCGCATCATTGGCGGCCGCGTTGATTGGGTTGGTGGGCACAATGGCGCGAATAAAATCTGAAAAGGGCGTCACCTCGCCAGTTGCAGGGGCCGTAGAGAGCGCTGATTTTAGCGCATTTCCAGCCTCTGCTGGCATGGGGAAGCTTGCCAAAAGTGCGGGCGTTACAAAGGCCGCCATTGTGGCCGACGCCCAAAGGATGACCATCATCGTCACCACCGCCCGCAACGCCAAGCGACCAGCACGCGCCGCGGCTGCCGTTTGTGCAATGCCCGTTACCAACAGTGCAACGACCAGCGGAACCACCGTCATCCTCAGCCCATTGAGCCAGAGTGTGCCGACAATATCGGCAATCTCAGTCAGGATATGCACCCGCGTGTCGAGGACAATGCCGAGGCCAAGGCCCATGATTAGGGCCAGAAGAATGATGGTTGCTTTGGACATACTTGTTTTCCCAGTTCGGCCCGGTGATACACGCCTCATAAGGAGAGGCAAATATGACCAATGCGTTGTGCGCCCGTTTGGGCATTGAATTTCCACTCTTCGCCTTCAGCCATTGCCGCGATGTCGTGGCGGCGGTGTCCAAGGCGGGCGGCTTTGGTGTGTTGGGGGCGACCGCCTTCAACCCGCAAGAGTTGGAGGTGGAACTGCAATGGATTGATGCCCATGTCGATGGAAAGCCCTATGGCATTGACGTGCTGATCCCCGAAAATCTCAGCGTGAAGCATGAAAAAGATCTGACGTCCAAAAAGCTTGCAGAGCGCATTCCCCAACAGCACAAAGAATTTGTCGATAACCTCCTGAAATCGCATGGCGTTGATCCCGCAGGGGATCATGCCCGCGCGCGGACCGAAGATGCGCCGCCGCCCTTTTGGCCGGAAGAAGCAATGGAATTGCTGCGTGTGGCGTTCAACCATCCCATTCGCATGATTGTGAATGCGCTGGGTGTGCCGCCCAAGGAAATGATCGACATGGGCCGCGCGCATAATGTGCCCGTTGGCGCACTTGCCGGCGCGAAGGAACACGCCCTGCGTCTGGCGGAGGCAGGCTGCGACGTGATTGTGGCGCAAGGCGGCGAGGCGGGCGGCCATTGTGGCGAAGTTTCAACGATTGTCCTGATCCCGGAAGTTGTCCGCGCGCTGGAAGCTGCCGGCCATGACGTGCCTGTGCTGGCGGCAGGGGGCATTATGACGGGCGCACAGATGGCGGCGTGCATGGCCATGGGGGCCGCAGGCGCGTGGACCGGCTCAGTCTGGCTGGCGACCACCGAAAGCGAATGCTCACAAATTTTCCGCGAGAAAATGGTGGCCGCTCGCTCGCGGGATACGGTGCGCTCCAAAGGGCGGACGGGCAAATATTCCCGCCAATTGGTGTCAGCCTGGACCGAGGCGTGGGAAGGGCCGGACAGCCCCGGTGCGCTCCCCATGCCCATGCAATCGCTGATCGCAGAGCCTGCGATCCATAAGGCCACCAAATCGGCCGAAGGCGGCAATGCGCAGGCGGTGCCTTTGGTCACCTATTTTGTTGGCCAAGGCGTGGGGCTGGTCGAAAATATCGTCTCGGCGCGGTCAGTCGTGCAGGACTTTATGGGGGATTATGCTGCCGCTGTGGATCGGCTGAATGCGTCGATCGGGTAGGCATAGGCATTGCGCCCTCCGCCCCAAAGCCTATATCCAAATCCAATGATTTTGCATTTCAGAAAGCCTGTTCATGTCCACTTATGAAGCCCGCCTGTCTGCCCTGCGTGTGCAGTTAAAGTCTGACCGTTTGGATGGCTTTGTGGTGCCCATTTGTGATGAGCATATGTCTGAATATGTGGGGGCCTATGCGCAGCGGCTGGCGTGGCTGACGGGCTTTGGCGGATCGGCCGGGTCGGCTGTTGTGCTGCCGCAGGAAGCCGCGATTTTCGTTGATGGCCGCTATACCATTCAGGTGCGCGAACAAGTGGATGGGTCCATCTGGTCCTATCAATCCACGCTGGAAACCAGCGTGTCAGAATGGCTGGGGGCGCACGCGCCGGCAGGTGCCCGGATTGGCTATGATCCTTGGCTCCACACCAAGGCTTGGGTGGATGCAGCGACCAAGGCACTGGCCGCTAAGGGTGCGGAATTGGTGGCGGTGGAGCGCAACCCCATTGACGCGGTGTGGGATGATCAGCCCGCGCCGTCTGATGCCAAGCTGAAAGTACTCGACGATCAATATACGGGCCGCAGTTCAGCGGAAAAGCGTGCTGATGTCGCAGACTGGCTGGCCAGCCAAAATCTGGATGCTGCCATTATCAGCGCACTCGATTCCGTGGCTTGGACGTTCAATGTCCGCGGGAACGATGTGGAGCGGACGCCCGTTGCTCTCTCCTTCGCCGTGCTCCACCGCGATGGCACGGCGGATCTCTATGTCGATCCGGCCAAGATGGATGATGCGGTGGCGCAGCATCTGGGCAATGCGGTGCGCGTGCATGATCGTGCGGCCTTTACCCCGGCCTTGTCGACCATGGCAGGCAAGCGTGTGGCGGTGGACCCGGAACGCGCAGTTGCTGCCATTTTCGAACGGCTGGCAGAAGGGGGGGCACACATTATTGAAGCCCGCGACCCGACTATTTTGCCCAAAGCGATTAAGAACGCAGTGGAGCAGGCGGGGCATCGTGCAGCGCAAAAGCGCGATGGTGCCGCGCTGAGCCGGTTTCTCCACTGGATGTCGGTGGAAGCGCCCAAAGGTGGCCTGACGGAATTATCTGCCGCTGCGCAATTGGAATCCTTCCGCCGCGACACGGGCAAGCTCGTTGATCTGTCATTTGATACGATTTCAGGGGCAGGCCCCAATGCCGCGCTCTGCCATTATAAGGTTGATGAAAAGAGCAACCGGGCCATTGACCCCAGCAGCATCTATTTGGTTGATTCGGGTGGGCAATATCTTGACGGCACAACGGATGTGACACGCACCATCTGGGTCGGGCCGGGGGAGCCGACGGCGGAAATGAAGGACCGCTTCACCCGCGTGCTGAAGGGCCATATTGCCTTGGCCCGCGCAGTGTTTCCGCTTGGGACGCGCGGCAGCCAATTGGATACACTCGCCCGGATGCACTTATGGGAAGCGGGCGTTGATTATGCCCATGGCACAGGCCATGGCGTTGGCGCATTCCTGTCGGTGCATGAAGGGCCACAGCGCATTGCAAAAAGTGCTGGCGGGCAAGCGGGGACAGAGGAAGTTCTGCTGCCCGGTATGATTCTGTCAAACGAACCCGGCTATTACAAAACCGATGGCTTTGGCATTCGCACCGAGAACCTCATTCTGGTGGAAGAGCGACAGATTCCGGGTGCCGAAGGCCACTATCTGGGCTTTGAGACGCTCACCTTTGCGCCCATTGATCGGGCGTTGCTGGAGACCAGCTTAATGACGCGCGATGAACTGCGCTGGTGGGATGAATATCACGCCCGGGTGCTGGACATTGTTGGCCCGCAATTGGACGGTCCGGCGCTCACTTGGCTGGAAGAGGCCTGCTGCTCGTTGCCATAACTGACAATATTCTGGATTGCTTCGCGCCGCTCGCAATGACGGTACGTGCCGCATTGCGGGTATGGGAAAAATTCCGTCATTGCGAGGCGCAGAGCGCCGCGGCAATCCAGTGCCGCCGAGTCAGCGCTGTTCGGGAGGTAAGCGTGGCACATCCAAAGGCGTATCGGCCTTTGGTGCCTTGCGTTTCCGTAAATTTGCGCGGAGCGCCTCTGCCAGACGCGCCGCGCGTTCGGGATTATTCTTGCTCATTTCAGCTCCATTTGGCGTGATGTGCTTGACCCGTCCATAGCTTTTGTCCATAGGCGCGCGTCATTGCGGTTGGCCAACGGCCTGATCGCGCTTTGCATGGTCACGCTGCTGTAGCTCAGTGGTAGAGCACTCCCTTGGTAAGGGAGAGGCCGCGAGTTCAATCCTCGCCAGCAGCACCATCGCCCTTTCATCTCTGTTGACCACTGGGAAAGCTGCGGCCAAGAGGCTGGCTATGCGCTTTTTTTCTGACAATGCCGCCAGTGTGCATCCTGCTGTGCTTGAGGCCATGGCCCGGGCAAATCATGTCGATACGGCGTATGATGGGGATGCCATCAGCCAGTCGCTTGATTCTCTTTTGTCGCACGTCTTTGAAAGGGATGTGACAGCGGTTTGGATTGCGACGGGCACTGCCGCCAACTCCATTGCCCTTGCCAGCCTCTGCCCGCCTTATGGCAGCGTGCTGTGCCATAAGGATGCGCATATCCAGAATGATGAATGTGGCGCGCCCGAATTTTACACGCACGGCGCCAAGCTGGCCTTGATTGAGGGGGAGGGCGCCAAAGTTACGGCAGAGGGGCTCCGCCAGAAACTGGCGGCCACGCCGGGCGGCGTCCATTGGGCACAGCCCCATGCGCTGTCGATCACCAACGCCACCGAATATGGCCGGGTCTATACGCCAGATGAGGTGGCGGCATTGGGCGAAATCGCCAAAGCGCACGGCCTTGGCTTTCACATGGATGGCGCGCGTTTTGCCAATGCGATTGTGACGCTGGGCTGTGCGCCTGCCGATGTGACATGGCGGGCGGGCGTAGATGTGCTCTCGTTCGGCTTTACCAAAAATGGCGGTATGTCCGCCGAATGCCTTGTCTATTTTGACAAAGCCAAAGCGGCTGGGGTGGTCGAGCGTCGCAAACGCGCCGGGCATCTTCTGTCCAAGGGGCGTTATCTGGCTGCGCAAGTTGTCGGGCTGATTGAACATGATGTCTGGTTGGGCAATGCCCGCGCCGCCAATGCCGGCGCGCAGATGCTGGCACGCGCCTGTGCGAGCCGATTGCTCCATCCCGTTGAGGCCAATGAGGTGTTTGCCCGGATGACACCTGACGAAGCCGCCACGCTGCGTTCGCAGGGATTTGATTTTTATGATTGGGCCGAGGGCGAGGTGCGCTTTGTGGTGAGTTGGGATCAGCCCGAGGCAGAAATTTCAGCTTTTGCTGCTGCGATTGCCGCCTTGTGACGGATCGGCACGCACAACCCAGTTTTTTGAACCCCAAGGTTCTGATTCCCTTTACGATCATTACGTTGATCTGGGGCTCCACTTGGTTTGTCATTCGTGGCCAAATTGCTGAAGTGCCGCCCAGCTGGTCTGTCACTTATCGCTTTCTCCTCGCTGGGCTGGCGATGTTGGTGGCGGCGGCCATCAGCGGCCAGCGTGTGCGCTTTACCCGCCCAGAATTGGGCTTTGCGGCGTTTATTGGTGCCCTGCAATTCACGATGAATTTCAATCTTGTCTATGAGGCAGAGCATCATATCACTTCGGGATTGGTGGCTGTTGTTTTTGCGCTGTTGGTGGTGCCCAATGCCATTTTGGGCCGCATTTTCTTGGGCGATAAGTTCAGCCGCCGCTTTGTCTTGGGGTCGGCGCTGGCGATGGTCGGCGTGGCGCTTTTGTTTGTGCATGAAGTGCGGACAGACCCTGCCAGCGCCAGCCAGACTCTGTTGGGCGTTGGCCTGACAATCGCTGCCGTCCTAACGGCTTCTGTTGCCAATGTTATGCAAGCGACTGAGCCGGCTCGCCGCCTGCCGATGATGAGTCTGATTGGCTATTCCATGCTTTTTGGCACCTCGATGAATGCCCTTTGGTCATGGATCACGCTGGGCCCGCCCGTCTTCGGGACCAGCCTCGGCTTTTATCTGGGGCTAGGATATTTGGCGATTGCCGCCAGTGCTGTCACCTTCACGCTCTATTTTGGCCTTGTGCGCATCATTGGGCCGGGCAAGGCTGGCTTTTCCAATGTGCTGATCCCCGTGGTGGCGATGGCCATTTCAACGCTGTTTGAAGGCTATCGCTGGGCGCCGCTGACCATGGCAGGCGGTGTGATTGTTATGATTGGGATGGTCATCGCGCTGGCGCCAGCCCGTCAGGCCTCGGCATAACAGGCGGTCAGCCCGATGCGATATTCCGCATAGCGGGGCTGCCACCCCAATAGCCGCTTGGCCTTGCCATTGGCGACCCGGCGGTTTTCCGTATAAAAGGCGCGTGCCATGGGGGACAGGCCGGCTGCATCCATGGATTGCAGTGGCGGATAGGCCCGGCCCAGCAAATCGCAGCCATATTCAATCACTTCATTCTGCCCGCACGGCAGATCATCCGCCAGATTATAAACCCCTGATGGCCCGGCAAAGCCCGCAAGCACGCCCGAAACAATATCGGCCACATGGATCCGGCTAAATACTTGGCCTGCCAGATCAATACGGTGCGCCCTGCCGTCTGCAATTCGGTCGAGCGCAGATCGGCCCGGGCCGTAAATGCCGGGTAAGCGAAAGACGCGTGCACCCAGTTCTTGCCAATCCAAGTCCGCCTCATTGCGGTTGGCACGGCGGCCCTTTATCGGCGCGCTTTCATCCACCCAAGCCCCGCCCACATCGCCATAAACACCGGTGGAGGAAAGATAGCCAAGCCACAGCCCGCGCGTGCGTGCGGCCTGCAGCTCAGCCCCATAGGTTTCCAGCACAGGATCGCCATCTGCCATGGGCGGGACGGAGGACAAGATATGCGTCGCCCCATCCAGCCCCATGCGCACCGAGGCGGCGTCGTCAAAGCGGATGCTGCCCTGCATCCCTGTAGAGATAACCTCCCAGCCACGTGCCTGGGCGGCCTGCGCAATATGGCTGGCACTATAGCCAAGGCCAAAGATGAAGAGGCGAGACATGGCCCGCAAATGCCCTGCTTTGGGGTGCGGTTCAACACTTGATCTGGCCCGTAGCGAAGCGTCAGACTGAGGCAAGCAGATCTGTGGCCGATTTACGGACATCTTCGGCCAAGTCTGCGCGTGCCAAGGCCAAGGCCAGCGTTGCCTCTATCAATGCCCCAAAGCCCCTGTCCTACTGCAAGGCGCGCACCGCTGCCGCCCCATTATGGACGATCATTGCCGCATAGCCGGCCTTCTCAACTTCAGCGGCATGGGCTGTCACACATGCCGCTTGCCCGTCGACAATCAAGATACGCTTAGACGCCATGGGCGGTCCCGGCACAGTGCAAAGTGGATTGGCGTGACAGGGCGTGCCGAAACAGGGCGTGCTGGCACAGGGCGTGATTGCAAGTGATCATGCGTCCATTCGCTTTCTTCATTCATACGGTCCGCAGTCTGGATCAGCCTATATTTGGGCAAGAGACTGCGAGGGAAAACAGGCAAGCAAGCTATGTGCCACCTTTTGCAGGATATTGTTTGTCGGGCATTTTCTTGAAGACTGTCAGAAATCTGACTCACAGCGACTAAAGCGCGGCAGGAAAGCGCCGTAATAGGATGGGCGATGCAGGGCGCAGGCCAGTGGTTCTGGCGTCCATTGGGGGGGCTTGTGTTCCAGTGTCCACGTCCATTTTCGCCTTCGCTTGCTGTTTCGGGCAGGCGCGGTAGCTCTCCATCCTCCCCCCACGATGGAGAGCCGCTGACCGGTCTTTGCCTCTGGCACGCCCCAGGTGGCTAGGAACACCGGGTTTTTCTATCCCCTAAATGTTGCTTTCGCGCGGCTTTGGTCCTAGGCGCGCTTGCACGTTTTGGTGAGCCAACAGGATCGGATTTTCATGACCAAGCCCAATGCCGCTGATATTCATCGCGTCGTACTTGCCTATTCGGGCGGCCTCGACACCAGCGTGATCCTGAAATGGCTGCAACAAACCTATCAGTGCGAGGTCGTGACCTTCACGGCGGATTTGGGACAGGGCGAAGAAATTGAGCCCGCCCGTCAAAAGGCGCGGCAAGCCGGCGTCAAGGAAGAGCATATCTTTATTGAAGATGTGCGCGAGGAATTTGTCCGCGATTTCGTCTTCCCGATGATGCGCGCCAACGCGCTGTATGAAGGGCTGTATCTGCTCGGCACGTCGATTGCGCGCCCCCTCATTGCCAAGCGCCAGATTGAGATTGCCAAACAAGTGGGCGCAGATGCCGTCAGCCATGGTGCCACGGGCAAGGGCAATGATCAGGTCCGCTTTGAGCTC
>RFZB01000270.1 GCA_009920915.1 Sphingomonadaceae bacterium | reverse complement strand
AGGCTGCCTGAAGCCTATCAGCTCTTTATCCAGCGCGTGCCGCGCGATGCCGAGCGCATTGTATTTCTCGAGCAGGAGGTCGCGCTGTTCCTCGAGGAGTTGGAGGCAAAGCTGGACGCACTGGAAGACCTGCCAGGCCTATTGGCTCACCCAAGTTTGATCCAATCCATTGCCGCGGTTTGAAGTTATGATGCCACCTGAAAGCTCCGCGCTCGTCACTGAATTGTGTAATGTGTCAAGTGACACTTGACGCAAGAATAGTCTAAGGTTAATCCTCGACCATGGAAATTGATCACGTCCGGAACAAGGCGTTGCGCTCGTTTTTGGAAACTGGAAAGCCAAAGGGGTTGAGCCCTCAGATTGTTCCACGTTTGATCAATATGATCGCGTATATTGACGCTGTTGGGTCTCTCGATGAGCTCAAGGTGCCGCCAAATTTTGGGTTCCACGTGCTTACTGGCAATCGTGCCGGCGTTTGTTCCATGACCGTCACGCGGAACTGGCGCCTTACGTTCCTGGTTAGCGAAGACGGCAAGATTATCGAACTGGATTTAGAGGATTATCACTAATGGCCATTAAGTTATCTCCGGTTTTCTCGGTGCATCCAGGGATTTGGCTGCGGGACGAGTTGGTTAAGCCACATAAGTTGCAGATCACCGAGCTGGCGCGCCACCTAGGCGTATCTCGCCAGGCGCTCAGCGGTCTTCTAAATGGGAAGGCGGGCCTAACCGCGGACATGGCGATCCGCTTCGAGAAGGCATTTGGCTTGAGCGCCGATAGTTTGTGCCGGATGCAGTCCTCCTTCGCGATGTCTCAGGCGAGGGCTCACGAGGGCGGCATAAAGGTCACGCCCTTGCTGGAGGCCGCCTAGGAAGGTTGTTATGTTCCACTTTACCGCCTTCAGCTGGAGGGAAACTTATGGTATCCAGAACATGTTATGAAGGTCATCTAGGGGTCTGACTATGAAGCCATATTTTAAATCGACCGTGATCTCGATCTCAGCGCTTGGGCTCCTTGCCGGCTGCGCGACGACGGGCACCGGCTCTAATTTTCGGCCGATCGTCGACAACAAGGGCGTGGACCTCAACCGATATGAGGCAGACCTTCAGGAATGCCAGGCCTATGCCAAGGCCACACCCAATGCCGGCAAGTCAGCGGCAGGCGGGGCGACGGCAGGCGCCGCCCTGGGCCTGGCTCTGGCTCTTATTGGCGGAGACAAGAAGCTGGCCTCGGCAGGCGCCGGCGCCGTTGTCGGCGGTGCATTAGGCGCGTCTGCTGGCGAGACAAAT
>RFZB01000269.1 GCA_009920915.1 Sphingomonadaceae bacterium | reverse complement strand
GGAAGAGCAGTGGAATGGACGTAAATGTGATTGTCCAAGGCGCGCCCGTTGAGTTCTCGGTATCGGGTGGGGCACAGCCTCTCGATCAATTGCGCTCGATGCCGAAGCGCGTGTGGTGCAGACGGCGGACGGGCTGATCCCGGCGGACTATCTGGGTCTGGATCGCTTCGACGCCCGCAAAAAGGTGGTCGCCGCCATTGACGCCGCGGGGCTGCTGGAAAAGATTGAAGATCGCGTGATCCAAACCCCTTATGGGGATCGCTCTGGCCAAGTGATTGAGCCTTGGCTGACGGATCAATGGTATGTTGATGCCGAAACGCTTGCCAAGCCCGCAATTGAGGCCGTGAAGTCGGGCGCGATCAAGGTCGTCCCGCAGACATGGGAAAAAACCTATTTCAACTGGATGGAAAATATCCAGCCCTGGTGCGTCTCGCGCCAACTTTGGTGGGGCCACCAGATTCCCGCTTGGTATGATGCCGATGGCAATGTGTTCGTCGCCGAAAGCGAAGAAGAGGCAAAGGCACTTGCGGGCGGGAAAGATCTGACGCGCGATCCCGATGTGCTGGATACATGGTTCTCCTCTGCGCTTTGGCCCTTTGGCACGCTGGGATGGCCTGATCAGACCACGGCACTCGCCCGCCATTATCCCAATGATGTGCTGATTTCGGGCTTTGACATTCTCTTCTTCTGGGATGCGCGCATGGCGATGCAGGGCATCCAGTTTATGAAGGATGTGCCGTGGAAGACACTGTATCTCCACGGTCTGGTGCGTGCGGCCGATGGCCAGAAAATGTCCAAGTCCAAGGGCAATGTTGTCGATCCGCTGGGGCTGATTGATCAATATGGCGCAGACGCGTTGCGGTTCTTCATGGCGGCGATGGAAAGCCAAGGCCGCGATGTAAAAATGGATGAAAAGCGCGTTGAAGGCTATCGCAACTTTGCAACCAAGCTATGGAACGCGACACGCTTTGCGCAATCCAATGGCATCAGCGGCAGCACCAGTCTGGAAGCGCCCGCTGCAACCTCAGCCGTCAATCGCTGGATCATTGGTGAAGTGAGCGCAACGCTCGCCAAGCTTGACAAGGCGTTTGAAGAATTGCGCTTTGATGGCATGGCCGACGCCATTTACCATTTCGTGTGGGATCAGTTCTGCGATTGGTATCTGGAACTGATCAAGGGCCAGATTGATGATGAGACGAAGGCTGTCGCCGGCTGGGTGCTCGATCAGATTTTGGTCATGCTTCATCCGTTCATGCCCTTCATTACCGAAGAGCTGTGGCACGCGCTGG
>RFZB01000268.1 GCA_009920915.1 Sphingomonadaceae bacterium | reverse complement strand
AGGAGACTGGATTCGAACCAGTGTAGGCGTAAGCCAACAGATTTACAGTCTGCCCCCTTTAGCCACTCGGGCACCCCTCCGGCGAACCGCAAACTATAGCAGATTTTTGTGACTTCTAGCAAGTTGAGGCGCTAAAAAGCGCATTTTGGGGCGCTTGCCGCCGTTTTGGTTCACAAAGCCCAGTCGATCGGCTGACCCCGTTCGGCCAACCAAGCCTGGGCTTTGGAGAAATGGCCGCACCCAATGAAAGGCTTCGGAGGGCGCAGGGCCGACAGAGGCGAGGGATGGTTGGCCGCCAGCACCAAGGCCTCGCGCTTGGCGCCTGAGGTTTCGCGCAGCCCCAGGAAAGTGGGCGCCTGCTCACCGGCATGCTGCTGAATCAGCGCCGCCTTGGCTTGGGCATGGCCGCCCCAGAGCATGTACACGCAATGCGGCGCGGTGCGCGCGACTTCGACCAACAAGGCGTCGGTGAGCTGCTCCCAGCCCTTTTTGGCGTGGCTGGCGGGCAGGCCGTCTTCCACGGTCAAGCTGGTGTTGAGCAAGAGCACACCGCGTTGGGCCCAAGCCTCAAGAGAGCCACTGGTGGGGATGGGCTGATGCAAGTCGCGTTGCAATTCTTTGAAGATGTTGCGCAACGAGGGGGGCAACTTGATGCCCGGCGCCACCGAAAACGACAAGCCTTGCGCTTGGTTGGGGCCGTGGTAGGGGTCTTGCCCCAAGATGACGGCCTTGACTTGCGACAAGGGCGTGAGCTGCAAGGCCCACAAAGGGTGTCGGGGGTAGACCACCGCGCCAGCGTCTAGGCGCTGCTGCACAAATTTGGCCAAGGACAGGCCTTCGGGGCTGCGCCAAAACGCGTCGAGGGTGGGTTGCCAAGTGGGGTGCGTCGGCCAATCTTTGGGCGACCAAGCGCGCATCATGCCGCGAACAATTCAGCCAACGCAGCGCCCGGATCAGGCGCGCGCATGAAGGCTTCGCCCACCAAGAAGGCGTGCACATTCGCATCGCGCATTTTTTGCACATCGGCGCGGTTCAAGATGCCGCTCTCAGTGATCAGCAAACGATCTGCCGGCACATCTTTCAACATGCTGAGTGTGGTGTCGAGCGAGACTTCAAAGGTGCGCAAATTGCGGTTGTTGATGCCCACCAACGGCGTTTTGAGTTTCAACGCGCGTTGCAATTCTTCTGCGTCGTGCACTTCAACCAACACCGCCATGTCTAGGCTGCGCGCAATGGCTTCGAGCTCAGACATGTGCGCATCATCCAAACATGCGGCGATGAGCAAAATG
>RFZB01000267.1 GCA_009920915.1 Sphingomonadaceae bacterium | reverse complement strand
GCAGATAGCTTTCGATCTCGAACTCAATATCCTGGGTGCTAAATTTGTAGGCGCGGTCTGTCGCAGCCTGCCCCACCCGCGCGCGCAACTGCCGACCGAATTTTTCATTCATGACATCGTCGCTGAGGTAGGTGATGTGGCCAATCATGCGCGCCACACGCAGGCCGCGTTTAGGCACCACCCCATGACGGTAGAAATGCCCTTCATGAAAATCCGGATCGGTCACGATCGCGCGTCGCGCCACTTCATTGAAGGCAATGTTCTCGGCGGTCAGATTGGGCGCACTGGCCACCACCACCGCATGGCGAACGCGCTCAGGAAATTGCAGCGTCCAGCTCAGGGCCTGCATACCCCCCAAACTGCCGCCCATGACTGCGGCCAGCTGCTCGATGCCCAACGCATCTAGCAGACGCGCCTGCGCCCGCACCCAATCTTCGACCGTCAGGACCGGAAAGTCAGCGCCGTAAATTTGGCCGTTGTCCGGGTTGCGGTGCATCGGGCCCGTTGATCCAAAACAGGAGCCGGGGTTGTTGATCCCAATGACAAAAAAGCGGTTGGTGTCCAGCGGCTTGCCCGGGCCGATCAAGGTGTCCCACCAACCCTCGGAACGCGGCTTGGGCTGACCATGTTCGTCGAGGTAGACGCCGGCCACATGGTGCGAAGCATTGAGAGCATGGCAGACCAACACCGCATTGCTTCTGGCCGCGTTAAGTTGGCCATAGGTCTCGTAGCTCAGGTCATAGGCGCGCAAACTGGCCCCGCTGGCCAATTGCAGCGCGGGGGCAAAATGCATTGATTGCGGTGTAGCTACCAGGGTCACAAGCAAAAAGGCCCGAAAAGGCACCAAAAAACAACAAGCCCGGCATCGCTAAGGCGATCCGGGCTGCGCGCGTGTCGTCTTTAGCTGAATTTTTTGAGCGCCCGCAAGCTGAGCAAATCGGCGCTGTGGGGAAGTATAGCCGCCTCAGGCCCCCAGGGCCGAGGGCGGCAGGAAGAAAGCCAACGCCCCCAAAATTGCAAACACCAGCGCACTGATGCGATGCACCAGGCTGATCGGCAGTCGCCGGGTCAAACGCTCGCCCAACCAGACCACCGGGGCATTGGCCAACATCATGCCGGCCGTGGTACCGGCCACCACTTGAAACAAGGACTCATAGCGAGCAGCCAAGACCACGGTGGCAACCTGCGTCTTGTCCCCCATTTCAGCCAGAAAAAACACCGCCACCGTGGTGGCCAGCACCCCCCATCGCGGGGGACTAGTAGCTTCATCGCCCTCAAGCCGGTCCGGG
>RFZB01000266.1 GCA_009920915.1 Sphingomonadaceae bacterium | reverse complement strand
AGCTTGGCCAGGATGAAGCCGTCGACCTCGTTCTGGCACCAGGCGGGAGCGCTCAGCTTGGTCGGCACGGCCGGATCCTGCACCGGCTTGAAGGCCCAGTGGTCGCGGGCCTTCTGCGAGAGGCCGGTCAACTTGTCGGCGCCGCCGGCCGGGGCCGGCGCGCCCATCATGACCCACTTCTCCAGCGTCGCGATCTTCGCGTCGCTCAGCTTCGGGCCGGCCTTGCGGGGCGGCATCGAGAGCTCGGGGTCCTCCTGGTGGACCGCGACGAGCAGCAGGGATTTCTTGAGGTTGCCCGGCACGACGGCGGGACCTTGGTCGCCGCCGGCGAGGAGCGCCGCGCGCGAGTCCATGATCAGGCCACCCTTGGACGCGCCTTCGGCGGCGGAGTGGCACTTGTAGCAATGCTCGCTGAAGATCGGGCGGATGTTCTTCTCGAAGAACTCCAAGCCGGCGGGATCGACCTTCTCCGGCGCCTTGGCCTCGGGCTTCGCCGCGGCGGGCTTGGCGGCCATCGCGTCGGCCTCCATCTTCATCTCCTGGCCACGCAAGGCGGCGACGCCGCAGAACAGGAGCAAGGAGGCGAACCGGAGGGTGGACGGCAAAGTCGACATGGGGAGGGTAGGTATTAAGACACCGCTGAGGTATTTAAGTTACGGCGATGCTGAGGGGTTCTGGGGGGACTGACCTGAAGACAATTCTCCAGCAGGCAGGCCGGACTTCAAGCCGTAGATAAAGGAAACCCCATAAAAAAAGGGGGCCCGAGGCCCCCTGGCGTGACGGTGTCACGGCCGCTCAATTGACGTAGACGAATTCGTTTGAGAGCAGCAGCGTGTGCGCAAGTAACTCAATGGGAGTCAAGGGGTTGCGAGGAATGGTCTCGCCGACGTTCTGCAGGATGCCCTCGGCGCCGCCGGTGCTCACGGACATCATCATGTCATCGGGGGCCTCCACCTTCTTGGTGGCGGGGACGGCCTTTTTGGCCGCGGCCATCTGGGCGGCGGTCGGAGTGCCGGCCTTGGCGTCCTTGCCCGTCGAGGCCTTGGCGCTGGTCCGGCTCGAGCCGGTGTTCGAGGTTTTCGCGGAGCCGGCGGCCGGCGTGCCGCGGGCGGCGGCGATCGCCATGGCCTTCTGCTTGTCGAGGAAGTCGCGGGCGGCGCGGATCTCGTTGGAGGTCGCGCGGCGCTGGAAGATCGCCATGAACATCGCGTTGATGCGGGCGTCCTCGGAGAAGGCCTTCACCACGTCGGGACGCGCGGCCACCGCGCGGGCCACTTCGACCGACAGCGG
>RFZB01000265.1 GCA_009920915.1 Sphingomonadaceae bacterium | reverse complement strand
CCCTCGACATTGCCGTAAAAATTAAGATCGCCGGAGTTAGCTGCAGATCGAAGCAATTCAGCGCTTTTCTTGATAACTTCGCTGCCTTTTATGACTTCTTCACCGACATTGAGCAGCTGAAGGCAGAGAACAAGAATGTCTATGTCGAAATTCAAGGCCATACGGATAGCCTCGGCTCTGACGCGCAGAATATGGTCATTGGCCAGCGCCGCGCAGAAGCCGTGCGTTTGTTCATGAGCAAGCAGGGCGTTCCGCTGAACCGCATGAGCGCAATTTCTTATGGCGAAACAGCACCAGTGGCCGCGAACACGACACCTGAAGGCCGTTCTGCCAATCGTCGCGTGACGATTATTGTTCTAAATTAAGGCAGTTAGGGGCGCATCGATGAGCGCCCCGCGACGAACTTAATGCAAAACCGGGCGTTCTGCCGATGCGCTTGGCCGGTCTGTCATCCAGTCTGGCCAATTGCGCATCGGCCATCCAGCCTTGGTATAGGCATTGCGAACAATCGCCAGCCACTTGCGCAGGTCTCGGTGTGCGAGCGCGAGAGACGCACCTTCTTCAGCGTTATGGCGAAATCCAAGTCTTATCGTACCCTCAAGGTCGGCGATATCGATTTCTGTAATTAAAAAGGGACCAATTTCTTGGTCACCTGCGCCTGGCGTTACTGGCGGAGAGGGCTTGAGATCTGCTTCTGCACTGTTTTGCGCAAATTCATTGATCACCGATGAATAGCCATCGGCATCGGCAGCCCCTAAAATCTCAAAAAGTCGCTCAAGCAGAATGTCGAAAAGTCGGCGCGTGAGCCAGCCACGATATATTTCATCTTCCGGCCCTTGGCCTGTCAGGCTGACGCGGTCTTCGACTTCATCGTATACGGTTGTGATGCGGCTGATTTCTATCACGATGCCCCACCAAGAAACTGCAAGCCAAATAGAAGAGGCGGAGACCTTAGCTCCGCCCCCCACACAAACGCCTATCTTTGATTACGCGTCCAATTCCGTCTTCAACGCATTGCCATAAGCAATTCGCGCTGTCTGAAGGATTGCCAGTTCTTCCTGCAGATTTTCGATGCGGCGATCGACGGCCTGAAGGCTCAGCAATTGCGCTTTCACATTATCGCTCAACTTGTCCGCGTCATATTCTTTACCGTCGATTGTAACCGATACCATGTGCCGTTTTCCTTTAATTTTGCTCGCCTCGCTTAAGCGTAGGCCTTTTTGTTAAATGGCGATTGTCTCGCCAATTCGCAACGCTCTTATTTGTTCAGCCCTGCTTCATGGGGATAAT
>RFZB01000264.1 GCA_009920915.1 Sphingomonadaceae bacterium | reverse complement strand
ACGTCCCTTATGTCATCGCCCTCATCTCGCTGGCAGAAGGGCCAAGGATGATGAGTAACGTGATTGGGTGTAATGCCGAGAGTGTTTGTTGCGGCATGGCGGTTGAGGTGGTGTTTGAACCTTGGTCAGAAGACATCACCATGCCCAAGTTCAAGCCGGCCACCGCCTAGGCAAGACGCGCCATCAAAGGGCATCCGCCAGCTGATCCGCATCGGTAAAAGCCTGCGCCATCGCTGCTGCTACGACATCTTCCGGGCCAAAGGTCCCCGCGACGCGGATAGCGTCAACCTGTGTGACGCCGATAAAGCCGAGCCATGCCTTTAAATAGGCCAGCTGAAAATCCAGCCCGTCAATTTCAGGCATAGTGCCGAAAGGCATCGCACTGGCCGCAATCAGGATCGTCCGACGCCCCTGCGCCAAACCTTCGACATTGCCCTGAGCATCGTTGCGGAATGTGAGGCCCGGATGCGTCAGAATATCGATGTACTGCTTTAGCCGATAGGGAATGCCGAAATTCCACATGGGCGTGGCGATCAGATAGGCGTCAAACGACAAAAAATGGTCGGTCCATGCCTTCAATTCTTGCCAAATGGCTGCCTCGGCAGGGTCGACCGCATGGCCCGCGAGCAGATGATAGCGGCCCTCCACGGCGGCATGATCAAAAGCGGGAAGGTTTGCAGCGAACAGATCTAACCGCTCAACCTCTAATGCCGGGTGGCGCTGCATCACCCGCGCCAACAGATGCTCTGCCACCATCGCCGAGCGTGACCGCTCTTGCCGCGGGCTGGCGACAATATGCAGAAGCCGCTTCATGCGACGTCCATCTCAATATGGATGACGCCGTCGAGAACTTCCGTCGGCCAGACGGTGATCGGCGATTTCGTCAATTTGCCCATCGCCGACCCATCCCGCATGTCGAACCGCACGCCGTGCGCCGGGCAGAAGATGTGAAAGCCTTTAAGCTTGCCGCCCTCAAGCTCTTGCAGGGCATGACTGCACCGGTTCTCGATGGCAAATACGCCTGCGGGCGTGCGCGCAACAAGCACAGACTTGCCGTGCAGATCAAAAACACAGGTGCCATTTTCAGGAATATCTGCAAGCGGCGCGACAGCAATTTTCACAGGTTCAACGTCCTTGAGTGAAGCAGGGGCGATTGGGTTGGAATCCCGCTAAAAATTCTCGGGAAAATCCATCCCCACGAGGCCGAAAAGATGCCCGAAGCACCTTGAAAAAGCAAATATGATTGTTGATGGGCCAGAGGAGTTTATACCAATGTCTCATCACAAAAAG
>RFZB01000263.1 GCA_009920915.1 Sphingomonadaceae bacterium | reverse complement strand
GCGAAGGCCTCGCCTTCCTCGCCCGCCCGTCGACCTCCCCGACGCGCGCCCGCCTCGTCGCCGCCGTGCAGGCCGCGCTCCCGAAGGCGCGCTGGATCGAGTACACCCCGGTCGCGCAGCGTCGCGCCGAAGCGACCCTCGGCGTCCGCGCCCTCCCGGATTACGCGAAGGCCCGCCGCATCCTCAGCCTCGACGCCGACTTCCTCGGTGCGGGCGACGCCTCCGTCGAGGCCACGCGCGCCTACTCCGCCGGCCGCCGCGCCGACACCGCCGCCGAGGCCGCCCAGATGACGCGCCTCTACGTCGTCGAGTCCACCTTCACGGTCACCGGCGCCGCCGCCGACCACCGTCTCCGCGCCGCCTCCTCGCACATCTCGGCCCTCGCCGCGCGCTTCGCCGCCGAAGTCCTCGCGCAGCTGGGCAAGCCCGCCTCCTTCAAGGTCTCCGGCCTCAAGGTCGACGACCCCTGGGTGAAGGAATGCGTGGCCGACCTCGTGTCGGCCAAGGGCCAGGCGCTCATCGTCGCCGGGGACCACCTTTCCGCCGACGCCCACCGCGCGGTCGCGCTCGCCAACGCCGCGCTCGGCGCCGCCGTCCGCTACGCCGCCGTGCCCGCCGTCCGCGCCGGCACGATCGCCGACCTCGCCGCCAAGCCCGCTTCGACCCTCGTCATCCTCGGCGGCAATCCCGCCTACGACGCCCCGGCCGACGTCAAGTTCGCCGCCGTCGCCAAGGCCGCCACCAAGGTCGTCCGCCTCGGCTTCCACGGCCCGGCCTTCGATGAGACCTCCGCGCTGGCCCAGTCCGCCGGCGGCACCTTCATCGCGGCTTCCCACTACCTCGAAAGCTGGTCCGACGGTCGCACCGTCGACGGTACCTATGTGCCGGTCCAGCCGATGATCGAGCCGCTGTTCCCCTCGTTCACCGACCTCGACGTCCTCGCCGCCTTCGCCGGTTCCGCGCAGGAGCCCTACGCGCTCGTCCGCGAGACGTTCGCGACCCTCGCCAAGACGAAGTCCGACGACGCCTTCGCCGCTTGGCTCGCCGAAGGCGTGCTCGCCGGTTCCGCCTACCCGACGGTCGTCGACCTGACGCTGGCCGTCCCGACCGCCGCCTTCACCGCGCCGGAGCTTTCCCTCGAGAAGCTCGAAGCCCGCCTCCTGCCGAGCGTCCACGCCGGCGACGGTCTCTACGCCAACAACGGTTGGCTCGCCGAAGCCCCGGATCCCCTCTCCAAGACCGTCTGGGAAAACGTCATCCTCGTGAGCCCCAAGCTCGCCGCCAAGCTCG
>RFZB01000262.1 GCA_009920915.1 Sphingomonadaceae bacterium | reverse complement strand
GTGCGGATGATCGCCTCCACGTTGTTCTCCGTGGTGCGCACCACCGCATCCTCATAGGTGCGGAACACCTCGCCGCCCAGATCAGATAGCCCCAGCCGGATGTAGCGCTCCACGCGATCGGCCACAGCCGTCGGCAGCGTTGCGGTGAGCTGCGTGCTCAGCGTCTTGCCGCCTACCACCGCATCGTTCACCAAGCGGTTGACTTGTGCCTGCGTGATTTGCACGGCACCCTCGCTAGTCAGGTCACCGCCGGCCATCGTGACCATGCGGCGTGCAAACTCCAGCTGCCGCTCCACAAACGGAGCCAAGGCGTCCTGCATGGCCGCCAGCTGCGGCACGCCAAAGCTGTCCTGCACGCTCTTGCCAACAGCCTCGACGATGCTGGCGATGATGCGCTCACGGCCTGGCCCCACAGCCAAGGCGCCCGAGTTACCCACCGCACGCTCCACAGCCACCAGCGTGCTGCGCAGATCACGCAACGCCTGTTTGATGAGCCGGTCTTCCAGCTTCTTGGCAGAGAGGGCATTGCGCAGGAACGCCTCAACCTGCGCAGACAGATCAGCCATGGCCTTGGCCCCGGTATTTGCCGCGTTTCTTCAGGCTGCTCAGCTTGCGGTGACCGTGGCCGATGGACGTTCGCTTGGGCTTGGATTCGCGGCGCCAAAATCCGCGAGATTGCGATCAAGGTCGGCGTGGAAGTCTTGAAGGCGACCTTAGTCGCCGCCCTATAAAGACCAAGTGGCGAGCACGCGGTAGAACTTGGGCAACGCCAACTTCGTTGCCCCTCGGACGTGCTGAAACTTGTTCCAGACCGGACGCAGAGCCGTCATCACGTCCGTCTTGAATACGTCCATCGCTTCCTGTTGGGCTTCAACCCGGGTGATGCCCTTCTGCTGCGCATAGGCCAGCAAATCCGAAACCCATTCGACATTGAATTCGATCGACCGCGGAATATTGCCAAGCGCCGTATGCGGCCCCAGCAGCATGAACATATTGGGGAAACGGCTTTGCAGCATGCCGACCAGCGATGTCGCGCCATCCTGCCATATTTCCTTGAGTGCAACACCATCGGTGCCGCGGAAATCGATCCGATCAAAGGCGCCGCGCAGCGCATCAAAGCCTGTGGCATACACAATGATATCGAATTCATATTCCGCATCACTGGTCTTGATGCCGGTCGGCGTGATGCGTTCAATCGGCGTGGCCTTGCTATCAACAAGCGTCACATGGGGCTGATTGTAGCATTCGTAATAGAAGGTTTCCAAAGGCACACGGCGCGTGCCAAAGCCGTGATTTTTCGGAATGAGCATTTCCGCCAC
>RFZB01000261.1 GCA_009920915.1 Sphingomonadaceae bacterium | reverse complement strand
TCGGACAATGCGCAACCGTTGTGCCGGTTTCAGCAAGGCGCGACAGATCCGTATCCGTATGCCAGCGCGTCGACGGATGATCATCCAGGAAAATGCCGTGCCCAATGATGGCGCGTTCACCCAGCAAACCAAGATGATCCAACCAGCCGATGGGCGTCATGCCATGCCGACGCGTGATTTCATGAAACTCGGAAACTGATTGTGCCGCGTGGATCTGCCAGGTCAGTCCTCTTTTGACAGCTTCCTGCCGGCTTTCCCGCAAAAGGGTTTCGGTACAGGTATCTATCTGCGCTGGCACCACCATACCAAACAGCCGGCCGCTCTCATGCTGTTCGGCCCGTTGGATAAGACGCAGCGCCTCCTCCATGGCCTTCTCACCGGCTTTCTCATCCCATTCATATTCCACAACATGGCCATTCTTGGTGAACCAGCGCGCCGAACGGAACATGGGCGCGATACAAACGCGCATGCCTGATTCCGCCAAAAGATCCAGCCAAGCCGGATGCGCCATGGAAAGATCGGCCAGCGTGGTCACGCCAGACAGCAGCAATTCGGATAAAGCGACACGCACGCAATGCGGCACGGCTTCCGCATCGGCGCGAAAAATCGGCATGTATTCATAAAGCGATGAATTGTAGAGCCCCGGAGAGCCGATTTCATCAATCAGCCCCTTATTCATGGGTTCGCTGGAAGGATGGGAATGGATGTTCACCAAACCCGGCATGACCATCATGCCCTTCCCATCCACAACCTCATCCGCCAGGCCATCATAACCGCGCCCGACAAAGCTCAGCGTTCCATCGGTGAAAGCCACTTCCGCATCCGGCAGATAGTAATGGCTCTTGCTTGCTTCATCCCAAGCAAGAACAAGTTCGGCATTACGAATAACGGTGGTGGTCATGCTTTAATCCCCTGCGTCGCGGACGCCATGCTAAGGGATTTTCTATTCAGCGCTACCGGCAAAAAAGAAGCCGCGCGGCATTTCCACCGCGCGGCAGATCAGTACCAAAAGGGGAAGACTATTAGCCGAGCCTTTCCCCATGCAGCGCCACATCAAGGCCTTCGCGTTCCTCTTCTTCCGTCACGCGCAGACCGACGACGATATCGGTGATCTTCAGCAGAACCCAAGAAGCGATTGCCGTATAAACAATGGTGGCACCAACCGCGATGCACTGCTTGCCAGGGCAAGGCAAATGGAAGCCGATGCTGCCGATGAAGCGATGAACGTGACTATTGGCAACCCGGTCTACGACTCAGAGATTGCAGGGAAGGTCAAGCTGACGGACGCGCAGATCCGAGCGGTCCAGGGCATCCTGCCCA
>RFZB01000027.1 GCA_009920915.1 Sphingomonadaceae bacterium | reverse complement strand
GCACCGGCATAGGCGGGGCTATTCTGCACAAGGGGGTCCCCCTACCCGCCATGCTGCATCCAGAAATGGGGCATATTCCGCTTGAACGCCATCCAGCCGATACGATGGCATCTGCGTGCCGCTTTCACGCCAATTGCGCCGAAGGCCTTGCCGCAGGCCCTGCCATTTTAGCACGCTTCGGCCAATCGCTGAGCGCGTGTCCACCCCAAGGCCGGGAATTGCACCTCATCGCTGACTATCTTGGCCAATTGTGCGCCCAACTGGTTTTGCTGTTATCTCCCCACCGAATTGTGCTGGGCGGAGGGGTCGGCCAAACGCCGGGGCTGATTGCCGCCACGCACAGCGCCATGGTGCGACGCCTTGGGAGCTATGCCTCACAAGGGACTGCATCTACAGAATATTTATGCCCGCCCGCTTTAGGACAACGAGCGGGGATTATTGGCGCTTTGGCCTGCGCAAATCCATTATCGGGGACAAATTAAGTGGCGCGCCTGGCGCGGTTATCGCCGCATTTGGTGTCAAAACCATGGGGCCGGACTGATATTCCAGCCTGTTTCAAGGGCGGAGCGGACCGGATTGGCGAAGTTTGGTTTGATGATCCGGATAGGGCTCTGCCCATTCTTGTCAAATGGCTCTTTACGTCTGAGCGATTATCGATCCAAGTCCACCCCAATGATGCACAGGCGCGATCCTTAGGCCTTAGCGCAGGCAAAGAGGAATGCTGGATTGTCACCGAGGCGTCTCCGGATGCCACATTGGGCATTGGGACACGCCACGCCCTCACCCCGGCGGAGTTGCACGAGGCGGCACTCTCAGGCGCGCTAGAAACGCTGATGGATTGGCACCCCGTACAGGCCGGTGATTGGTTCCATATCCCGCCCGGCACAGTCCATGCGATTGGCGCGGGCATAACGCTGGTCGAAATTCAGCAAAATGCCGATGTGACTTATCGACTTTATGACTATGGCCGGCCCCGCGCCTTGCATTTGGAAGACGGCATCCCCGTTAGCCACGCAGCACCCTATACGGATAAGCGCCACGGCAAACTCCAGCCGCCCGGCCAACTCCAGCGTTTAACCCAGTGCCCACATTTTGAAATTTTTCATGGCGCACAAGACAGCTTCCTCGCGCTTGAGAAGGCGGATGCCTGGCTCATCCCCCTTCAGGGCAGCATAGGCTGTGGCGATGCCCAGGCCGCGCGCGGAGATGTGCTCTATGGGGCGCTGGAAGAAGCTGGCGCCCCAAGTGCAGACTTTGAATTTCTTGTGGCGCGCGTGTCGGTCAAACGCGCTCAATAATCATCGCAATGCCCTGGCCGCCGCCAATACACATGGTGATCAGGCCATAGCGGCCACCGGTGCGGTGAAGTTCGTACATTGCCTTCACGGTCAGGATTGCACCTGTCGCACCAATTGGGTGGCCCAGCGAAATACCCGAGCCATTGGGGTTGGTCTTGGCTGGGTCAAAACCCAATTCCTTGGCAACGCCACAGGCTTGGGCTGCAAATGCTTCATTGCTTTCAATGACATCCATCTGCTCAAGCGTCAGGCCTGCACGGTTAAGCGCAACGGGCACTGCTTTGACGGGGCCAAGCCCCATCAAGCTGGGTTCCACACCAGCATGGCCCCAGGCCAGAATTTTCGCCATCGGCTTCAAACCATGTTTGGCAACCGCTTCGCCCGAGGCCAGCACGACAGCGGCTGCCCCGTCATTAATGCCGCTGGCATTGCCGGCCGTCACAGTGCCCTCTTTCTGGAACACAGGGCGCAGGCCAGCCATAGACTCTAAGCTGGCATCGGCACGCACATGTTCATCGGTTTCAAAGGCAACAACGCCCTTGCGCGTCTTGACCTCGACAGGAACAATCTGATCCTTGAAATAGCCTTGGGCAATTGCATGGGCGGCCCGCTTGTGGCTTTCAACGGCCAGCGCATCTTGATCTTCCCGGCTGATGCTACAGCGTGCGGCGACATTTTCGGCTGTCACGCCCATATGGATGGTTTCAAAGGGATCATGCAGCGCGCCCAGCATCATATCTTGCAGCACCAAATCGCCCATTTTTAGGCCATTGCGGGTCGATTCCATCACACGCAAGGCGCCTGACATCACTTCTGCGCCGGCACCAATGGCAATAGCCTGTTCCCCCAGCGCAATGCCTTGAGCGGCCGATACAATGGCCTGCAGGCCCGATCCGCACAGCCGGTTCACATTCATCGCCGGCGCTTCAATGGGCACGCCCGCCGTGACGGCTGCCACGCGGCTGGCATACATATCTTTGGGCTGCGTGGGCACCACAGTCCCCAGCACAACAGCCTCTACATCCTGTCCAGACAAGCCAGCACGTGCAATGGCATCTCGCATGACTATTGCGCCCAGCTCTGCCGGACGAAAGCTGGCAAGGCTGCCGCCAAATGTGCCAATGGCCGTGCGTGCACCCGCAACGATGAAGATATCTGTCATGCAAAGTCTGCCTTTTTGCTGAGGACGAAAGTGAAAAGCGCCCTAGCAGCTTTCTCACAAGGATAAAGCCGGTCCAATGCCCAAAAGACATTTCTTGCGCGTTCAGCCGTTTGCTAAACGGCTTCCTCCAGCCCTAGACCTTCAGCCAAAGCCTTGCTCACGCGCGATAATGGCAGCGTGCGTACGGTTCCGCGCGCCCAGCTTGCGATAAACGGATTGAGCGTGCACCTTCACCGTTGGCTCGCTAATGGCTAAGCGGCGCGCAATTTCCTTATTCGATAGGCTATCGCACAATCCCTTTAGGATATGCCGTTCTCGTTCGGTGAGCGCTGCCAGCGGCCCGGTTCCCACATCGCCATCAATCGCTGCCTTCAGCCCGTGTGGCGGCAGATATTTCTCACCGGCTGCCATAAAGCGGACGGCATTGACGAAGGATCGAGCCGGCATGGTTTTTGGAATAAAGCCTGCCCCGCCTCGGTCTAACACGGCAAAGGCGGCATCTGTGGGGGCCGTGCCCGACATAAGCACCACTGGCACGCCTGCTGCGTGCTGCACCGCCCGTGATAAGCCAGCATAGCCATCCATGCCCGGCATCGAGTAATCGAGCAGAACAAGGTCAAATTGCTGACGGGCCATCATGCCTAGTGCTTCGGGCAGGCTTCCGGCAAAACTTAACTCCGCGGCCATTTCGGCCAGTCCATCAAAACGCAACACTGGAGGACCAACGAGAGCTTTTGTAACATTCTGAAATCATAACAAAAATCATCAATACGTCTATTTTGCATATATATCTGGGTTTAGCGCATCACTCCTGAAGTCTTAGCGCGCTGCCTGATGGGGAGCAGCACATTGCGCCAAATGACGATGGGCAAAAGGCCATAACTGCCGGGTGGCCAGCGCTTTGAGTCACTAAGTTGGGATATGGTGCCCCTGGCCGGACTCGAACCAGCACTCCGTAAGGAACTCGATTTTGAGTCGAGCGCGTCTACCAATTTCACCACAGGGGCCTGGGCCAAAACGACGATAGGAAAGTGCCTCTGCCAGATGTGGCGCCATAATTTTGTCAGAGTCAGCCAAGTCCGCAATTGTCCGACTAACGCGCAGAACGCGCCCAAAGCCACGTGCAGATAATTTTAAAGCATTGGCCGCCTGCGCCAACAAATCGCGCCCCCGCGGCTCTAATGCGCAGGCCGTGGCCAGCGCCTCGCCATCAATCTCCGCATTGGTTCGAAAACCATGGTCTGCATACCGCGCAGCCTGAAGTTCGCGCGCTTTCGAGACGCGGGATCGCACCTCTGCTGATCCTTCACCTGCGGGCGGCAACATTAAATCCACCGCTGAAACCGCCGCAACTTCAATGAACAAATCAATACGGTCGAGCAGCGGGCCAGAAATGCGTGCCTGATATTCGGCTCCACAGCGTGGGGCGCGGGCGCAGGCAAGCCCGGCATCACCCAAATGCCCACAACGACACGGGTTCATCGCAGCCACCAGCTGGACACGCGCCGGAAACGTCACATGGCCATTGGCCCGCGCCACGCTCACCACGCCATTTTCCAATGGTTGGCGCAAAGATTCGAGCGCTGCACGCTGAAATTCGGGCAATTCATCCAGAAACAGGACTCCGCGATGGGCAAGACTGATCTCACCGGGGCGAACCTTAAGCCCGCCGCCCACCAGAGCCGCCATGGACGCAGAATGATGCGGCGCCCGAAAAGGCCGCTGCCGCGCCAGCCGTCCGCCTTCTAATGTGCCCGCAACGCTGGAAATCATCGACACTTCTAGTGCTTCTGCAGGTGCTAGCTCTGGCAGAATTCCCGGCAAACATGCGGCGAGCAAGGATTTTCCAGCGCCGGGCGGGCCTGACATTAACACATTATGCCCCCCTGCAGCCGCTATCTCCAAAGCGCGCTTCGCCGTTTCTTGCCCCCGGACTTGCGCCAAATCTGGTGCAGAGACAGCGTCTTCCACTGCTCCCGGAGCGGGCCGCGCGAGAAGTGCTTGTCCATTAAGATGATTTAACAAGGACAGTATATCTGGCGCCGCGACAACATCTAGGCTGCCGGCCCATGCCGCCACGCTGCCCTGCGGGGCCGGACAAACCAACCCCATATCAGTGCCAACGGCATGAAGCGCATCCAGCAAAACCCCTGGCGAGGCGATTATGCGGCCATCAAGCCCCAATTCTCCAATGAAAAAATAGGCAGCCAAATGCTCAACATCGACAATGCCCATCGCGCCCAAAAGCGACATGGCAATTGGCAAATCATAATGCGAGCCTTCTTTCGACAAATCGGCCGGGGACAAGTTAATCGTGATGCGCTTGGGCGGGAGTGCAAGGCCCATGGCGGCAATCGCGGCCCGAACCCGCTCACGGCTTTCCGCCACTGCTTTATCTGGCAAGCCGACAATCACAAAGGCGGGAACGCCCGTTGCAATCTGGCACTGAACTTCAATCGTGCGCGCTTCAAGGCCAAGATAGGCCACTGTCTCAACAAGTGTGACCATTATCGCCAGCTGACCAAGGCTGCCGACAACGCGCCCTTTCTCGGACCAAAATACGCCACATTCACCCCCAAATCAGCCCGAAACCGGGCCAATATCTACGCGGAAGATGGCAGCATAAGCGGAATCTTTCGCCTGTCGATATCAGATGGTTGCAACTGCGCCTCATGCGCACCAAATTAGCGAAGTCATGGCGCGCAATCGTTTCAAATCATGGATGCAAATTCCGGCCTTGCGGCTGGCATTGTTTGTCTTGGGTCTGTTGCTGATCATGACAGCGCCCTTGGTCACGCCCTTGCCCGGGCCTGGCGGCATCCTGTTTTTCGCGCTTGGCTTGGGATTGGTGTTGCAAACCTCAGCTTGGGCACGGCGACGATATGTTGTTTTCAAGCGCCGATACCCCAAACCCGCGGAATTAGCGGATTGGAGCTTGCGTCGCCCAAGCCATAAACGACGCATGGCACGCAAGAAACAGGCAAAGGACGATTGACTCTTGTCTGCAACCGCCTTAACGGCCCCTTCCAACAAGGCCGCCTTTGTTTGGCGGCTTTTTCATTTGATTTTGTTTTGAGGGCATGAGCGATGAAGCGCACCTTCCAGCCGAGCAACCTTGTCCGGGCTCGTCGTCACGGTTTCCGGGCTCGCATGGCGACCGTTGGCGGTCGCGCAGTGATCCGCGCGCGCCGCGCACGCGGCCGCAAGAAGCTGTCCGCCTGATCACCCTGACGAAGCGGGCAGATTTTCTGGCCGCAAATGCAGGAAAACGGGCCGCCTCTGGCGGCCTTGTTTTGCTTGTGCGCGATCGCGCTGATGGCAATCCGCAGATACGCATTGGCTATACCGTTACAAAAAAAACGGGAAATGCGGTCGTCCGTAACCGCATGAAGCGCCGCTTTCGAGAATTAGCACGTGAACTGCTGCCGCAATCTGGGTATAAGGACAACGAAATCAAAATGGTGCGTCAATGATGGCCAAGCTGCTGATTTGGTTGGCCCGCGCATGGCAATGGGGGCCGTCTGCCGTACTTCCCCCCAGTTGTCGGTACCAGCCATCATGTTCAGCCTATGCAATTGAGGCCTTGAGCCGCTATGGCGCGCTTAAAGGAACTTGGCTTGCGGCCCGGCGGATTCTGCGCTGCCACCCTTGGGGTGGTCAGGGCTATGATCCGGTCCCGTAAGTGTGAAAAGACAGATTTATTTGGGGAAGTGACTTGAACGAGAACCGCAATTTCGTGATCGCCATCATGCTATCGGCGCTTGTCCTGTTTGGCTGGACAATGCTCGGCGATAAGCTTTTCCCCAAACCAAAGGAAGATCCGGTCGCAGCAAGCGCCCCTGCAGGCCAGAGCGGCGCCCCCGCCTTGCCCGCTGTAGCCAAGCCGCTGAATGTTAATTCGGTTTTGGCACAAGGTGGCCGCATTCAGATTGAAACGCCCAAGCTTAAGGGTTCAATCAATTTGAAGGGCGCACGCTTTGATGATCTTATCTTGCCGCGTCACACAATCACGCTTGACCCCAAATCAGGCCCAGTCCGCATTTTGTCGCCCGCAGGGACGGAACATAGCCAATTTGCTGGCTTTGGCTGGACCGGCAGTGGCGCCGCATTTCCCAATACAGACACAGTCTGGCAGGCCAGCGGTACAAAGCTGACAACGCAAACCCCGGTGACGCTGAGCTGGGATAATGGCCAAGGCCAGCTGTTCCAAATTAAGCTTTCGGTCGACGAAAATTATATGTTTGCTGCCGAGCAGAGCGTTGTGAACACGGGTAGCGGCCCGGTTGCCGTGCGACCCTATGGCTATATCAACCGCGGATTTGCAACGGTTGGCAAAGGCAGCACATTGGCTGGTCCGCGTCATGATGTTGACAGCTGGACCATCCATGTCGGCCCCATTGGCACGTTCAACAATGCGACCAATTACGACGTAAACTATCCGGATTTGGACGAAGCAGGCGCCAATGGCCCCCGCTTTAAATCTACAGGCGGTTGGCTGGGCTTTGGCGACACCTATTGGTTAACCGCCATGGCGCCGTCGCAAAAAGCCGCAATGGACGCAGGTTTCCGCAAAGGAAATGGCACCTATCAGGCTGATTATGCTCTGGATAATGTGATTATTGCCCCTGGCCAGACCAACAGCGTGACCACGCATTTCTTTGCCGGTGCAAAGGAAGTGCCCGTGCTGGACGGCTATATGGACAAGCTGGGCATCCAGTTGTTCGGCAATGCCATTGACTGGGGCTGGTTCAAGATGTTCGCCAAGCCCATTTTCTACCTGCTGGACAGCTTGTTCAACCTGGTAAAGAATTTTGGCGTCGCCATCATTTTGCTGACGCTGATTGTAAAGCTGGTCATGTTCCCGATTGCCCAGCGCCAATTCGCCTCCATGGCGGCGATGCGCGTCGTCCAGCCCAAGGTGAAGGAACTCCAAGACCGGTATAAGGATGATCGCCAGAAGATGCAGCAAGCGATGATGGAGCTGTATCAAAAGGAAAAGATCAACCCGATGGCGGGCTGCCTCCCCATCTTTATCCAGATTCCAGTCTTTTACGCGCTGTATAAGGTGCTGTTGTTGACCATCGAAATGCGGCATCAGCCTTTTGCCTTGTGGATTAAGGATTTGTCCGCGCCTGACCCGCTGACACCTGTCAATCTCTTTGGCCTTCTCGATTTCACGCCGCCCAGCTTCATCGCGCTTGGCGTGCTGCCGATCCTGTTGGGCATTACCATGTACGTGCAGTTTAAGCTCAATCCCGCCCCGACTGATCCGGTGCAGCAGCAAGTCTTCTCCATCATGCCATGGATCATGATGTTCCTGATGGCGCCCTTTGCCGCTGGGTTGCAGCTCTACTGGGTGGTCAACAACTTGCTGACTATTGCCCAGCAAAAATGGCTCTACAGCCGGCATCCGGGCATGAAGGAGCCTATTAAGGCGTGACCGACGACCCCGATTTTGTTGAGACTGCCCGGAAAGTTTTTTCTGGGCCAATCACCTTTCTCAAGTCCGCCCCGGACTTGAAATTCCTGCCGGACCCGGTGGCGAATGAGGTTGCTTTTGCCGGTCGCTCCAACGTCGGTAAATCATCGCTGATCAATGCGTTGACCAACCGCAATGGCCTTGCACGCACCTCCAACACGCCCGGCCGCACGCAAGAGCTGAACTTTTTTGACGTGGGGGAGCCATTGCGGTTCCGGCTGGTCGATATGCCCGGTTATGGCTTTGCCGAGGCCCCCAAGGATGTCGTCAAAAAATGGCGCTTTTTGGTCAATGATTATCTGCGCGGGCGCCAAGTGCTGAAACGTGCGCTGGTGCTGATTGATAGTCGGCATGGCATCAAGGCGGTGGATGAAGATGTGATGGACATGCTGGATGCAGCGGCTGTCAGTTATCACATCGTCTTGACCAAGGCCGATAAGATCAAGGCAAGCGCCCTGACCGAAGTGATGCAGCGCACAGCAGAAGCCGCACGCAAGCGCCCGGCGGCGCACCCTGATATCATTCCGACATCCAGCGAAAAAGGCATGGGCTTACCAGAATTGCGGGCCGCCATTTTGGATGCCGTGACTGATTAATCGAGCTTTGACCTAAGGACTTGTCATTGCGAGGCGCACCGCGCCGTGGCAATCCAGACGGGGCATGGATCAAATGGATTGCGTCGCTCCGCTCGCAATGACGATAAGGGGCCATGTGGAGGGCAAAATGCTGAAAATCATCATTGGCAATAAAGTGTATTCCAGCTGGTCCTTGCGCGGCTGGTTGGCCGTTAAGCAGTGCGGCTTGCCCTTTGAGGAGGTCGTCACGCCCCTATATGATGAGGCTTGGCCTGCCCGCCGGGAACAAGCGGATATCCGGCCAGGCGGCGGCAAAGTGCCCATTCTTTGGGATGGCGATGCTGCCGTCTGGGACAGCTTGGCGATTATCGATTATCTAAATGATCTGACGGGTGACGCCCATTTCTGGCCGAAGGACAAGGCCGCACGCGCCTTTGCACGATCCATGGCGGCAGAAATGCACAGCAGCTTTACCGCGCTGCGCCGCCAGCACCCGATGAACAGCCGCCGCGTCTATCCCCCGGCCCCGCTCGATCCAGAAGTGGCAGAAGATGTGACGCGGATCACACAGCTATGGCAGGACGCGCGGAGCCGATTTGGCGCGGGCGGGGATTTCCTCTTCGGTGCCTTTGGGGCCGTCGACATCATGTTCGCACCAGTGATCACGCGCTTTGTGACCTATTCCATCCCCGTGCCCGATCATGCCCGGCCTTATATGGATGCGGTCCTCGCCCATCCTTTCATGGTGGACTGGCTGCGCGATGCCGAGGCTGAGCCATGGGTCATTGCGCGCTTTGAACGCTAAACTACGCGATGTGCGCTAGCCCTGAGCCGGAGCCAAGGAAGAAGGTGCCACTGGGCTCCGGGTCAAGCCCGGAGCACGGCTTTATGTCCTTTGCGCGACCACTTACGTGTGCTCCGGCCTTGAGCCGGAGCCCAGCTATACACCCAGAGTGGGGTTCAGGCCTCTGAAGCGCAGTCAGCAGCGGGGCCCTTGCTTGCTTCCCGCCCGCACCCTTTGCAATCGCTCCACGCTGCCGCTAGGCAGGTACGGTGATTGACGCAATTGAACTCACGCAGCGGCTGATTGCTGCGCCCTCCGTCACGCCAGCGACGGGCGCGGTGTTTGATGTGCTGGAAGCCGCGCTGAAGCCACTGGGCTTTGAGGTGGATCGCTTCATTTGTGGCGATGCGCCCGATGGTCCGGTGGAAAATCTCTTCGCCACGCGCGCAGGCACAGGCAATGCCCCGCATTTCGCCTTTGCCGGCCATTTGGATGTTGTGCCACCCGGCGATGGCTGGACCAGTGATCCCTTCACACCCGAAATTCGCGGCGACTTACTCTATGGTCGCGGTGCGGTGGATATGAAGGCAAGCATTGCCGCCTTTGTGGCTGCCATACCTCCCGCCAGCGCCGGGCGGATCAGCCTGATCATTACTGGCGATGAAGAAGGCCCCGCCGTATTCGGCACAGTCGCGCTGATTGAGCATATGAAGGCCAAGGGCCTTTTGCCCGATGTGTGCGTGGTAGGGGAACCGACGTCCGTCAATCGCTTGGGCGATATGATGAAAATCGGGCGGCGTGGCTCCGTCAATATCTGGATTACAGTGCCCGGCACGCAAGGCCATGTCGCCTACCCGCATCTGGCCGATAACCCAGTGCCAAAGCTGGTCCGCGCACTGGCACGCATTGATGCCATTACGCTTGATGAAGGGACAGACTGGTTCCAGCCGTCCAACATCGAGATCACTGATCTTGAGGTTGGCAATAAAGCAACCAATGTGATCCCCGCCGCTGCCAAGGCGCGCATTTCAATCCGGTTTAACGACCTGCACAGCGGCGAGAGCCTATCCGCCCTGATCCGCGAAACCGTGGCGCAAGAAGCGCCAGACGCCATTGTCGAGCCCCGTATATCAGGCGAGGCCTTTTTGACACCGCCGGGCGCGCTAAGTGCTTTGGTGGCAGGGGCCATTCAAGACGTCACAGGGCTTGATCCGGAACAGTCCACCACAGGCGGCACCTCTGACGCACGTTTCCTCTCAAAGCTGTGTCCGGTTGTGGAATTTGGCCTGCCCAATGCCACGATGCACAAGCTGGACGAGGCGGTTGCTTTGGACGATATTCGTTCAATTACAAAGATTTATAGTGAAATCCTGAAAAAATTGTGAAGTTTTGAAGCTGTGGTTCTGGGCTCCGGGTCAAGCCCGGAGCACGAGCGGAAGTGTCTGCGTGAAAATTTTTGTGCTTATGCCGGGCTCTTAATGCGCGCAAAGGCGCAAAGGACGCAGAGACAATAGGCCAATCCCTTTGCGCCCTCTGCGTCTCTGCGCGAACACTCTCTTGTACTCCGGCCTTGAGCCAGAGCCTAGTCGCGCGATGTTCTTTCGGGCTCCGGAATATGCCCGGAACATCCACTTCACCGGGCGCGGCGGAGGACGATGTACAGCGCCCCTGCCCCGCCATGGCGCGGATGGGCATTGCGGATGGCCGCTATCCTGTCTGCATAAGCTGACACGGCCAACCAGTCGGTTACAGAGGCGCGGATGACGCCCCGGCTGGTCGGCGGCAAGCGCGGGTTATCAACGGCTGGACGGCCCGTGATCAGCAAAATCGTCCGATCTCCGCGGCGAATGGCCGCCTCTAACCCTCGATTGAGGCGGGCATGAGCCGTCGCCAATGTTTCGCCATGCAAATCAATGGTGACGTCTGGCGCAACATCGCCTTTGGAGAGGCGCTTATCCCAACTGCCATCTAGGGTATCGCGCGGCGGCTGGGGCCGGGACAGCGCTGGCCGGGGCGGGAGGATAGGCGTGATAATGCGGGCCGGGCGAACAGCCCTTGCCAGCTCTGCACGCAGATCCAGCGGCACAGGCTGGTCTTCTGGCAGCAGCTTACCCGGCATGGGCCGCGCTGTCCGGGCAACGCGCGCCCAGATGGCGTGTTCTTCAGGGCTTAGCCGACGCGCCTTCACGGCTGGGTTTGGGCCTTTAGCCGCGCGACTGTGCCTTTGGGCACAAGCACATAGGCAACGCCCCGCGCCATCATGCCGCCGGCAATCTGCTCTGCCTCAACACCGGCACCCCAAAATGTATCAAAACGATTTGGGCCTTTAATGGCGCCGCCCGTATCTTGGGCGACCCATAGCCCATTGGCTTCGGGACGATCGGTCTGGAGGAAAATCGGGGCGCCCAAGGGCACAAACAGCGGGTCTGCCGCCACAGTGGCACGGCCCGTGACGGGCAGGCCGAGGGCACCCAGTGGCCCCGGCCCCGTCAATTCTTTAAAGAAAACCCAGCTCTTATTCTCATTCATCACAGCTTGGGCCTGATCTGGGTTGGCGCGCAGCCAACGGATGATGCCAGCCATATTGGCATCCCCCGGCGCGAGCAGGCCTTTTTCCCGCATCACTTTGCCAATGGCGGTGTAATCGCGGCCATTTTGCCCGTCATAGCCAATTCGCATGACGGATCCATCGGGCAACGTCAGCCGACCCGATCCTTGCACTTGGAGGAAGAAAAAATCGATGGCGTCTGCCGCATAGGCCAGTTCCAGCCCCCGGCCCGCCAAGCCGCCCGCGACAATTTCAGCCCGGTCAGCATAAGGCAGCAGTTGATTGTTCACCACGCGCCCACGAACGCGTCGGCCTTTCAATGAGTCTGAAAACAGGCCGAGATCAACCTCAACAAGATCTGCAGGGCGTGTGTAAATGGGCACGGCATAGCCCGGCGCTGGGGTGCGGGATCCAGCAATTTCGGGCTCATAATAGCCAGTTGCAAAGGCGCGGCCATCGCCAATACGGGCGACTTCTAGCTGCGTTGCAAAAAAGGCAGCCGCCTGTTGATCCGAAGCGGCCATGGCAGCGGCGCAGGGCGCCTGCCAATCTGACGCCTGTGTCAGCCCCGATCCATCGGTGCGGCGCTGCAGTGCCCCGCAGGAGAGGCGAAAAGCCTTCAGCGCCCGCACAGCGGCCTCTGCAGGCACGGCTAGGCTATCAAATGAAGGTCCAGCCTCTACGCCAGCGGCATGCGCTGTCTTAGGCTTGTCTGGCGCTGGAACTGGCGTGGCAGGCGCGGGTGAACGTGTCTGAACATGGCCGACGCAAGCCGCCAACGCTAAGGGCAGCAGAAGCGAGAATAATCTAGGGCGGGCCATGCCTGCCGGTTAAGCTGCTTCGTCCGTATCCACAAGAATCCAATTGGGGTCACTGGCGCTAATATCACGCTCAAATGTCCATTGATCATGTGTTTCAATGGCGTCGGTCAGCGATCCGGCAATCACCGTGCCGCTGGTATCGCGCGTGACAGCCGCAATATCCGCATCAAAGCGGACCGAGATTTGGGCCACGCCGCCATTCAAGCTGGCCGACGCGATAATCGCCCGATCAATCCGGACCAATCGATTGTCCAGCACTTCGCCGGCCTCGGCCCGCGCGTTGATTGCATCGGTAAAGCTTTGGTGCACATCGGCGCTCACATAAGGCGCAACGGCTGCCATATCGCCTTTCCAAAAGCCATCTAGGATCATGCCATAGGCGGCCTTGGCACCGTCCAGAAACTCAGCCGGGTGAAACCGCGAATCTGCCGCGGAAATCGCCCGCAGGCCAGTGGCCGCTGCAACGTCAAAGCTTTCTCCCAAGGGCGCGCTTGTCCGTGCTGCCTCTCGCGACTCTGATGTCGGCGCTGGAAATGAAGGAGAAACAGGCTCTTCGGCAGGCTTGCCGAGTGTCTGCTCATGCCCAGTCCGCTTGCCCAAAATGGCAAAAAGACGCAGCCCCAAAAACACGGCAACCATAGCAAAGAGGATTGTTTCAACCACGACAAACACCTTTCTTCGAGGCAACATAGGATGCCGGACGCCAGCTTTCAAATAGTGCTTTCGTCGGGTAGGCGAAAATCTGCGGCATTGCCCTTCTTTCTTGCCCCTGCTACGCGCCGCGCCAACCTTGGCGGATTTTGCCGTTCGCCATCACAGACTGAACAGGACCGGATTGAGACATGGCTGACGACACCAACGCCCCCCTTCCCAATGGTGAAGACACGTTGCCCGCGGTGGGCGTTATTTCACAATATGTGAAGGATCTTTCTTTCGAAAATCCAAATGCGCCGGCTGTTTTCCAATGGCAGGGCCAGCCGCAGATCGATGTTGGCTTCAACATCGGCAATGAACAAGTGGGTGATGAGGTTTACGAAGTTTCGCTAAAGATCAACGTCGTTGCCAAAACCGAAGAGAAAACAGCCTTTCAGGTCGAACTGGTTTATGCAGGCCTATTTGGCATTCGCAATGTGCCGGAAGACCAGTTGGCGCCGATTTTGTTGGCACAAGGCCCGGCTATGCTGTTCCCCTTTGCGCGCCGCGTGCTGGCCGATGCCGTGCGCGATGGCGGCTTCCCGCCTTTGATGCTCGATCCAATCGATTTTGGGGCGCTGTTTATGCAGCAGGCAGAATTGGCGGCACAGCAGGCGGCCGAAGCAGGCGAGCAAGATCAGGCCTGATCCGGTCACGCTAGGCCGCATCCCATGAAACTGGGCAAAGCCATTGGCACAATTGGGGGGCTGACCATGGTCAGCCGTGTGCTTGGCTTTGTCCGGGAAATGGTCATGGCGCGTGTTTTGGGCGCCAATATGTACGCAGACGCCTTTTTGGTGGCGTTCCGGCTGCCCAATACATTCCGGCGTTTTTTTGGCGAAGGCGCCTTTTCTGCCGGGTTTGTTCCGTTATTCAGCCAGCGCTATCACGGCAAAGGCGGCATCGACGAGGCCCGGCGCTTCTCTGAAGAAGTTCTTGCCGTTTTTCTGCCAGTTCTCCTCATTTTCACCGTCATTGGCCAAATTGCGATGCCCGCAATGGTCTGGTTGCTGGCCTCAGGCTATGCGGGTGATCCTGAAAAATTTGACCTCACGGTCTGGCTCTCGCGGCTGACTTTTCCCTATTTGATGCTGATCAGCCTCGTATCGCTCTATTCGGGCGTGCTGAACTCCATGCACAAATTTGCAGCAGCCGCTTTTGCGCCGGCATTGCTTAATCTGGCCATGTTGGTCGCCCTGCTGCTCGTGCGCGATGGCGGCGCAAAAAGTGCTCAAGCGCTGGCGATTGCCGTTGTTGTCGGGGGCATTGTGCAACTGGCTTTGGTCTTATGGTCGGCCCATAAAGCAGGCGTTTCGCTCCGCGTGCGTCGGCCCCGGATAACACCGGGCGTCCGTCAGTTTTTCCGCGTGGTTATTCCCGCCACCTTTGCCGCTGGCGTGTATCAGGTGAGCATACTCATCGACACCCAATTTGTGAGTTATTTGGCAGAAGGGTCGATGGCGCATTTAAACTATGCTGACCGGCTGAACCAATTGCCGCTTGGGATTATTGGAACCGCGCTTGGCACGGCGATTTTGCCCGCGATCAGCAAATATGTTGACCAAGGCAAGGCGGATGAGGCCGAAAAAATCCAAAACCAAGCACTTGAGCTGGGTATGTTGTTAACTCTGCCTGCCGCCATTGCCTTTGCAGCGGCGGGCGTGCCGCTGGTGACAGCCTTGTTCCGCGGTGGGGCCTTTCAACCCGAAGATGCCATCATTACCGGCACGACGCTGGGGATTATTGCTTTGGGTCTGCCCGCTTATGTGCTGGTGAAAGTGTTCACCCCAGGCTTTTTCGCGCGCGAAGACACCAAGACGCCTCTGCGCATTGCCATTTGGGTGCTTGCGGCCAACATTGCGCTCAACTTTGCGCTAGTGCCGTTTTTTGGGCTTTATGGGCTGGCAGCGGCTCTGGCGCTAACCGCTTGGCTCAATTGCGCACTGCTCTATCTCACGCTCCATAAGCGCGGGCATTTAACAATTGCGCCTGACGTCGCCAATCGCGTGGCCCGGCAATTGCTGTGCGCGCTTGCCATGGGGGTCACGCTCTATGGCGTAAACCTGCTCATGGGCCCGATGTTCAATGGCACGACATTTGAACGGATGGTGGCATTAAGCACGCTCATTGGCTCTGGCGGGGTGGTGTATTTCGGCCTTGGCTGGATGATTGGCGCGGTTAATCGCGAAGATGTCATGATCTTGCTGCGCCGTCGCCGTCCCGAAGAGGCTGCATCAGACTAGCCCCTTGCGCTCGGCGGGCTGACAGGGCATCCGCCCGTTCCACACGAATTTAAATGGGCAGGCGAGTCCAACCCTCTGCCCTAGCGAAAGAGATTATGATGCGCGTTGTATCCGGCATTCAGCCTACAGGCAGCCTTCACCTTGGCAATTATCTGGGCGCAATCCGCAATTGGGTGCGGATGCAGGATGAGGTTGCGGGCGACTGCCTCTATTTTCTGGCCGATCTTCACGCCATCAGCCTGCCGCATAATCCCAAAGAGCTTGCCGCCAATACGCGCGAAATGGCCGCCGCTCTGGTTGCCTGTGGCATTGATACGGATCGATCGATCCTGTTCAATCAGGCGCGCGTTCCGGCCCATGCAGAGCTGCAATGGCTGCTCAACGGCACCGCGCGCATGGGTTGGCTCAACCGGATGACGCAGTTTAAGGACAAGTCGGGCAAGAACCGCGAAGGCGCGTCCATCGCGCTGTTCACCTATCCCGTCCTTCAGGCGGCCGATGTGCTGCTCTATCAAGCAACGCATGTCCCCGTGGGGGAAGACCAGAAGCAGCATCTGGAACTGGCACGCGACATTGCGCAAAAGTTCAACAATGATTTTGCAAGCGAAGACGCCCCTGTCTTCACGCTGCCTGATCCCATCATCCCGAAAAGCGGGGCGGCCCGGATTATGAGCCTGCGTGATGGCAGCGCCAAAATGTCGAAATCTGATCCCTCGGACATGAGCCGCATCAACCTGACGGACGATGCCGACACCATCATGCAAAAAGTCCGCAAGGCCAAGACCGATCCTGAGCCCCTGCCCAGTGCGGCTGACGGTTTGGAAGGACGCCCAGAAGCGCTAAATTTGGTCGGCATTTATGCGTCGATGGCAGATGAAAGCGTAGATGCCGTCCTTGCCCGCTTTGGCGGCCAAGGCTTTGGCGCGTTTAAGCCCGCATTGGGCGAATTGCTGGTGGAAACGCTGCGGCCGATTATTAATCGATTCAATGATCTGCGCGCCGATACCGCAGCTCTAGATGCCATTTTGATTAAAGGGGCAGACCGCGCCGCCGCCCTTGCGGCCCCCACTTTGGCGGCCACTTATCAAGCGCTTGGGTTGCAACGATAAGGAACGCATGAGATACCGTTCAACCATCGTTCAGCACAGCTTAGGGATGATAGCTTGGCAGAATGACCAACGGGTCTCCGTCATCCGAGGAATATGTCTATGTCGCGATTAGTAAATCTGTTGCGTGTTGCAGCTCCAGTGATGCTTCTTGGCCTGTCCGCCTGCGCGCAGAATTTCGACGCACGCGTCAGTCGTTTTCAACAAATGCCCGCCCCGCAAGGGCAAAGCTTTGCCATTACGTCTGATGATCCGCAGCTCAATGGCGGGTTGGAATTTGGCAGCTATGCCCAGTTGGTTGCCGGCAAGCTGACCAGCCTTGGCTTCCGCCCAGCTGCCAGTGGAGAAGCGCCTGCCTTGGTCGTGAAAATGACCTATGGGGTTGACCGTGGCCGTGAAAAGGTTCGCACCGTTGCCACATCCAATTTCAACCGCTGCTGGGGATATTATGATCCGTGGTGCGGTGGCTTTGGCTATTGGGGCCATGGCTGGCGTGGGCGCTATTATGG
This sequence comes from Sphingomonadaceae bacterium, assembly GCA_009920915.1. Taxonomy (GTDB): domain Bacteria; phylum Pseudomonadota; class Alphaproteobacteria; order Sphingomonadales; family Sphingomonadaceae; genus Aquisediminimonas. Next base: position 8,185 of record RFZB01000027.1, on the reverse strand, counting down.
ATATTATCCGGGCTTTTACGATCCCTTCCTATTTGGCCCGGGCGGCCTGAATGATGGGGTTGAAAGCTATACAGTGTTTACCAGCCAGCTGGATGTCCGCATTGAACGGGCCGGGTCTAGTGAGCGCGTATTTGAGGGTAAGGCACAGGCCCAATCGCTGAATAATAATTTAAGCTATTTGGTGCCGAACCTGATTGAAGCCATGTTTACAGGCTTCCCCGGCAATAATGGCGAGACAGTAAAAATCACTGTCCCGCCGCCGCCCAAAAAGGCACGTTAAGCCCGAACATCCCGGCAGAAAATGGCCCGCCCCTGATAAGGGAGCGGGCCTTTTTCGTCCGTTACACTAGGTCCTGCAGCTTAGTCCAAATTGGGTCGCAGCCAACGTGTCGCGGTTGCCATGTCAACGCCGCGCCGCGCCGCATAATCTTCCAACTGATCCTGCCCGATGCGCGCGACACCAAAATATTCACTGTCCGGGTGGCCAAAGTAAAAGCCCGAAACCGCAGCTGTTGGCAGCATTGCAAAGCTTTCGGTCAGTTCCAGACCCACAGTCTCATTGGCCTTCAGCAGGTCAAACAAAATTGGCTTATGGCTATGGTCAGGGCAAGCGGGATAGCCCGGAGCCGGGCGGATGCCGCGATAGTCCTCGCGGATCAGCGCCTCGTTGGTCAATTGTTCACCCGGCGCATAGCCCCATAGCGTGGTGCGCACATGCTGATGCAGCCGTTCGGCAAAGGCTTCGGCAAAACGGTCGGCAAGCGCTTTCAGCAAAATATCCTGATAATCATCATGTGCTGCCTTGAAACGGGCGACATGCGCATCAATGCCATGAATGCCAACGGCAAAGCCGCCCATCCAATCGCCATCGGGGCTAATGAAATCCGCCAAGCACATATTGGCGCGATCGCGGCTTTTTCGAATTTGCTGACGGAGGAAGCTGAAGGTCACATGGCGCTCTTCCTCTGCCAAGTGGACAACCACATCATCGCCGTCGCGCGCGCAAGGCCACAGCCCAACCACGCCCTTCGCCGTCAACCATTTCTCAGAAATGATCGTGTCGAGCATCTTATTGGCATCGGCAAACAAGTTGCGCGCACTTTCACCGACAATGTCGTCTTCAAGAATGGCGGGATAGGTGCCATGCAATTCCCACGCGCGAAAGAATGGCGTCCAATCAATCACGTCGCGCAGGTCAGCGAGGCTCCAATCGTCAAACACATGAAGACCCGGTTGTGCCGGCGGCGGCGCTTTATGGGCCATGTCTGCCACAAAGGCGTTGGCACGCGCATCGGCGAGGCTCAGCAACACACTGGGATCCTTGCCCGCCCGCACATCGCGGACACGCTGATATTCGGCTGCAATGCCCGCGACATAGCCATCGCGCTGCGTGTCCGACAGCAATTGCGAGGCCACACCCACGGCGCGGCTGGCATCGAGCACATGGATCACCGGGCCATCATAAACGGGATCAATTTTAAGCGCGGTGTGAACCTTGGATGTCGTCGCCCCGCCGATCAGCAGCGGAATAGTAAAGCCCGCGCGCTGCATTTCCTCTGCCACAGTCACCATTTCATCCAGCGACGGCGTGATGAGGCCGGACAGGCCAATAATATCGGCGTCATGTTCCTTGGCCGCGGCCAAGATAGTGGGCCATGGCACCATCACGCCCAAATCAATGACTTCATAGCCATTACATTGCAGCACGACGCCCACGATATTCTTGCCAATATCGTGCACATCGCCCTTCACGGTGGCCATGATGATGCGGCCCTTGGCCTTTTGTCCTTCAGTCTTTTCCGCCTCGATAAAGGGGATAAGGTGCGCCACGGCCTTTTTCATCACGCGCGCCGATTTGACGACTTGGGGCAGGAACATTTTTCCCGACCCGAACAAATCGCCAACGACATTCATCCCGTCCATCAACGGGCCTTCAATCACTTCAATCGGGCGGGCTGCCTGTTGCCGGGCTTCTTCCGTATCTTCAACAATATAGGCGTCGATCCCTTTGACGAGGGCATGTTCCAGACGCTTTGTCACAGCCCAGCCGCGCCATTCCTCGGCGGCCTTTTCCGCAACCGCATCCGTGCCCTTGAACCGTTCAGCCAGTGTAATCAGCCGTTCGGTTGCATCTGGCCGTCGGTTGAGAACAACATCCTCGCACGCCTCGCGCAGGTCGGGGTCAATCGTGTCATAGACATCCAACTGCCCGGCATTGACGATGGCCATATCCATCCCCGCTGGGATGGCGTGATAAAGGAACACACTGTGCATCGCGCGGCGCACAGGCTCATTCCCGCGAAAACTGAATGACAGGTTCGATAGTCCGCCCGAGATATGGACATGCGGGCAACGCGCTTTGATGTCGCGGGCTGCTTCAATGAAATCGACGCCGTAGTTGTTATGCTCTTCAATGCCAGTTGCGACGGCAAAGACATTGGGATCAAAGATGATGTCTTCTGGCGGAAAGCCAATTCCGGTCAGCAGCTTATACGCACGTTCGCAGATCTCAACTTTACGGTCCTTACTGTCGGCCTGGCCCGTTTCGTCAAAGGCCATAACAACCACAGCCGCGCCATAGGCCATGCACTTGCGCGCCTGCGCCAGAAAGGCCTCTTCGCCTTCCTTCATGCTGATCGAATTGACGATAGGCTTGCCAGACACGCATTTCAGGCCCGCTTCAATCACGTCCCATTTGGAACTGTCGATCATCACCGGCACGCGGGCGATATCAGGTTCGGCCGCAATCAGCTTGAGGAACGTCGTCATCGCCTCAACCGCGTCGAGCAGACCTTCATCCATGTTCACATCAATGATCTGCGCGCCATTTTCGACTTGCTGGCGCGCGACATCGACAGCCTTGGTATAATCGCCCGCGAGGATCAGCTTCTTAAACGCGGCGGAGCCGGTGACATTAGTCCGCTCGCCCACATTGACGAAACGCGCACTGGCTTGAGTATCAGTCATGTACAATAAACCTTGAAAGAAGCGGATCAGGCAGCAATCGTCATCGGCTCAAGCCCGGCCAAGCGGGTCACAACCGGCGGCACCGGCAGCTGCCGTGGGGCAATGCCCGTCACGACTTTGTGCATCGCTGCGATATGGCCGGGGGTTGAGCCGCAGCACCCGCCCAAAATATTCACCTGCCCGGCATCCGCCCATTCCCGAACAAAAGCCGCCGTCTGTTCAGGCAGTTCATCATATTGACCAAGTTCATTGGGCAGGCCCGCATTGGGATAAACCATGATGAGCGTTTCCGCGATGCCCGACAGCAGCTTCACGTGCGGGCGCAACTGCTCGGCACCAAAGGAACAATTAAGGCCAATCGTCACTGGCTTGGCATGGCGCACGGCATACCAGAAGGCTTCAACCGTGTGGCCGGACAGGTTCCGTCCCGACAAATCCGTAAGCGTCATGGAAATCATCAACGGCACATCCCGGCCCAGCGCGTCTTGCGCCTCAAGAACTGCCATAATCCCAGCCTTGGCATTCAGCGTATCGAACACCGTTTCAATCAGGATGAAGTCCGCCCCACCCTCAAGCAGCGCATCAACTTGCTCACGATAGACGTTTTTCAGCGTATCGAAATCAATCTCACGATAACCGGGATCATTCACATCGGGCGAGAGCGATAATGTCTTGTTGGTCGGCCCGACAGCGCCTGCCACAAAGCGCGGGCGGCCATCACGGGCTTCATATTCATCCGCCAATCGGCGGGCGATCTGCGCATTGGCGATGTTCAAATCCCGCACCAAATGCTCCGCGCCATAATCAGCTTGGCTGATCTGCGTAGAGCTAAATGTGTTGGTTGACAAAATGTCCGACCCCGCATCCAGATAGCTGCGGGCAATTGTTTCAATCACATCGGGCCGCGTCAGCGCCAATATGTCGTTATTGCCCTTTTGATCGTGCGACAGGCCCAATGTCCCCGCATAATCGCCTTCGCTCAGGCCAAAGGTCTGGATCTGCGTGCCCCAGGCACCGTCCGTCATCAAAATGCGCTTTTGCGCTTCGGCCAATAGGCGCTCACGGGCAGACATGGATCAGGCTCCTTGCGGCCGCAGGCCCAGCAAATGGCAAATCGCATAGCTGAGTTCGGCTCGGTTCAATGTGTAAAAATGGAAATGACGGACACCACCGGCATAAAGTTTACGGCACATTTCCGCCGCAACTGTCGCCGCAATCAACTGACGCGCACCGGGGTGATCATCCAGCCCTTCAAACAAACGGTCCATCCAATCGGGGATGGTCGCACCACAGGCGGCCGCAAATTTGCGCGCTTGCGCCACGTTGGACACGGGCAAAATGCCCGGCACGATTTCCGCATCAATGCCCGCTGCCGCTGCGGCATCGCAAAAGCGGAAAAACACATCGGGCGAAAAGAAGAATTGGCTGATCGCGCGTGTGGCGCCCGCATCCAGCTTGCGCTTCAGATTATCAAGGTCCGATGCGGCAGAGGCGGCTTCGGGATGCTTTTCCGGATAGGCGGCCACGGAAATTTCAAACGGCGCAATATCGCGCAGGCCCGCCACCAAATCCGCCGCAGAGGCATAGCCATCCGGATGCGGCACAAAAGGCTGGCCGAGCTCTGGCGGATCACCCCGCAGGGCCACAATATGCCGCACGCCGGCATCCCAATAGCTTTGGGCGATTTCCGCAATTTCGGCCTTGCTGGCCGCAACGCAGGTCAGATGCGCGGCAGCCGGAATGCTGCTGTGGGAGGCAATGCGCGCAACAGTGGCGTGCGTCCGTTCCCGCGTGGAGCCGCCTGCCCCATAGGTGACGGATACAAAACGCGGCCCCAAAGGTGCCAAGCTTTCAAAGCTCTGCCAGAGCTGTTCTTCCATTTTTTCCGATTTGGGTGGGAAAAACTCAAACGACACCTCAGCATCGCCGGCCAAATCCGCAAATAGCGGCGCATCCAGCGCGCGGCGGGCCTCTTCCAAATCAGTCAACGACATGCTCATCCGCTTATCACCTGCAAAGTCTTTGCTTCCAGCCGGCGCGCCAGCCAGAGTTTGACGGTTAGGGCACTGCCCGCCAATTCATGTGTCTGCACCATCTGCAGGCCAGCGGCCCGGCACCAATGGGCAATTTGATCATCCGAAAAGCCCAGACGGGCATGGGCATCTTGCGCCCGCAACTCTTCATGGCTGTGCGGCGCAAAATCTACAATCAGCAATTGGCCGCCGGGCGCCATGATCCGCGCCAATTCAAATATCGCGGCTTCCGGTGCAGGCAGATAATGCAGCACTTGGTGCAACAGCACTGTATCCACGCTGCCCTTCTCCAGCGGCAGGGCCATGATATCCCCTTGCCGCAATTCCCAGCCGTCAACGCCAGTTACAGTCAGCTTGCCGCGCGCGACGCGCAACATTTCTGGGCTGCGGTCAATGCCAATGGCATGGCGGGCTTGGTGGCCAAATAGCTCAATCATCCGGCCTGTGCCGGTGCCAATATCGACCAGCGTCCCCAGCGTTTCCGCGCCCAACACGCGGCGCATGGCTGCCTCAACCTCAGCCTCCGGGACGTGGAGCGAGCGCAAGCTATCCCAATGGTCAGCATGGTCGGCAAAATAGCGCTCAGCCGCAGCGGCGCGATCTGCCCGAACCGCAGCCAAACGTGCGGCATCCGCAATATGCCAATGGTCTTCACCCAAAGCTGAAATCCACGCGTCAATTGCCTGAAACAAGGGGCCAGTGACCAAATTGGGGCCAGGCGCAATAAACACCCAGCTGCCTTCTTTGCGGCGTTCTGCAACGCCCGCATCGCAGAGAATTTTAATATGGCGCGACACACGGGGTTGGCTTTGCGCCAGCACCTGCGCCAATTCGCCAACCGACAATTCCATCGTGCGCAACAATTGCACAATCCGAAGCCGGGTCGGGTCCGCCAACGCGCGGAAAATGTCGAGCATCTTGGCCATGACTTAAGGACATAAAGAATTCTTTATATCCGGTCAACGGCCTTGCGACGGATTGCGTGCTTGGCGCAGAGTATGAGCCCAAATTGCACCATGCGAAAGGCAATTGCCAAGCCAAAATGGACAGGGTACCTCTGCGACATGTGGCAGGCCATGCCAATGCGCACCTGCCGCAAATAGTTAAGTCTCAGCCTCATATCTAAAGGGTGCCTCATGAAAAAGTCGATCCTCGTGCCAGCCATCCTCTTTGCGTCGCTTGGCCTTTCAGCCTGTGGCGGCAAGGCCGTGGATGATGCCTCCAATGCAGAAGTCGCGTTGAACGAAACCATGGAACCAGTGCTGAATGAGCCTGTTGAAGCTTTGCCTGCCGCCAATGAGGCTGTGGCCAATGACACCAAGGACGTGGTGGCAGATGCGGCAGACAATGCAAAGGATGCTGCAAAGGCAGCCGCTGAAGCCGCTGCCAACCATATGTAAGGCAGCAGTTTTGCTGGAGTTTACAAGGGGCTGCCTCGCAAGAGCGCAGCCCTTTTTATGAGGAGCAACTTCATGCGGACCACCCCATGCACGTTTGCTGTCTTGTTGATGGCCCTGCTTGCGGGCTGCGGCGGCGGCGATGTGCCCGATCCGGCCAGCTTGCCGCGCGATGAGGCGCAGGCGCTGAATGATGCATCCGCCATGCTCAACAGCCGGCAGGAGTCACCACCCGCGCCGCAAGGCGACCCCAGCCCATAAAAAAAGGGCCGAGGCGTATAGCCCCGGCCCTCTTTATCTTCGCCTGAGCGTTGGACTTAGAAGTCCATGCCACCCATGCCGCCACCCGGCATTGCGGGCATGGCAGGCTTGTCTTCCGGCAGTTCGGCAATCGTGGCTTCAGTCGTGATCAACAGACCAGCAACCGAGGCCGCATCCTGCAGCGCCGTACGGACAACCTTGGTCGGGTCAATGACGCCAGCCTTCACCAGATTTTCATAGGTGTCGGTTGCAGCGTTAAAGCCCTGCGTTTCGTCATTTTCACGCAGCAGGTTGCCAGCAACCACTGCGCCATCATGACCAGCGTTCGACGCGATCTGACGGATCGGCGCTTCAATCGCCTTGCGGATGATGTCGATACCACGGGTCTGGTCATCATTCGCGCCCTTCAGGCCTTCCAGAGCCTTGGTGGCATACAGCAGCGCGGTACCGCCGCCCGGAACAATGCCTTCTTCCACAGCCGCGCGGGTGGCGTGCAGTGCGTCATCAACGCGGTCCTTACGCTCCTTCACTTCGACTTCGGTGGCACCGCCAACCTTGATCACGGCAACGCCGCCAGCCAGCTTTGCGAGACGCTCTTGCAGCTTTTCACGATCATAGTCGCTGGTCGTGATTTCGATCTGCTGACGGATCGCTTCGGTGCGGGCCTTGATCGACTCTGCTTCGCCAGCACCGTCAACAATGGTCGTGTTGTCCTTGTCGATGGTGACGCGCTTGGCCTGACCGAGCATCCCAATGGTGACGCTTTCCAGCTTGATGCCAAGGTCTTCCGAAATCATTTCACCCTTGGTCAGGATGGCAATGTCTTCCAGCATCGCCTTACGACGATCGCCAAAGCCCGGTGCCTTGACAGCCGCAACCTTCAGGCCACCACGCAGTTTGTTGACGACCAGCGTTGCGAGCGCTTCGCCTTCAATGTCTTCTGCAATGATGAGAAGCGGACGGCCGGACTGAACGACAGCTTCCAAAATCGGCAGCATCGCTTGCAGGTTCGACAGCTTCTTTTCGTGGATCAGGATGTACGGGTCGTTCAATTTTATATCTGGCATTGTTTTCAGAAATTCCACCCACTGCTCCATCTGTTTGAATGAAAAGGCTATTTTCACCACACATACCATCACCTGCAGAAGGAGCTGGTTTGAATTCTATATTTTCTTCATCAAGAAATACTAAGTTTGAAATGTTAAGTTTGTGTCCAGCTTTTTTGAAAAGTCCGTAGCGAAATTCTCGTTTAGCGCGGGATCTTAAGTCATTAAGTGTTGACTTTTCGTTCCAAAAATATTCTTGTGCAGCAAAAGAAAGAGCTGTGATTGCCGTTAAGATTTGTTTTTGAGCGCTACTTCGAGACACGCTATTATCTAGCTTGCTCAAAAAATCATAGGTAATGCGATGATTCCTAGTTTTTCCTGTGCCCCACTGCGTATTAAAAGCATAATAAAGTTCTGTGCTTAAATGTGCGTTAATCTCGTTAACGGTCAGCGCTCTATCAATGATGAATAATTGATTGGT
>RFZB01000260.1 GCA_009920915.1 Sphingomonadaceae bacterium | reverse complement strand
CGAGTGCCCCGCTGAGCATTACATCCTGTGCGTTGTCATTCACATAGCCCATCGACTCGATATTCCTTTTCACCAACCAAAAAATGGCCACCAGAATGGCCCCGGTGAAGAGGTAAACCACAGTTCGGTTGACCACAAACTCAAAGCTGATCATCCGGCGACGCAGCGACTGGTACACAAACGCCAAGATGCAAAGAGTCGCCAAGGGAAGCGTGAGGTAATGCCAAAAGTCTGCAACAGCCTCGCGCGTGGTCAAAGAGACGCCACCAGCAGCCATGATCACTGAGCCGATGAAGAAGCCCAGAGGCGAGATGAACAATGCGAGCAAGGACGCCGCTGCCCAGTAGGCCTCGTTGGAGGCGCCACCACGACTGCGTCTCAGGACCTGCCAGGCCAGGAGCACGCAACTTCCGAACCCTAGAACCCCCCAGGTCATCCAAAGGAGGTCAATGGATGAACTCAACAGCAGATACCACTCCAAATAGGGTGATGAAGCCCCCCCAACAGATTGGCTCAAGAGGTGGTCAAGCCCTCGTGTACCCACCACTGCAGCTGCAAACATCGACCCTGGGAGCACCAAGAACCAAGTCCATTGGCGCCACCCATGTTCGATGGGTACGGCCTGCTCCTCCGAGAAGGTAATCCAGAACTTGAGCATCAGTATCGGTGCCACGACCAGCGCCGTATTCGCCAGACTATTCGAAATACGACTCAGGGTGGGAGAAGCCAGGAGACCTATGTTCAGAAACTCTAGGGTCAGCAACATCAGTGCGATCCAACGCAGGGATTGCGCTTTCGATCGGGCACCGCCGATCAGCAGTGAACTCGATAGGAACAAGAGACTCATCCACGCACCGTACAAGCCGTCGAAGATAGCTTTCGCGTCTTTCTCTTCAGCCTCGGAGGTCAGTGCCCCCGAATGGAATATCCCGTCGCGATCGAAGCCGATATCGAGCAGCAAGCCGGGCTTACGCACACTCAAAGTGACAGCATCGCCGGTCGGGAAGTCCAGCTTGTCCCCAGGCTGCAAGCCAGCGCGTTCAGCCGGGCCATTCGGCTCCACCGCTTCAATCAGGAACCGTCTCGTGTCAGGGTCTCGCTGGATCGTCATGCCATAACGAGCAACTTCAAACTCCAGCTTCGTGCCCGTTGCGAGCCCAAAAGCCGAAATGCCTGCGGTGATGGACCACAGAATCAGAAATAGGAGCTTCCAGTTCACCAGTCGGCTCGTGTGACGCGCATGGCTCGGATTCTCGTTCGCCACCCGGCAGACCAAGACATCAGATATGCCCGAGACACCTCGCGGGCGTCGCCTGCTACA
>RFZB01000259.1 GCA_009920915.1 Sphingomonadaceae bacterium | reverse complement strand
CTACGCCGCCGAGTTCGGGGAGGGTTGGCGCGCGTGGTGGTCCGCCGGCCGCGACGTCCTGGCCAAGCCCAAGGCGCTCCTCGACTGGGTCGCCGGCCAGCCGCTGGCGACCGCGGTGCCGCCGGCGGAAGGCAACGTCCCGCACCGCTGATCAACCCGCCTCGTGCCGCCCGTCCGGTCGGCGCAGCAACAGCCCGCGGATCTCCAGCAAGGCCAGCATGGCGGCGGCCTCGGCCGGGGCGCAGTGCGTCGCCTCCGCCAGCGATTCGGCGTCGTGGGCCGTCCCGCCGGCGAACGGCCGCAGCCACCGCGCGTGTTCGGGGGCGGGCGCCGCCGGCGAAGGCAAGGGCAACGCCGCCTGGTCGCGCGCCTCGCCCAGTTCGCGGAGGATGTCGTCGACGCCGGTCACCAACGTCGCGCCGTCGCGCAGCAGCGCATGGCAGCCGCGGCTCGCCGGACTGTCCACGCGGCCGGGCACCGCGCACAGCGTCTTGCCGAGGTCGCCGGCGAAGCGCGCGGTGATGAGGCTGCCGCCATCGACGTCGGTCTCGATCACCACGACCGCCCGCGCGAGGGCGGCGACGATCCGGTTGCGCTGCGGGAAGCTCTGCCGGTCCGCCGGTCGGCCGAGCGGGAATTCGCTCAGCACGCCGCCGCGCTCCCGCATCCGGGCGCGCAGCGCGCGGCCCTCCGGCGGGTAGGTGAGGTCCAGGCCGTGGCCGAGCACGGCCACCGTCCGTCCCTCCGCGTCGAGGGCGCCCTCGTGCGCCGCGGTGTCGATGCCCCGCGCCAAGCCGCTCACGATCCACCAGCGTGCAATGGCGCGAGCCGATGATCGCCACCGCGCGTTCCCCCGGCAACGTCGCGCCCTCCGCGTAGAGCACGAGCGGCGGATCCCAGAGCGGCGCGAACGCGAGCGGCCAGTCGGGGGCGCCTTCGGCGACCACGCGGAAGCCGAGCGCCTCGACGCGCGCCAATTCCGCGGCCCAATCGAAATCACGCGCCGCGATCGTCGCGGCGAGCTTGGCCCCCACGCCCTTGAGGCGGGCGAGTTCGGCCGGGCGCGCCCGGAGCGCGGCCGCCAGGTCGCCGCCGAACGCGTCGCGCAGGCGCCGCACCGTGGCGGGCCCCACGCCGGGGAGGGCGTTCAGGAGCAGGCGTTGCGCGAGCGGATCCGCGGGAATCGGGAACATCCCGCCATCCTGTCGGCGCCGTCAATCGAGCAACGCCGGGGATAGCTCAGTCAGCAGCTCGGTGGTTCGCACCGCTTCCTCCCCCCGTCTTTCCCCCAGGAGGTCGGCCGCCCGGCCATGCCAGGTCG
>RFZB01000258.1 GCA_009920915.1 Sphingomonadaceae bacterium | reverse complement strand
AGGATGCCGCGGTCGAGCTGACGCATGTCGGTGGGCGCGCCCGGCTGCATGGCGTGCACGATGATCTGGCGGATGAGCTCGGGATCGATGCGCCCATCAGAAGCCGAATCAAACGTCACGCCGCCGAAGCGCGATTCGAGCACGCGCAGCGTGACCACGCCGTCCTTCACTTCCTGCTTCGGGACGGCGACGGTCGCGACGTATCCCTGGCGACGATAGTAGAGCGAGATCTCCGCCGCGGCGTTGCGCAGGTCTTCGAAACCGAGCGGCTTGCCGACATACGCGGCGAGCTGCGGCGCGAGCGTCTCGGACGGGATCAGGAGATTGCCGGTGAAACGGAAAGTCGTGACGACGATCTTCGGTCCTTTCGGCTCGGTGAGTTCGACCTTGGGCGGCGGCGCGGGCGGACCGACGTCGGGCAGACGAGGCGGCGCGAAACTCCGCTGAATCTGATTGAGCAAACTGCCGGCATCCGGGGCGGTCTGAGCGGAAACCTGGGCGTAACATACCGACAGCAAAGCGCACGCGGCCCAGAAAGAGCCGGCCGAAGCCTTTGATGCGTGGTGCTGAAAGTTATTCACAATTGATGGAATGGCCCAAATTGAGAGAAAACCCCTAGCAAATGATTGCAAGTCCAAGCACTCCAACGGGAAGGGATGAGTATGGCCTATGGGGGATATTAGGGATAAATGATTGGTATAGGTCTTTAAATGAGAGTAAATGGTGGATAAGTTTCATTTATAGGGCTAGAGCCAGAGCTAGGGCTAGAGCCCGGTAATTTAGGTAGGGGCAGCACCGCGTGCTGCCCTAGGGTTATCCGTTCTCGGGTGGCGGGTGGCAGCCACCGGGGCATCGGCCTTTCGGGAGTCAGCCATTCGGCCTTCGGCAGCCGGCGCCAGGCACCAAGAAATGTCTCTCACGTTTGCACCTTTGCACAGGCCGTCGGCCGATTTGCACTTTTGCACCTAGGACAGCACGTGGTGCTGTCCCTACCCAAGGCAAAGCCTCACCGTCCTATCCGGTTTCCCTTTCTATATATGAGGTGACCGGGGCAGCACGCGGTGCTGCCCCTATCCCAAGGCACCTAGGTCATGACGCGGTCCCGACCCTACCCAAAAACTGGGTTTTCGTATCAAGCCCTGGCTCTGGCCCTAGCCCAAGCCCTAATAGGAGCCCTTTTCCCGCCTTTCCCCTTGCGGGAGGTGGGGGGTCACCTAACTTGCCGTTAACTTTCCAGACCCATGGTCACGGACAACAAACCTTCTTTGGTCACCATCAACGTCGACGGCGTCGAACACCAGGTCCCTGCCGGGGCCAATCTGGTCGATGCGCTGGGCAAAATCGGGAAGG
>RFZB01000257.1 GCA_009920915.1 Sphingomonadaceae bacterium | reverse complement strand
ATGGCTGTGCAGGCTTGGTGCGATCGCGAATGGCCGTTCTCGCTGGGCTATGCGGCACCGCAGTTCATTCATCTTGGGCGTCGCTCTGACGGCCAGCGACGCCGTTGGGACTACGCTTAAGCGCGCGCCATTGGCGGTTCAGGCGCAGGTGGCTGATCTGCGCATTGGTGACCCCAAACAAATCTGCCAACCATTTTCCGGGCGCGCCTTTTTCCAGCATCACCAAGATGGCGATGGCCTCTCGCTCGCTGAGTTTGGCTGCTGTTGCCCTTTCGCCATGACGGCCATGAAGGGCGACAGCGTGAAGCGCGTTTTCTTGCGCGGTACACCACTCCAGATTTGCGGCTGCGTTGTTCAGCTTGTCGCCGTCCAAGTGGTTCACTTGCGGCTTGCCGTCTGGGTTCGGGATAAAGGTTTGCGCGACCAGCCTGTGAATTGAGGGCCTATGGCGATCACCTTTGCGCCACAGCTCAGTTCTGGCGTAACCGTTGCGGCCAATCTTTGGCTTTACAAAGCCTTTGGGCCCTTTAACCCGGCCCTGATCCGAAACTTCGTACAGCCCTTCGTAGCCGACAACGGGCTTCCAAACCTCTACGCTTGAGGGCATCGCCTGAGAACAGCAGGTGGTCACGCTTCAGGGGCGGCAACCCGCTGGAGCACCCCAATCCTACTGCGCGCCGGCTGTGCCATTGCCCGACTACGAGCTACATCACCTCTGCCAGCACCACGCGATGGTGGTGCCGTTTGATCCTGATCTAGTCAACCCGGCCAGCATTGATGTGCTGCTGGGCGATCGGATCATGATCGAGGTGCCTGAGTCACCGCAGCTGCAGATCCACGGCATCGCCGGCCACACAGCAGAGGATCCGTACTGGCTGCAGCCGGGTGAGTTCTGCCTGGCGGAAACGCGCGAGATCTTCAACCTGCCCGACTGCATCGCTGCGCAGTTCGTGCTGAAGTCCAGCCGCGCACGCGAAGGTCTTGAGCATCTGCTGGCCGGCTGGTGTGATCCTGGCTGGCATGGCAGCCGCCTCACCTTGGAGCTGAGCAACGCGCGCAAGATGCACCCGGTCGCAATCTGGCCTGGCATGAAGATCGGCCAGATGGTGTTCCACAAGATGGAAGGCATCCCCGGCCGCAGTTATGCGGTGACCGGCAGGTACAACGGCGACCTAGCGGTGACAGCCAGCAAGGGCTAGCGTTGGCGCGTGGACGACGGAGCCCGGTCTAGCCAGCCGGGTTTTTTATTTGCCCGGCCACCAGCGCAGCAGCAGCCGCGGCCGACTCATCAATCAGATGAGCGTAACGCTGCGTCGTCTGCGGGCTGGCATGGCCAAGCAGACCACCGATC
>RFZB01000256.1 GCA_009920915.1 Sphingomonadaceae bacterium | reverse complement strand
ACATGAATTGGTGATATGCTCCAGCCTTATCTCCTCGATTAAGGTAGTCCGGTCGATTGGCTACTCCATATTCGCGCCTTCGTTCCGGTCCAGCATGGAGTCCCACTGCAACCAAAGGATTGCTGATTGCAACGGATTGGAACACCTGACTGAAATTCATTTTTTCGAGATCTTGGCCATCGTTGATGAATAGTAGATCAACGTGTCCCAGTTTTTCGATCTGAGGAGGAAGGTAGAGGTCGATTTTTACAGTGCGACCAAGTTGTGCAGAAACAATGGTATGGCGTTCACAGACCGCCTGAGATTGTCGGAGTTTGAACATGCCGCCAAAAATAAGGATTTAGGAATGCAATGGTCGACAACTAATTCTACCAATTTTCATAAATTGGGGATAACATTACCTACCATGACCAAAAAGATTGGAATTCTGTACGGAAAAGAAAGGTCTTTCCCTGAAGCATTGATTAAATGCATCAACGATAAAAAAATTAACGGCATTGCTGCAGAGCCTGAGCTTGCTGGGAGAGCATCCAAGGCTGCTGCAGGACATGGAAGGCTTTTTGCAGCAGGACAGGCTGCAGAACCGCAAGACGCCAGAGGCCGAACTGCGCCTGATGGGCGCTGCCAATCTTCAGCTCAAGGACCCGCAAGGCTACTTCTCGGTGCTGATGCGCCTGATCGATTTGTACCCCACCAAAGCCTACTGGGCAGACACCATCGTCAGGCTGACCAACCTGCCGGGGTTCAACAGCCGGTATGAGCTCGACGCCTATCGGCTGCTGGCCGAAACCGGCAATCTGGAAGAAAGCGCCGAATACACCGAGATGGCCGAATTGGCACTCAAGGCGGGCTTGCCTGCCGAGGCCCTGCGGGTGCTGGAAGCCGGGCACCAGAAAGGCATTTTGGGCAAGGGCGCCGAAGCGGCGGCGCATGCGCGTTTGCTGGAGCAAGCCAGAAAGAAGGCGAAGGAAGACGATGCCATGCTGCCCCAGCTCGAGCAGGGCGCCAGGGATGGCAATGCCTGGATGGCGGTGGCCGAAGCCCATGCCGCCAAGCAGAACTGGCCTGCCGCCGTGCTGGCCTACGACAAGGCCCTGCAGTCGGGCGGCCTGCGGCGCGAAGCAGAGGCTGGCTTGCGGCGGGGCATTGCCTTGTTCAAGGCCGGCCGCAAGGCCGATGCCCAGGCCCAGTGGAAGGCGCTGCAGGGCGACAGCACAGCGGTGCAGCTGGCATCGCTCTGGACGCTGCTGGCCCGCTGAATCGGGCCAGTGACACCCTTCGGGGGGGTGGGTTTACCCTCTATTGCAAACGATTGCATAATCGGTTAGATTTGCGTGGTTACCGCTTTGCA
>RFZB01000255.1 GCA_009920915.1 Sphingomonadaceae bacterium | reverse complement strand
CGTTCGGTGACGCGCTCGGCGCTCATTTCACAAAGGTGCTTGGAATCGATGCCGAGGCGCTGCAGTTCTGGCGAGCCCGTCGTCATCATCCTCATCACCAATGCTGGTCAGCTCAACATTAAGGCCGAGCGAGCGCATTTCCTTGACAAGAACGTTGAAGCTTTCGGGAATGCCAGCTTCGAAGGTATCGTCGCCCTTGACGATCGCTTCGTAAACCTTGGTGCGGCCGACCACGTCGTCGGACTTCACCGTCAGCATTTCCTGCAGCGTATAGGCCGCGCCATAAGCCTGGAGCGCCCAGACTTCCATTTCCCCAAAGCGCTGACCGCCGAACTGGGCCTTACCGCCCAGCGGCTGCTGGGTAACAAGGCTGTACGGACCAATTGAGCGCGCGTGGATCTTGTCATCGACCAAGTGGTGCAGCTTGAGCATATAGATATAGCCCACAGTCACCTTCCGGTCGAAGGCTTCGCCGGTGCGGCCGTCATAAACGGTCACCTGACCCGAGCCATCGAGCCCCGCCAGTTCCAGCATCCGCGTCACATCCGATTCACGAGCACCGTCAAACACCGGCGTTGCCATTGGCACGCCATTGCGCAGCAGATGCGCCATTTCGACAATATCCGCATCGCTACGACCGTTGATCTCATCCTTATAGGACTCGCCATAGATGGTCACCAGACGCTCACGAACCGCGCTTGGTGCCGCACCTGCTTCGGTGCCGCCCTTGGCGCGCCATTCTTCCAACGACGCTTCGATTTGCTTGCCAAGGCCGCGTGCAGCCCAGCCCAAGTGCGTTTCGAAGATCTGCCCGACGTTCATGCGCGACGGCACGCCCAGCGGGTTCAACACGATGTCCACCGGCGTTCCGTCTTCAAGGAAGGGCATATCTTCCTGCGGAACGATACGGCTGATGACACCCTTGTTGCCGTGACGGCCAGCCATCTTGTCCCCCGGCTGAAGCTTGCGCTTCACGGCGACGAAGACCTTGACCATCTTGAGCACGCCCGGTGCCAGATCATCGCCACGCTCGACCTTTTCAACACGGTCTTCAAACTTGGCGTTGATCCGCTTTACCGCGTCATCATACTGAATCTTCACGGCTTCCAGATCGGCTTGGACGCGGTCGTCCTGAACGGCAATTTTCCACCATTCATGGGTTTCAACTTCGTTCAGACCGGCTTCGTCAATTTCCCCACCTTTTTTCAGGCCCTTGGGCGCTGCGGTGGCGATTTGACCAATCAGCATTTCCTTCAGGCGTGAGAAAGTGGCGCGGTTCAGGATCGTGCGTTCATCGTCACGGTCCTTGGCCAGCTGTTCCTTTTCTTCGGTCTGAATGGCACGCGTACGG
>RFZB01000254.1 GCA_009920915.1 Sphingomonadaceae bacterium | reverse complement strand
CGCAAGATGGGTGGCGATATTGGGCAGCACTTCCTTGAGCAGAACCGCAACCGGTGAAGCCCCGGCGCACCAAGCGGCCGAAACATAATCCAGGTTGCGGATCTGCATGGTTGTCGAACGCGCCACCACGGCAAAGCGATCCCACAGCAATAGCCCGAGCACCAGAATCACCAGAATGAAGCTGCTGCCGATCAGGCCCGCAACGGCCAAAGCCACCAGAACCACCGGGATCGAAAGCCGCGCGGTGATCGCGAATACCACCACATCGTCAACCTTGCCGCCGTAAAATCCCCCAAGCACACCCAATACGGTACCAATCAGGCCAGAGGTGATCACGGTGGCGATGCCGATGATCATCGACACCCGGGCGCCATAAATCAGGCGAGAGAGATAATCCCGCCCCAATTGGTCTGTGCCCAGCGGATTGAGCGGCGTGCCGCCTTCCATCCACATCGGCGTGACCAGACGCCGCCCAAGATCAATCGCGAATGGATCATGGGGCGCGAGCCAAGGTCCGATAATGGCGACCACGGTGACAAAGCCAACAATCAGGGCGCCAAACACGAAACCTGGATTGCGCCATAACCGCCGGGAGGAAGAAGTAGTCGGGCTTGTCATCACGTTGCTCATGCTGACCGCAGCCTTGGGTCAAGCACCGCATTCAGCAGGTCCGACAATAATGTCAGCCCAATGTAAATGAGCGCCAGGACCAGCACCACCGCCTGCACCACCGGAAAATCGTTCTTGCTGATACTCTCCCAGGCCAGATACCCAACCCCATGCAGCGCGAAGACGGTTTCAATAACGATCGACCCGCCGAGCATGAAGCCCAATTGCACCGCAGCAATGGCGACCACCGGGATCGCCGCATTGCGAAACCCGTGCTTCACCAGGATCGAAAGACGCGACAGGCCTTTGGCCCTGGCCGTGCGGATGTAATCAGACCCCAAGGCTTCAATCATGCCAGACCGCGTCAGGCGCATGAGCGACGGAATGGCCGAGAAGGACAAAACGACGGAGGGCATGACGAAATGCTCCCACGACCCGGTACCGGATATGGGCAACCAACCAAGATTGAGGCCCAGGACGACCATCAAAATCAGCCCCAACCAGAAGGACGGCATGGCTTGGCCAATCAGCGCAACCAACATCACGCTACGATCGATCCAGGTATTTTCATTAACTGCCGCAACGATGCCCAATGGCAAGGCAACCACGAGGGCAATCAACAAGCCGCAAATTCCAAGGGTCATGGTAATCGGCATGCGATCCAGGATCAGCTTGGCAACGCGCTGCTTGAAGAAATAACTATCGCCGAAATCGCCTTGCAGCGCACGCCAGAGCCAATCAAAATACTGCACCCATAGCGGCCGATCGAG
>RFZB01000253.1 GCA_009920915.1 Sphingomonadaceae bacterium | reverse complement strand
AATACGCAAGGGCGTCATGAACCGTTTGCGCATACTTGGGGAACAGACAAATCGTGCAACCCTCGCTTGGCGGTGTGCTCACAAGTTGCTGGATCAATTTCTGCATGGCCTCTGGCGTTGCCCGCAGGATCGCAATGGGCACATGCGACGAGGCGACTGTCTGAAAGCCAGTGCTGTCAGTCAAGGCCTTTCCTGCCCAGCCCGGTACGGATGCGGCCAGCCCGGATGCCAGACAGGCAGAGACATTGGCGGCTGCGCCCCCGGTCAGGTCTGAAGCCAATACAACCACGACGCGATGAGGCAGCTGTGATGTAGCCGATGGGTCCAATCCGTCAAGCATGCAGTGCCCCGGCCACAGTGATGCCCAACCAGCCAGCGCTGGCCTCTTGCGCAACCAGCTCTCCCAATATCCCGATGTCTTCTGAGGGGTGCGCAAAGAGTTGAAGCGATGCACTCGCTTCCATCCATTCGCCGCCGACCTTGTTTCGGATGTCTGCCTTGACCAGCTCGATCTGCGGCATTTGCTGCGGATGCTTCAAGTCGGGCCAACCGACAGCGCCTATCGTGGGCCGCGCCAGAAAACCAAGAGCGCGACCTGTTTTGCCGCTGATGGTGGCTTGCGCTTGCAGCAGACGCCTGTCCTTGACTGCGAGACTGGCCCCGAGGCGACTGTCTTTGCGCAGTGGCGCAGCCGCAGGGTGATCCAGGGGAAGGCTTCGGGTGAGCCAGGTGCTACCGAATTTTTTGGGCCATCCCTGCAACAAGCCCCTGACCAGAGAAATGTCCTGGTCGACCCAAATCGCCGGGCAGTACATCGAGAGGGAGCCATCGGGTCGCTCGACTTCAAGAACAATGATCGTCTCTCGGTACTGCGCCATGACCGGGTCCAGAAGTTCATGGCCATCCGTGGTGGCCTGCCAGTCGGCAAAGTGCACACAGCCTCTTCCGTTCGGTTTCCCGACTGCCGGCGGCAGGAGGACGGTGGCGAGCGAGGCGTCGTAGCTGAAAGCCACATTCAGCAGCCAGCCCGCGTAATGCCACGGAGGCGATGGCACGAGCGCCGAAGTGCCCGTCGCAGTGAATGGGGCGGTGAAACTGCGGTTGGTCCAGTGCGATGAATTCATCCGGCGATCTTTTTGAATTTCTTCGAGCCTGTATAGAACGTTTGTGAACGCTGATACAGGCTGTCGGCTTGAGCCTGCTCTGCGAGCTTCTTGTTGAAGGCTGAAATCTGATCATCCAATCGCAGCCAGAGCGAGCAGAACTCCTCGAGTACAAATTTCACCGTCGCACTGACGTTGAGAGAACGAACTTCTTCGATGTATTTTCTGCTCATCACTTTTTCTGCAGCAGCTACAATATTCGGTGTGTCTAATCCGT
>RFZB01000252.1 GCA_009920915.1 Sphingomonadaceae bacterium | reverse complement strand
AAGGTCGGCTCTGGCAAGCAGCGCAGCGTCAATGCCCGGTTCGAGTCGATGACGGGCCACTATCTGTTCGAGGCTGAGTTCTGCAACCGTGCTGCCGGTTGGGAGAAGGGCATCGTTGAGAAGAACGTTCAGGACCGACGCCGGGGGATTTGGCGCGAGGTGAGCGAACGCCGGTGGGCCGACTTGGATGAGCTGAACGTGTGGGTTCGGGAGGCTTGTCTAAAGGCCTGGCAAGAGATGAAGCATCCTGAGTGGCCGGAATTGACGGTAGCCGATATTTGGCAAGACGAACAAGTTCGCCTGATGCCTTGCCCGACACCGTTTAACGGCTACATCGAACAGCCCGTACTGGTCTCGCCAACATCTCTGATCCATTACCAACGCAACCGCTACAGCGTCCCATGCGAGTGGATCAACAGCACGGTCAGCCTGCGCGCTTACCCTGCACATTTGCTGGTTGTGGCAGCCGACGGGGAATGTGTGACGCTCAAGCGCAGCTTTGAACGCGATCAGACGATTTACGACTGGACGCACTACATTAGCCTGATTGAGAGAAAGCCTGGGGCGTTACGCAACGGAGCGCCCTTCAAAGCCATGCCCGAGCCTTTACTGGAGCTGCAGCGGCAGCTGCTGAAGAACCCGGGAGGCGATCGTGTCATGGCCAAAGTCCTCAATGCCGTCACTTTGCATGGCTTGGAACCCGTTCTGGTGGCGGTGGAGTTGGCGTTGCAAGCTGGTCGGGTCAGTGGCGAGCATGTTCTGAACATCCTGTCTCGCTTACAGGAGCCTGCCAAGCAGATTCAGGAGCTGCCGATGGTTATTGAGCTGATTGAGCCGTCCCAAGCAGACGTCCATCGCTACGACGCTCTGCGCCTGAACAAAGGGGGCGACCATGTCGAATGACGTTGTTGCAGCCCTGAAGGGGTTGAGCTTGCATGGAATGGCTGGGGCATGGCCGGAAGTATTGGGCACAGCACGCATGAAGTCTCTCGACCATGAGGCGCTGATGCATCAACTGCTCAAGGCAGAGAGTGCGTATCGGGATGTACGCTCAATGGCCTATCAGATGCGAGCCGCCAGATTCCCGGCGCACCGAGATTTGACCGGCTTTGCCTTCGATGAAGCCCAAGTCGACGAAGCCCTGGTGAGGGATCTGCACAAGATGCAATTCATCGAATCAGCCCACAACGTGGTCTTCGTTGGAGGTCCGGGAACTGGCAAGACGCACCTGGCGACCAGTATTGGTATTGAAGCCATCCGGGTTCATGGCAAACGTGTCCGGTTCTTCTCAACGGTCGAACTGGTCAACGCGCTGGAGCTGGAAAAGGCTCAGGGCAAGGCTGGGCAACTGGCCAATAAGCTCATGTACGTGGATCTGGT
>RFZB01000251.1 GCA_009920915.1 Sphingomonadaceae bacterium | reverse complement strand
TTTCCCGGCCGAAGTACAAGCCAACCCGCGCTTTCAGGAGCGACTGCAGCGCGAAGTCCCCCTGGGTCGACTGGTCACAGCCAAGGAAGACGCGCAATTTGTGGCCTACCTGTGCAGCGACGCGGCCAGCTGCTTTGTTGGGCAGGTCTTTCCCATGTCGGGGGGATGGGCCGTTCGTTAGGACACGTTATCGGCCACAGCTACCGGTCGATTGAGGACATGTCTTTGTGCGGCTGGGGCGGCTACCGACCCATAGCGGCCGTTGAACCTGTCGGTGCAGACAAGTGTTTTTCTGGAAAGCAGACCTTCCTTCGGACACCCTCTTGATGTTTGTAAAGTCCGGCGATTTCTAGTCGGCTTTTTCGATCAATTCCCTCAAATTCAACACCTCGATCCAGCCTCGACCAAGTTTTAAAACGCCATCGCCCTCCAGCGATTTGAGGGCAATGGAGGCCTTCGGACGGCTGATGCCGCAGCTGGCTGCTATCTGCTCATGAGTTGCGACGACAACGGTACGCCTGTCTGAACGGCTGGGCAAATCAGCTGCCATGCGTGCCAAGCCGGCACAAAGCCGGTGTTGCACGCCTCTTGACGCCCAACTGCGCTCACGTGCTTGCACCTCACGCAGCCGCTGCCCGAGAAAACGTACCAGCATCAGCAACAAACCTTGGTCATTGAGCAGGCAAGTCTCAATGTCTTGCAGGGGCAGCCATTGAATGGTGCTGGGCTCTCCCACCACCAAGTCGCTACCGCTGGGCAGCTGGTTGAACAAGTAAGACAAAAAAGCCATTTCACCCGCGCGAAACGAGATCGGAATAATTTGCCCGCCTTGAACGCCCGGCACGTGCACCACGGCATCGAGCCGCCCGCTCATGACGTAGGGCAACTGCCTCACGCGATCGCCCGCTTTGCACAAGTTCACTCCTGCATCCAATCGATGCAAAGGCCTGCTTTTGAAGTCCATCGGTTCCGCAAGGGCGATCGCGAACTTGCGTCCCAACAGGCGGCTTTGCAAAAGTTCAGCCGCGAAGCGATCGCTGGCGATTGGCTGAGTAGGGGTCATCCCTTTATTGTTACCGAAGATACTGAGACACGCTCAAGCCATACACATGATCGATGCGTTTGTTCATAGGCTTTACAGCGAACATGCCTTCATCAAATGCTGCTTTCAGCTTCATTGAAAGGATCAACATGCAGAATCGTCGCCATTGCTTGACCTACATCGGAACCAGTGCTTTCGCAGGTCTCGCCCCGAGTCTGGCCTTCGCGCAAGGCAAACCTTTGAAGATACTGGTGGGCTACCCTGCAGGGGGCGCTGTGGATGTGGTGGCTCGCCAAGTCGGCGAAGAGCTTCGCGCCGCAGGCTACAACGCAATCGTAGAAAACCGCACGGGTGCCGCAGGTCAATTA
>RFZB01000026.1 GCA_009920915.1 Sphingomonadaceae bacterium | reverse complement strand
TAGGCGGCATGCCGCCTAGTCTCACTGCCCTCTCCCGCAGGCGGGAGAGGTATTGGTTCAAACAGCCTCTTTCCCACGGGCCATAGCGACGATGCCCGTGCGAGCAACCTCAACAAGGCCAATATCCTGCATCAGCTCGACAAAACGATCGATCTTGGTCGATGCGCCGGTCACTTCAAAGACAAAGCTGGAAATCGTCGTATCCACGACATTTGCGCGGAACACTTCGGCCAGCCGCAGCGCTTCGATCCGGTGATCGCCCGTGCCAGCAACTTTTACCAGCGCCAGTTCGCGCTCAACATGATCGCCCAGCAGCGTCAGATCAGTCACTTTGTGGACAGGAACCATACGGTCCAGCTGTGCCACCACTTGTTCAATAACGGCCGGGGTGCCCGTTGTCACAATGGTGATCCGGCTGATCGAGTCATCCTCAGTAATATCGGCGACCGTCAGGCTTTCGATATTATAGCCGCGTGCCGTGAACATACCGGCAATGCGCGCAAGCACGCCCGGCTCGTTCGACACGGTGACGGACAGCGTATGACGCTCTTTAATGCCTTCTTTAATGTGCATGTTACACCAGCGCCTTTGCTTCATCATCCAGCTCGCCCGACACTTGGTCATCGGCAAGGATCATATCGGTATGGGCCGCACCCGACGGGATCATCGGGAAGCAATTGGCCAGCTTTGCGACCACGCAATCGACAATCACGGGGCCGTCATGCGCGATCATATCGGCGATGCCAGCCTCCAGCTGATCAGGCGTTTCAATGCGAATGCCTTTCCAGCCATAGGCTTCGCCCAGCTTTACGAAATCGGGCAGGGCATCCGAATAGCTTTCGGAGTAACGGCTGGAATAGGTCAGTTCCTGCCACTGGCGGACCATGCCCATATATTCGTTGTTCAAGATGAAGATTTTAACGGGCAGGCGATATTGGGTCGCCGTTGCCAGTTCCTGAATGTTCATCTGAATGGAGGCTTCGCCCGCAATATCAATGACCAGCGCCCCGGGATTGCCCAATTGCGCGCCAATGGCGGCGGGCAGGCCATAGCCCATGGTGCCCAAGCCGCCTGAGGTCAGCCATTTATTGGGCGCTTCAAAATCAAAATGTTGCGCCGCCCACATCTGGTGCTGACCAACTTCGGTCGTGATGATCGGGTTTTTCTTATGCGTCGCTTCCCACAAGGCGCGGATCGCGGCTTGGGGCATGATTTCTGTTTTGGATGTGGGGTAGGCGAGCGATTTCTTGGCGCGCCAGCCGTCAATTTGCTTCCACCAGCCCGACAGGTCAGGCTTGGTCAATTGGCGGGATTTCCAGACCTTCACCATATCTTCCATGACGCGGCCGACATCGCCCAAAATGCCCAGATCAACTCGGACAGTCTTGTTCATCGAGCTGCGATCAATATCGACATGGATCTTTTTGGAATTGGGCGCAAAGGCATCCAGACGGCCCGTGACGCGATCATCAAAGCGCGCACCAAGGCAGAGGATCAGATCCGCCTGATTCATGGCCCAATTGGCTTCATAGGTGCCGTGCATCCCCAACATGCCAAGCCATTGGTCGGATGAAGACGGGAAGGCGCCAAGGCCCATCAGCGTTGACGTGACGGGCGCACCCGTGACGCGTGCCAATTCCCGCAGGATTTGGCTGGCTGCTGGGCCAGAATTGATGATGCCGCCACCTGTATAGAGGATCGGCCGCTTGGCTGCCGCCAGCATATCAATGGCTTGTTCAATCTGCTTGATGTCGCCCTTTACCTGCGGGCGGTAGCTGGGGTGCTGGATCGTGCCGGGCTTTTTATACGGCGCGGTCGCGACCTGAACGTCCTTTGGGATATCGACAACAACGGGGCCGGGGCGGCCCGTGGTTGCAATATGAAATGCCTCATGGATCACATCGCCCAGGCGATCGGGCGATTTCACCAGATAGTTATGCTTGGTGCAGTGGCGCGTGATGCCAACAGTATCGGCTTCCTGAAACGCGTCAGAACCAATCAGGTGCGTGGCAACTTGCCCCGTGATGACGACCATGGGGATCGAATCCATCAGCGCATCGGTAATGCCCGTGACAGCATTGGTGGCGCCGGGGCCTGAGGTGACGAGCACAACGCCCGGCTTGCCCGTCGCGCGGGCATAGCCCTCGGCCGCATGCGTCGCGGCCTGTTCATGGCGCACAAGAATATGCCGGATGCGCTTTTGCTGAAAAATTGCATCATAAATGGGAAGCACAGCGCCGCCCGGATAGCCGAAAACAACCTCAACACCGAGATCGCTTAGCGCCTCGATGAGGATATCGGCTCCAGACATTTCCTTTGGCATTTCGGCCCTTCCCAATTTGTGCGGCGGCGTGTGTTGCACCGCGGCACATTGAACGCAAGCCGTGCGCCCTAGGGATAACAAACAACTATGTCAACGCCTGATCGCGTAATATTATTGCTAATTTATCGACTGAAGCGACATCTAATTCATCTTCGTGCCGTGGCCAATCAGCGGGCGGCTGGTTGCGAAACCACGTAAATTGGCGCTTTGCATAGTTGCGCGTGGCCATTTGCGCGGCCGCCAGTGCTGCATCGCGGGAAAGCCGGCCTGCCAGATGGTCCGCCAGTTCAGGCACGCCAATGGCCCGCATGACGGGAAGATCCGGGTTAAGCTCGCGCGCCAGCAGGGTCGATACTTCGTCCAGCCCGGCGTCCACCATCTGTGCAAAGCGCTGATCACACCGGGCATAGAGCCAATCGCGCGGGGGCAGGAGGATGAGGGGCAAAAGCTCAACCTGATCGCCAATGCCGCCCACTTTGGCCTTTTGCCAGTCCGCCAAGGTCCGTCCGGTCGACCGCACAACTTCCAGTGCGCGTGCGACACGCGTGCTGTCATTGGGAGAGAGCCGAACCGCAGCCGCGGGGTCTTCGCGTGACAAGGCGGCATAGGCATCTCGCACGGCAAGGGCACGAATATCGGCGCGAATGTGCGGATCAATTTCTGGCACGGGTGCAATGCCATCCAGTAAGGTGCGCATATACAGCCCCGTGCCACCGACCAGAATGGGCAAACGTCCCTCTGCCGCGCTTTCGGCAAGTGCGGCCTTGGCATCAGTGGCCCAACGCGCGGCAGAACAGCTTTCTGCGCCATCAAGATAGCCAAACAGCCGGTGTGGGGCCGCCTCCTCCTCCGCCTCGCTTGGCCGGGCAGAAAGCACGCGCAAGTCCCGGTAAACCTGGCTTGCATCCATGTTTATCAGTGTGGCGGGCAGATATTCTGCCAGCCGCAACGCCAATGCAGACTTGCCGCTGGCCGTTGGCCCTGCGATGAGCGCGACCTTTAGAGGCTTATCGGACGATTCCATGTTCACAGCGACGCTCATAGCAGCCCAGAATTTTGATGCAGGTGATATTTCCACTGCGGCGGAACGGGTTGCAGCGACGGGCGCACAGGTGCTTGCGGCACGCTGGGTAGAAGCCAATAAGGCATTGGACGTCGATTTTACGGGTGATGCGGCTGCGGTGCGCGCGGCTGTGGAAGGCGCTTTCCCATCGACCGACGCAATCGTGCAGCAGACGGCGCACCGCGCCCGCACGCTGATTGTGGCGGATATGGATTCCACCATGATCACCATCGAATGTATTGATGAATTGGCCGATTATGCGGGCATTAAGCCCCAAATTGCCGAGGTGACTGAGCGCGCAATGCGCGGCGAACTGGATTTTGAATCGGCGCTGCGCAGCCGTGTCGCCCTGTTAGAAGGGCTACCGGAAGCTGTGATCGCGCAATGTTTGGCCGAACGCGTGGTGATTATGCCGGGCGCGAAAGAGCTTGTCCGCACCATCCGTGCGCATGGCGGCCATGCTGTGCTGGTCTCAGGCGGGTTCACCCGCTTTGCCGAACCTGTGGCAGCTGAAATTGGGTTTAATCAGGCCATTGCCAATGTCTTGGGCATTAAAGACGGTGTGCTGACCGGCAGTGTTGAGGGCGAAATTGTGGGCGCTGCCACCAAGAAGCAGGTCTTGGAACAGACATGCGCGGTCAAAGGCCTTGTAGCTGCGGAAAGCTTGGCCGTGGGCGATGGCGCCAATGATATTCCCATGATTGAAGCCGCTGGGCTTGGCGTTGCCTATCACGCCAAACCCAAAACGGCGGCCGCCGCACCGGCGCGGATTGACCATGGCGACCTGACGGCCATTCTCTACGCCATGGGCTATCCGCGTGCGGCTTGGGCGACATTGGACTGATAAAGGCCTCCGCTTAGGCCTTCACAACAACACAGGCCTGTTTTGCCGACCGCAGTTTTGCACATAGCTGTACCGCCTCTTCGCGGCTGGTGATGGGGCCAGCACGCACGGTGGTAAATTCGCCATGTGATTGGGATCGCACAGTATATTTGGCCACGCTGGATGTCCGGCCTGCCCCGATGGAAAGCCGCGCCGAAGCGGCCCCGCAAGCGGCATCAGTCACAACAGCACAATTGGTGAGTGCGCCGCCGCTGCCAGCTGCTGAGCCATCGCGGTATGAGGTATCGGCGCAAGAGAAAGACCCAGCAATCGTGCCCGCTTATGTGAGGCAGATGGCCGCACCTAAACCGCCAGCTGATGTTCAGCAGCGCTGGAGCCGCGCTTTACGATCTGGCGAGGGGTATGTGGTTCAAATTGGGGCCTATCGCACGCCGCAAGCCGCAGCGAGAAGCTGGGCACAAACGGCAAAGCGCTGGCGGCATTTAGAGGCCTATGCGGTGCACCAAGCCCGCGTCCAAAGCGCAAAGGGCATAATTTACCGTGTCTCTGTCGGTAAATTTGCGAGCCGGGAAGCCGCCCGTCGACTGTGCGGCCAATTGCGCGCTCAAGGCGGAAGCTGTTTCCTGCGCGCAGTGACTGGGTTTGATACATTGCGCTATGCCGCAAAGGCCCCCGCGCGGCCCCGGTTATTGGCATTGCGTTAGCAGCCAAGATTAGCCGAGGACCCGTCCACCCTTAATCGTCGCATGGACCCGACCCTGAACAGGCAGCTTGTCAAACGGAGTATTGCCGGCTTGGCCAACAAATTTGGCGGCATCAATTTGCCAAGGCGTACCTGCATCATACACCACTAGGTCTGCTGGTGCGCCGGGGGCAATTTGCCCGCACTGCAGCCCCAATAAGCGCGCGGGGGCAGCGGCCAGCACATCAAACAGGCGCACCTCATCAATCAGGCCATCCCGCACAAGGCCGAGCGCCAAGGCCAGCAAGGTTTCAGCACCAGCGGCCCCGGGGTCAGCATCGGCAAAGGGCAGGCGTTTCGCCTCTGGCCCGCGAGGGTCATGCGCAGAACACAGGACATCAATTGTGCCATCGGCAATGGCAGCCAGACAGGCTTGCCGGTCCGCTTCTGACCGTAAAGGCGGGCTGAGCCGCGCAAAGGTGCGGAAATCATGGATCGCCACTTCGGACAGGAAGAGGTGCGTTGGCGATATGCCGCAAGTGACAGGCAGGCCTTTGGCCTTTGCAGCGCGCACAAGGTCCAGCCCGCGTGCGGTGGTCACCTTGCGGAAATGCACGCGCACGCCAGTCAATTCCGCCAGCATCACATCGCGGGCAATCGCCATAGCCTCGGCTTCGGCAGGCGCGCTGGCAAGGCCCAGACGGCTGGCAATTTCCCCAGAGGTCGCAACGGCATTGCCCGTCAATCCGCCATCTTCGGCATGGCTGATCAGCGTCATGTTGAGCGAGGCGGCATAAGCCATGACTTTCATCATGACGCCGGAATCCGCGATCCAGTGGCGGCCTGTGGCAATCGCGCGGGCGCCCGTGTTGCGCATCATCGCCACTTCGCCCAGCTCACGCCCCTCAAGCCCCTTGGTGGCGGCGGCGAGCGGATGGACCCAGAGATCGGGTTTGGCGGCAAGGGCGGCTCGCTGGACAATGCCAGGTTCATCGAGAACGGGGTTCTGATCCGGCATCAAGGCCACGCGGGTAATGCCCCCGGCAATGCAGGCCCGCTTATCGACAGAGAATACGCCCAGATCGACAATGCCCGGCGCGACTGTCGCGCCTTTGGCATCGAAAATCCGCGCATCAGGCGGGCAGGGCAGGTCTACGCCCTTAATCTGATCCCCTTCAATCAGAATAGACGTGCCGCCCCCCAGCACCTGCGCATTGGTAATTGCCAGAAGCTCAGTCATGTCGCGCTCCTGCGGTTCCGCGTTAGCACGTCAAGACAGGCCATGCGCACGGCAACCCCCATTTCCACTTGCTCCGCAATCACAGACCGATTGACATCATCCGCCACATCGCTGGCAATTTCGACGCCGCGGTTCATGGGGCCGGGGTGCATCACCAGCGCATCGGGCTTGGCGCGCTTCAGCCGTTCATAGGTCAGGCCATAAAGCGCATGATATTCCCGCAATGAAGGGATGAAGCCACCTTCCATCCGCTCCGTCTGCAGGCGCAGCATCATCACCACGTCAACGCCATCAAGCCCCGCATCCATATCAGTAAACGGGGTGACGCCCATCTGTTCTATGCCCGGAGGCATCAAAGTTGCAGGCGCAATCAAGCGAACCTCGGCGGCAAGCGAGGTCAGCGCCAAAATGTTGGACCGGGCAACGCGGCTGTGCAGCACATCCCCACAAATCGCGATTTTCAGGCCCTGAAACTGGCCTTTGCGGCGGCGAATGGTGAGTGCATCGAGCAAGGCCTGCGTCGGGTGTTCATGCCGTCCATCGCCTGCGTTCAGCACCGGACAATCAACTTTATCAGCAATCAGCGCGACCGCGCCGGACGAGGCATGGCGGATCACAATCACATCGGCGCGCATCGCGTTGAGGGTGATTGCTGTATCAATCAGCGTTTCGCCTTTTTTCACGCTGGACGTTGCGGCGTGCATATTCACAACGTCTGCGCCCAGCCTTTTGCCCGCAATTTCAAAGGACAACAGCGTACGTGTCGAGTTTTCAAAAAAGGCGTTGATTTGCGTCAGCCCTGCCAGCCGATCATCATGTTTGGTCAAGGAGCGGTTGAGCGTGACCCATTGTTCCGCCTCATCCAACAAAAAGAGGATTTCGTGCGGCTGCAAGCCAGCGATGCCGAGCAAATGTCGGTGCGGGAAAAGAGGGGATGTCATTAAAGCCCAGCCCTAGCCGCGTCCCCCCATTGGGGTCAAGCACTCATCCCCTTTTGCGGACGGGCGGGGGGCTGCCAAGTCGGTTTAGGACAATCCGCCCATCGCCAGCGCATCAATCGCGCCTTGCAGAATATAGGCTGCTGCGGCGGAATCGACCCGATCGGCGCGCTTGGCGCGGGATAAATCGGCGGCGATCATTGCGCGTTCCACGGCCTGTGTTGACCAGCGCTCATCCCAGAGGAAAATGGGCAGGCCCAATTCGTCGATATTGCGGGCAAAGGCGCGTGTGGATTGGGTCCGTGGGCTATCGCTGCCATCCAGATTAAGCGGCAGACCAATCACAATCCCCCGCACCAATTGCGCCCCAATTATTTCGCGCAACTTGGCCCGATCAACTGAGAATTTGGTGCGCCGGATCAACTCAGCAGGCGTGGCAATTGTCCAGCCCGCATCGCAGAGCGCCGTGCCAATGGTTTGTGTGCCAACATCAAGGCCAAGCAAACGGCCGCCTTCAGGCAGGTCAGCGCGAAACGTAGATGCGGCGAGGTGGATCACCGGGCTGCAAAGGCCTGCGTACGGCGTACAGCGTCGGCGCGCAAATTGGCCCAAAACAGCCCATAATCATAGACATGATAGTTATTGCCGGGCAGCACATAGGGGCCAAGATCGGGCCCTTCGCCAATCAGCAAATAGCCTTTGGTATCGCAGCGTGCCCCAACAAGGCCGGCCCCCAATGTACCCGTTTTTAAATCTGCACTGCTGCTGACACTGCCCAAATTGGCTTTGATGTCCGATGCAGCCTGTGCCCCACCATTCAGCGGGTTGGTGCACAGATAGGCATCGCCGCGGGGTCGGCCCGTTAGGCTTGGCTGGGCATCAAAGGCTGCCGAAACATCCTGCGTTTCGGCAGGCTCGGCATAGCTTTGATAGCTGAAGACACAGCCTGTCTGATCTGCCTTGGTGCAGGCAGGCAGGCCCAGTGCCTGCAAATCTGCCCGCAAGGACACGGGCCAGCCAATCGCATAGGCGGCCACAATCCGCTTGGTCAGTGGAGTGCCAGCCACACGGTCTTTCAGCAGGTGGAGCAGGTGGCGGGCGCCTTGGCTATGGCCCGCCAAAATCAGTGGCGTGCCGGGCTTTTGTGCGGCCACAAAGGCATCAAAGCTCTGCAAGACATCTTTATAGGCAAGGCCAAGGGCTTGGTCCTTTTCAGCCTTGTCCGTCAAAAAGGCACCAAATGCCGCCTGACGATAGCGTGGAGCCCAAATATTGGGCGTCGCATTGAACACGCTGGCTTGTGCGCGAACGAATTGCGCCGCCCGGTCATTTGCCTCAGCATCGTCCAGAGGCGCATTCCAGTGCGCTTTCGCCAAATAGCTGGTGGGATGAATGAAAAAGACAGCCGCCGGGCTTTGCGCTGCATCTGCCTTTGCCAATCCATCGGGCCGCCAAAGCGCTGGGTTTCCGGGCTTGTCTGGCCGGGCAATCCACATATCCGGCTGATCATAAACAGTCGCTGCCAAAGCAGGTTGGGCCCGAAAGGGTTCGCTTGGGACAAAGGCAATGCGCGATAACTGCAGGCCAAAAAGCCGCAGCGCCGTTAAAACGACGATAATCAGAACAACAATGCCAGCGATGATATACAGGAATTTGCGTGCCATGGGTCTTCATCCGTTCGGCGCGCCTTAGAGCATGGCTTGAGGGTTAGGCGCAAGACGCGGGTGATTGGTCCGCTTTGCTCCACATCAATTTCTGAACCAGCAGGCGCAGGTGAGTTGTTTTTGGCGTGGGGTAAGTTAAAGCCTGTCCATCACTTGTTTCCAACCGGGATGGCTTTTCCATGAAGTTTTTCGCTGACACTGCCGAGATTGCCGACATTAAAGAACTAGCCGCAACGGGCCTGTTGGATGGCGTGACAACCAACCCGTCGCTGATCCACAAATCAGGCCGTGATTTCATGGACGTCACGCGCGAGATTTGCGGCATTGTCGATGGCCCGGTGTCGGCAGAAGTGGTCGCGCTCGACCATGAAGGCATGATGCGCGAGGCAGAAGTATTGCGCAAAATTGCCGACAATGTGTGCATCAAGGTGCCACTGACGATTGATGGCCTCAAAACCTGCAAGGCACTGACGGGCGATGGCACCATGGTGAATGTCACCTTGTGCTTTTCTGCCAATCAGGCGCTGCTGGCGGCAAAGGCCGGGGCCAGCTTCATCTCGCCCTTTGTTGGGCGTCATGATGATAATGGCTTTGATGGCATGGCACTGATTTCAGACATCCGCCTGATTTATGACAATTATGGCTTTGATACCGAAATTCTGGTCGCCAGCGTTCGTCACACCATCCATGTGCTGGAAGCTGCGCGGATTGGCGCGGATGTGATGACGGCCCCGCCTTCGGTCATCAAAGCGATGTTCAATCATGTGCTGACCGATAAGGGCATTGCAGGCTTTTTGGCTGACTGGGAAAAGACCGGTCAGAAGATCGGTTGAGCAACCCGGTCCAGCTTTGGTCAGACCATCTCCGGCGTGATCGGCGTCGGTCTATCCATACGATCCGCGCCTATGTAGCGACGGCTGAACGGTTGATGAGCTTTTTGCGCGTCCACCAAGGCGGCACACCCGATTTGGCGAGCGTCGATGCCGCAGATATGCGGGCTTACCTTGCGTTGCGGCGGTTGGATGGCATTGGCAATGTATCGACCGCGCGAGAGCTTTCGGCGGTGCGTGGCTTTCTGCGCTTTGCCGCTGGGCAAGAGGCCGTCCCTCGGCTGAAAGGCCCGCGTGTCAAAAAATCCTTGCCCCGCCCCATTGCCCCGGATGATGCCGTGGCCTTGGCCGAAGATGTGGCGGAACAGGCCCGTTATCCTTGGGTTGCCGCGCGCGATTGGGCCTTGTTGTTGCTGCTTTACGGTGCGGGTTTGCGCATTGGCGAGGCCTTGGGCCTGACAGGCGACGTGCTTCCTTTGGGTGAGACGCTGGCTGTCACTGGTAAACGCCAAAAGACACGGATTGTGCCGCTCTTGCCGGAAGTGCGACAGGCGATTGAAGCGTATCTTGAGGTGTCTCCGCATGGCGTGGCAAAGGGGGAACCCTTGTTTCGCGGCGTGCGTGGTGGGCCTTTAGAGCCGGGCACAGTCCGCCGCTCGGTCCGGGCGGCGCGGGCGCGGCTGGGCCTGGGTACGCGCACCACGCCCCATGCGCTACGCCACAGCTTTGCCAGCCATTTGCTTGCCCGCGGCGCGGATTTGCGCAGTTTGCAAGAATTGCTGGGCCATGCCAGCCTATCCTCCACGCAAGTTTATACTGCGCTCGATACGGCCTATTTGCTGGATACTTATCAAAACGCCCACCCGCGCGCCTAAGGGCGATTATTGGGGGTCGGGCGTCCAGCGCAGCAACCGCCAAATATAAGCGGCAACGATCGCAACGATGATCCCCGTGGCTATCGGGCCAACAATGGCGTCGACTTGGTCAACAGTTTTGCCCATCGCATAGCCTGCAAGGCCCAATAATGCGGTCCACCCTGCCGTGCCAATAGTCGACCAAATGACGAAGGTCAGCAGCCGCATATGAAGCAGCCCGGATGGAATGGAAATTAATGAGCGGAGTGTTGGCAACATCCGCCCAAAAAACACAATCGCCCAGCCGCGCGTACCAAATAGCTTTTCAGCCTTTTCAATTTCATGCCAATCGAGCGTCAAGAAACGGCCCCAGCGCAAAATGAAGGGCTTAAAGCGCTCAATTCCAATGACTCGCGCGGCGAGATACCAAAAACAATTGCCCAGCATGGCACCTGCCGTGCCCGCCGCAATAACAGCCGTGATGTTCATCCCACCTTTGGCCGCACCGACCCCGGCGACAGTCATAATGACTTCCGATGGA
Source organism: Sphingomonadaceae bacterium (assembly GCA_009920915.1). Lineage (GTDB taxonomy): Bacteria > Pseudomonadota > Alphaproteobacteria > Sphingomonadales > Sphingomonadaceae > Aquisediminimonas. Next base: position 14,560 of record RFZB01000026.1, on the reverse strand, counting down.
ATTGGCGGAAACACAGTTTCCAAAAACATCAGGAAACCAACACCCAAATAGCCCGCATCTTCAATGAGGCGGATGATCCAATCGGTCATGTACGCAACTTTCCTTCGATCACATCCCATATCAAGCCGGGGGTATCTGTTCCGTTAAACGCATCCATGGCGACAATGCCGGTGGGCGAGGTGACATTGATTTCAGTCAGCCATTTGCCGCCAATCACATCAATACCAACGAACAACAGGTCACGCTTTTTCAGTTCCGGGCCAATGGCATCGCAAATCGCTTGTTCACCAGCGGTCAGTGCCGTTGCTTCGGCACGGCCGCCTGCGGCAAGGTTGGACCGGATTTCGCCAGCACCCGGAATACGGTTGATCGCGCCCGCCACGTCGCCGTCAATCAGGATGATCCGCTTATCCCCCTCGGCCACATCGCGGATAAAGGCTTGGGCCATAAAGGGCTCACGCCAGACTTGGCCAAAAAGCTCTGTCAACGCGGCCAAATTCTTACCATCTGTGCCAATGTGCATCACGGCAGAGCCAGCATTGCCGTGCAGCGGCTTGATCACAATCTCGCCATGCTGGGCCTGAAAGGCGCGCACTTCCGCCAGCGAGCGCGTGACTAAGGTCGGCGGCATGAATTGGGCGAAATCCAGCACAAACACCTTTTCAGGTGCATTGCGGACACTGGCCGGATCATTGACGACGAGGGTCTGGCCCTTCAGCCGTTCCAGCAAATGTGTGGCGGTAATATAGCCAAGGTCAAAAGGCGGGTCTTGCCGCATCCAGACCACGTCAACATCGGTCCCGAGATCAAGCCGAACCGCCTCGCCAAAGCGGAAATGATCACCCGCTACGCGCTGCAAGGTGACGGGGCGGGCCGAGGCCCAGACCTTGCCATCGGCGTAGTTCAGCTCTTCTGGGGTGAAATGATAGACGGTGTAGCCACGCGCTTGGGCAGACAGCATCAGCGCAAAGGAGCTATCCCCTGCAATGCTGAGGCCCTCCATCGGGTCCATCTGAAATGCCACGCTCAAGCTCATAGGGGCCTCCTCATCTGGCGGGCGATCTAGGGGAAAGCGGGGAGCTTGTCACCCGTGCCAGACATTCTGCACATGGCGCGGCCAAGAAAAAGGCGCAAGCAACAGGACATCAAGGCGAACATCATCGTCGGGACGTGCAAAGTGGGGGACGAGCACCTGCGTGGCGGCTGCCACGCGGCGGAGGCGATGGCGGTCAATCGCCAAGTCCAAATCCGCCGCTTTCTGGCGGGTTTTGACTTCAACAAAGGCCAAAGTGCGACCACGCCGGGCGATAAAGCGCAGCCACCAGCATCCCAAAGTCTCGCCCCAATGGCCGCGCTGTTCGGCGGCCTGGCGGCTCACTTGCCTTGTAACTCCAGCGCGCGGGCATACAGCGCCTTGCGATCCGCCCCAAGTGCTCGCGCGACAGCGCCTGCCGCTTGCGCGGGAGAGGCGGTCTTCATCGCTTCTTGCAAGGCCGCTTCAATATCGTCTGCGCTGGCCGCCTCTGCTTCGCCCGGCGGGCCGACAATCACGACAATCTCACCCTTGGGCGGCGCATCAGCGTAACGGGCGGAAAGCGCTTCCAAATTGCCCGTCACGCATTCTTCATAGGCCTTGGTGATTTCGCGTGCGACGGCTGCCTCACGATTGCCAAGCACGGCTGCCACATCGGCCAACATGGCGGACAGGCGGGGGCCCGTTTCGTAAAAGACAAGCGTTGCCCGCAGCGCCTTAAACTCAGCCAGCATATCCGCGCGCGCCTTGGCCTTGGGCGGCAGAAACCCCGCGAACAAGAAGCGATCTGTTGGCAATCCAGACAGCGTAAGCGCCGCAATTACGGCAGACGGGCCGGGTATGGTGACGATATTATGCCCCGCCGCGCGGGCATCGCGGACCAGCTTATAGCCGGGGTCAGAGATAAGGGGGGTGCCCGCGTCCGACACCAATGCAATTGCCTCTGTCGCCATCCGCGCGATCAATCCGGGGCGAACTTTATCGGCATTATGGTCATGATAAGGTAACATCGGCCGCTTAATGCCAATATGTTGCAGTAACTTGGCGGTGACGCGGCTATCTTCCACCGCTATGAGGTTGGCTGCCGTCAAAATTGCGGCAGCCCTTGGGCTCAGATCGCCAAGATTGCCGATTGGCGTGGCGACGATATAGAGTCCGGGAGCAAGTGGTTGGGCCATAGGGAGTGTGTCATGGCAGAGACTAAGGGTCTGGGGCAAGTCAAAGGCTGGCAGCGTCGCTATGTGCTGCGTTGGGGCGTGGTGGGAGCTGCGCTGTTCGCCGTTGGTTGCCAAACTGTGCCCAAGGCCCCGCCAAAGCCCGTGGCGCCGCCCAAAGAGGATGGCGTGACCCAAGGCCTGCCCACAGATGCCGCGCGTCACCGCATTGCTTTGCTGGTGCCACTGACCGGCCCCAATGCCGCGATTGGAGAGTCGATTGCCAATGCGGCGAATATGGCGGTTCTGGATACAGGCGGCGAACGCATCCGCATGACAGTCTATGATACTGGCAGCAATCCAGCTGCCGCCGCTGAAAAAGCGATTGGCGAGGGGAATAAGCTGATCCTCGGCCCGCTCTTGGCAGAAGATGTGCGGTCCGCCGCTGATGTAGGCCGCAAATATCGTGTGCCTCTGATTGCCTTTTCGAATGATGTTTCGGTGGCGGGCAATGGCACCTATTTGCTGGGCTTTACGCCCGCCCAGGCTGTCGCTCGCGTGGTGGGCTATGCGCGCACACGCAATATGACGCGCTTTGCCGGGTTGGTGCCAGCGGGCGTCTATGGCCAACGCGCACAAACCGCGCTGACGCGTGCGGTGGAAGAGGCCGGCGGCACTTTGGTGTCTGTCCAGACCTATGATCGCAATAGCGGCGCTGTGATGGCGGCCATTTCACGCCTCAATAAGGCAGGCAAGGCCGATGCAATTTTGATTGCGGATGCCACACGCACCGCCGTGCAGGCCATTCCCATTATCCGCCGTGGGCCGAGCAGCACGGCGCGGATTTTGGGCACCGAATTATGGAATGCAGAAAGCGATCTTTCATCGCCGGTGCTGACGGGGGCTTGGTTCGCCAGCGTCCCCGACGGCGTCTATGGCCAAATGGCGGCGAAATATCGTGCCCGCTTCGGCACGGCGCCCTATCGTCTGTCGAGCTTGGGCTATGATGCTGTGTTGCTGGCCACGAAAGTGGCTGTAGATTGGAAGCCGGGCACGCCCTTCCCCTTACGCGCGCTGGATGATCCGGCCGGTTTTGCTGGGATTGACGGTGTGTTTCGCTTCAATGCCTATGGCGTTGCGGAACGCGGGCTGGAGGTGCAGCAAGTCGGGCAGGGCGGCACCAGCACTATTTCACCCGCACCCAAGTCATTCGACGATTAAGCCGCGACGATTTCCGCCAGAATCCGGTCGAGGAGGAGCATCCCTTCAGGCAAGACCCGAAGGCGCGTGCCGGTTTGCGCAATCAGGCCATGCTGGGACAGCGCGGCAATTGCTGCGCGGTTGACCAGCTGATCTTCGGGCTGGCCAGTTTTGGTTGCAATCTGCGCAAGGTTAATGCCGCTTTCCAAACGCAAGCCCATGAGCAGCGCCTCACGCGCTTGTTCTGCGGATGAGAGCGGTTCTTCGCTCTGTGCGCCATGACCATTGCGAGTGATGGCGTTTAGGAAATTCTCAGGCTTGCGGTGGCGCAGGGTCGCGATGCCCTGTCGACGTCCATGCGCGCCGGGGCCGATGCCCATATAATCGCCATAACGCCAATAGGTTAGATTATGCTGACTTTCCGCGCCCGGCGCGGCGTGGTTGGATATTTCATAACGCGGCAGGCCAGCCGCGGCGGTCAGGTCGTGCGTGCGTTCATAAAACGCGGCGGCTTCGTCGGGGTCTTTGGGGGTGAGGTCACCCGTGCGCACCAAAGTTTCAAACCGCGTGCCGGGCTCAATCGTCAATTGGTAGAGCGAAAGGTGCGTTGTGCCCAGCGACACGGCACGCATCAGATCGGCCTCCCATGCCTCCAGCGATTGACCGGGCAGGGCATAAATGAGGTCAAAATTGACGCGCGCAAAATGCTGCTGCGCAACGGCAAGCGCGGCTAGGCCCTCCGCCCCATCATGCGCGCGACCCAGAAGGTGCAGCGTCGCATCGTCAAAGGCTTGCAAGCCCAACGAGACGCGGTTGACGCCGGCGGCCGCCAGATCGGCAAAGCGTTCGGCCTCGACCGAGGAGGGATTGGCTTCCAACGTAATTTCAATATCTGACGCAAAGCCCCAAAGCTGTTCTGCTGTCTCAATCAGCATCCCGACCAAAGCGGGCGGCATCAGCGAGGGCGTGCCCCCGCCAAAGAAGATCGAGGTGAGCGGGCGGCGCGGGGCTGCCCCTGCCTCATAGGCCAAATCGGCCAGCAGTGCGGCCTGCCATGCCGCGACATCCACGCTCTCGCGCACATGGCTATTAAAATCACAATAGGGGCATTTTGAGACGCAAAAGGGCCAATGGATATATAGCGCCAGATCTGCGTCCATGCGCGCCTCAGAACAGGGCTGCGACAAGTTTTTGGAAGGCGTCAGCCCGGTGGCTGATCGCGTGCTTTTCGGCCGGGTCAATTTCGGCGAAGGTCTGCGTGCCATGTGTTGGCACAAAGACGGGGTCATAGCCAAAGCCCAACGTCCCCCGCGGCGGCCAAGTCAGGCTGCCCGACACGCGGCCTTCAAATATTTCGCTATGCCCATCGGGCCAAGCGAGCGCGAGCGTGCAGACAAAGGCGGCGCTGCGGTCCACATCTGGGCCTTGTTCGGCCAACAGGCCTTCCACCTTGCCCATGGCCATATACCAATCGCGGCCCGGTTCGCCTTCAAACCAATGGCGTTCCGCCCAGTCGGCTGTGTACACGCCGGGTCGGCCGCCCAGCGCCAAGACTTCCAAGCCGCTATCGTCTGACAAGGCGGGCAGGCCAGAGGCTTCCGCCGAGGCTTGTGCTTTGATCAGCGCATTTTCGGCAAAGGTCGTGCCCGTCTCTTTGGGTTCGGGCAAACCGAGTTCGCCGGCCGACACAGGCTCAATCCCGAACGGGGCGAGAAGATCGCGGATTTCGCGGACTTTGCCCTGGTTATGGCTGGCAATCACCAACTGTCCGGGAAGGAGCTTGCGCGCCATGCTTAACGACCCACGGCTGCGCGTTGCGCGTCAAACACTTTGCCACAGCCAATGCGGGCGAGGCGCAGGAGGCGGAGTAACGCCTCCTCGTCATAGGTTTCGCCTTCTGCCGTTGCTTGGGCTTCGGCAATATTGCCGTTGGACAGCAGAACGAAATTGGCGTCGGCCCCGGCGTTTGAATCCTCAATATAATCAAGGTCGAGCACGGGCGTACCATTGTAAATGCCACAGCTGATCGCCGCGACCTGCTGTTCAATGGGGTCATGCGCCAAAACGCCGTCCGCCAGCAGCTTATCAACAGCGAGGCGCAAAGCGACCCATGCGCCAGAGATGGAGGCCGTGCGCGTGCCGCCATCAGCCTGAATCACATCGCAATCGAGCGTGATCTGGCGTTCCCCGAGTGCTTTCAAATTCACCACAGCGCGCAGCGATCGGCCAATAAGCCGCTGAATTTCTTGCGTGCGGCCCGATTGTTTGCCCTTGGCCGCCTCACGGCTGCCGCGCGTGTGCGTGGCGCGGGGGAGCATGCCATATTCTGCCGTCACCCAGCCTTCGCCCTTGCCGCGCAGAAAGGGGGGGACGCGCTCTTCCACGCTGGCCGTAACCAGCACGCGGGTATCCCCAAAGCTGACAAGGACGGATCCTTCCGCATGCTTGGTAAAATGGGGTTCAATAATGATCTCGCGCATTTGGTCGGGCGCGCGGCCGGAAGGGCGCATAATGATGTCCTTAAGTTGGAATTGAGCTTCCTCTAGCGGGCCCTGCCGCCATAGGCCAGCCCTCACCCCCAAGTCTTTGTGCACCATCCATTGCAAAGTCTTGCATCTTATGGCCTCTCCTTCCTACATCAGCGTTATGACCACGCCTGTCCACGAATTGACGGATCGTGCACGCGATGTGTTTCGCGTGGTGGTTGAATCTTATCTGGGCAGCGGCGCTCCGGTTGGCTCGCGCACCATTTCCAAATTGGGGGCGATGAACCTGTCGCCCGCATCCATCCGCAATGTGATGCAAGATTTGGAAGAGCTGGGCCTGCTGGCCGCGCCTCATACATCTGCTGGGCGGATGCCGACGGAATTGGGCTTGCGGCTATTTGTCGATGGGATGATGCAAGCAGCAGAACCGACGGCGGATGAACGCGCCGCCATTGAAGCGCGCATTTCCAAGGGCGGGCCTATTGAAGATGCGCTCGCTGCGGCCACATCAACATTATCTGGCCTGTCGCAATGCGCCGGCATTGTGTTGGTGCCCGCGCGCGAGCCACGCTTACGGCAATTCACCTTTGTGCCCTTAGGCCCCGGTCAGGCACTCGCTGTGTTGGTGGGCGATGATGGCTCAGTTGAAAACCGGGTGGTTGATGTGCCACCTGGCCTGCCTGTCACTGTTTTGGTCGAGGCTGGAAACTTCATTTCGGCGCGGCTGGCGGGGATGACGCTGGCTGAGGCGAGTGCGGTGCTGGCCAAGGAAATTGCCCGCGAACGGGCGGCGCTGGATGCTGCGGCGCAAGACCTAGTCGCCAAGGGCATTGCCGTATTGAGCCAAGATGGCGCCCAGCGCCCCGTTTTGATTGTGCGCGGGGCTGCGCATTTATTGGATGATGCCGCAGCGGCTGACCTAGATCGGGTTCGTCAGCTTCTTGATGAGATTGAGGGCAAGGAAGATATTGCCCGCTTGCTCAACAGCGCGCGAGACGGCGCCTCAACCAAGGTTTTTATCGGGTCTGAGAATAAGCTATTTGCACTTTCTGGGTCGTCGGTGATAGCGGCTCCCTATCACGGTAGGGATGGACGCGTGGTCGGCGTGGTGGGCGTTATTGGGCCGACACGCTTGAATTACGCGCGTGTCGTACCCATGGTTGATTTCACTGCACAGACACTGACGAGATTGATGACCTGATGAGCGAAGATGAGTTGAAAACCGAAGCTGCTGACACCGCTACCCCCGAAGAGGCGGGCCAAGATCCGCTCGACGCCTTGCGCAACGAGTTGGAAGAGGCGCGTCAGCAAGTGCTCTATGCACAGGCAGAAACGCAAAATGTGCGCCGCCGTCTGGAAAAAGATGCGCAGGATGCCCGCGCTTATGCCGCAACAGGCTTTGCGCGAGATGTCTTGTCGGTTGCCGATAATCTGTCGCGCGCGCTTGACGTTATTCCGCCTGCAATGCGGGAGGATGAAGCCAGCAAAGCTCTGGTCATTGGGCTAGAGGCCACACAACGTGAACTCATGGCGGTGTTTGAACGCAATGGCATTACGCGCATTGCCGCCATTGGCTTGCCGCTTGATCCCAACCAGCATCAGGCAATGGTCGAAATCCCCAGCAATGAGGCCGAGCCGGGCACCATCATTCAAGAAATGCAGGCAGGATATATGATCAAGGATCGGCTCTTGCGTCCGGCCTTGGTCGGTGTGGCGAAAAAGCCGGATTAATCCGGTTGTTCCGGCCAGTGACCGTGCTCCGGCCTTGAGCCGGAGCCCAAGAGGGTGCCGCGTAGACCGCTCCGCTCATATGTCGCGCAAAGACGCAGAGCCCGCAAAGCTGTTCTGCCAGAGCGTACTTTGCGGGCTCTGCGTCTTTGCGTGAATCTTTATTGATAGGATGTTGGCTAGGCTCCGGGTCAAGCCCGGAGCACAGCGCCCTCAGCCTTTAGGCCGGGTGGCGACCAAGCCAATGGATTTCATCCGCATCACGGGCACATTATCCTGATTAAACACTGTGATGGTGGAATGGATGCTGCCCATTTCAGGGCGTGAGCGCGAGGGGCGGACCTCGGTAATTTCGCTTTCCACGCGCAGTGTGTCGCCCGGATAAACAGGCTTCAACCAGCGCAGCTCGTCAAGCCCCGGAGATCCAAGCCCGGCTTGGCGATGCTTTTTCAAATTTTCGACCAGCATGGCCATGGTCATTGCGGCCGTGTGCCAGCCACTGGCGGAAATCCGGCCAAAATGGGTTTTGGCAGCGGCCTCATCATCGAGGTGAAAGGGCTGAGGATCATATTTGCTGGCAAATTCCAGCACTTCTTCACGGGTAACCTGATAGTTGCCGTAGCTGGACTTATCGCCCACCTGAATGTCCTCAAGATATTGCATAGCCGCCTCCTTCTTACTGCCATTTAGGCAAGGCACAGGGGCGAGGGGAAGCGAAAAGCGTCAGGCGATGTCGTCTGGCACGATCCCCGCCATGCTGGCCGACATATGCGCCATTGCCTGTAACATGGATTGGACAAAAGGCGGATCATCAAGTGTATCGCGCGCCGCGCGGCTCATGGCATGAATCCATTGGTCTGCCGTCTCGCGGTCAATCCCCAAGCCGCGATGGAGCGACATGATGCAGCTTTTTTCGCGCCCCTCATACCAATGCGTAGGGCCGCCCATCCATGCGGTCAGATATCCGGTCAGCGAGACGCGCATGGGGAATAGATCCGCGCCATGCATGGCCCGCAGCTCTGCATAAGCCGGGTCGCTTTCCATCAGATCATAAAAACGGTCGACCAGACGGCGGATTTCACTCTCCCCGCCAATGCGGTCAAAGGGCGTGCGCGGCGCGTTTGCAGTGGTCATATCAAGTCTCCTCAGCGGCGTCTAAACACAGCGCCGCTAAAGGGCTTTGATCCCGATCAATCACCGCGACGCCACTGCCGCCTCTGCCTGCGCCTTAGACGTTGAAGCGGAAGAGCATGATGTCGCCATCTTGGACGACATAGTCTTTACCTTCAGACCGCCATTTGCCGGCTTCTTTGGCGCCTGCTTCGCCGCCATGGTCAACATAGTCCTGATAGGCCATGGTTTCAGCGCGGATAAAGCCCTTTTCAAAATCGGTATGGATCACACCAGCTGCTTGGGGGGCCTTGGCACCACGGAACACCGTCCACGCCCGCGCTTCTTTGGGGCCAACAGTGAAGAAGGTGATGAGGCGTAACAGATCATAACCAGCCCGAATGATCCGGGCGAGGCCCGTCTCCGTGAGGCCCAAATCAGCCAGAAATTCAGCCCGATCTTCCACCGGCATGGTGACAATATCGGCCTCAATTGCCGCAGAAACGATCACGGCCTCTGCGCCTTCGGCCTTCGCCTTGGCAAACACCTTGGCTGACAAGTCATTGCCTTTGGCGGCTGCAGCCTCATCAACATTGCAGACATAAAGGACAGGCTTGGATGTCAGCAATTGCGCCTGCTGGAAGACTTTTTCTTCCTCCACATCCGCCCGCTCTGTCAGGCGGGCGGGCTTGCCATCGCGCAACAGGTCCAGCGCCTTGCCCAGCACGCTGGCGGCAATCTTGGCTTCCTTATCGCCTTGGGCGGCCTTTTTCTGGAAATTGGGGACGCGCTTTTCAAGGCTCTCCAAATCAGCCAGCATCAATTCGGTTTCCACCGTGTCGGCGTCCGAAATTGGGTCAATCCGGTTGTCGACATGCTGAATGTCATCATTCTCAAAGCAGCGCAAGACATGGACGATGGCATCCACCTCGCGGATATTGGCCAAGAACTGGTTGCCCAATCCTTCGCCTTTGGATGCGCCGCGCACCAGCCCCGCAATATCGACAAAGCTCAGCTGCGTTTCGATAATCTTAGTGCTGCCGCCAATTTTGGCAATGACGTCAAGGCGCGGATCCGGCACGGCCACATTGCCGACATTGGGTTCAATCGTGCAGAACGGGTAATTGGCCGCTTGGGCAGCCTGTGTTTCGGTCAGCGCGTTAAACAGCGTTGATTTCCCAACATTGGGAAGGCCGACAATGCCACATTTGAAACCCATTTTATCAATCCTTTTGCAGTCGCATCGCGACGTCATTCATAAAGCGCACATCGTCGCCTTGGGCGAGCCAGGGCGCCTCGGCAGAAACCGCGCTGAGCATATCCGCAAGGTCATCTTGCTCGGCCTTGGCAAAGGGGCCCAGCACATAGCCCGTCACGCGATCCTTATGCCCCGGATGGCCAATGCCCAGCCGCACGCGCCGAAACTCTTCCCCGATATGCGCGATGGTGGATCGGATGCCATTATGCCCCGCCGCACCGCCGCCGCGCTTCACCTTGACGCGAAAGGGGTCAAGATCCAGCTCATCATAAAAGACGGTGACATCAGCAGGTGTCAGCTTGAAGAAGCGCATCGCCTCGCCAATGCTACGGCCACTTTCATTCATGAAGGTCGCAGGTTTGAGCAGCAGGACTTTATCGCTGCCAATACGGCCTTCGGCGGCCAAGCCCTGAAAGCGTGTCTTCCAAGGGGAAAAAGAGAAGGCCTCCGCAATCACGTCCGCAATCATGAACCCCACATTGTGGCGGTGCATGGCATATTGCGCGCCGGGATTGCCGAGGCCTGCCCAAATTTGCACAAACATCTCCTCTGCATCGCCCCGCCTCAGCCTGAGACGGGGGACGCAAATGGATTATTCAGCGTCCTTGGTCGTATCGCCTTCGGCCGACTTCAGGCCCGAGGGCGCAACCAGCGTTGCAATGGTGAAGTCACGATCAGTCACGCCGCTGCGCGCACCGGCGGGAAGCGTCACATCCTGAATGTGGATTGCATCGCCGACTTCCAGACCCTTCAACGAAATCGAAATTTCATCGGGGATCAGGGCTGCGTCGCACACCAATTCCAGCTCGTGCGCCACGATGTTGAGCACCGCGCCGCGCTTCATGCCCGGCGACAGATCTTCATCGGTGAAGTGAACCGGCACCTTCACGTGCACTTCGCTATGCTCACCAATGCGCAGGAAATCTGCGTGGAGCGGGCGATCAGTTACGGGATGGAAGGCCACATCCTTGGGCAGGGTGCGCACTTGCTTGCCACCCACTTCGATCATCACGATCGAGTTCATGAAGTGGCCCGTGTGCAGCGCCTTCATCAACATCTTTTCCTCGATGTGGATGGCGGTTGGGTCTTCCTTATTGCCGTAAACTACGGCAGGCACGCGGCCATTGTTGCGCAGATCGCGGGAGGCTCCCTTGCCAGCCCGTTCGCGCAATTCGGCCGACAGTGTCAGCTGATCGCTCATGTCAATCTCCAAATAAAAAGTTCAGGACTTCCGCCACGCCTCCAGGGATGACCATAGCGGAAGCCGGCGGCCCTAGGCGAAATGCGGGGAAAAGGCAAGCCATGGGGCCAAAGCGAGGCGCAACTTCCTAGTTTAACCGAGCAGCCTTAAGCTTATGGCGGCGCAATTGCGCCTGGACGCTGTCTGTTCCGGCCAAATGCGCGGCACCTACGGCCATGAAAACAGTGCCGGGCTTATCCAGCCTTTTGGCGATCCAGTCCGCCCAGCGGCGGTTGCGGTCAGCCAGCAAAACTTTGGTCAATTCTGGGGTCGCGTCCATGCTTTGGTTCATCAGCTTTGCCAATTCATCTGGCTGGCCTGATAACCAATAGCGTGTCATGTCCTGCGCAAATTTTTCCGCTTTTGGCAGGTCTTGCACGCTTTGGGTTAAGAGCTTGATTTGCGCTGGTTCAGGCAGTGAATCAAAAAACCCAAGCTGCTCTTCCATCGTCTCTAGTCCGGAAATGGGCTTGCCACTGGCTTTGGCTTCCCGGCTAAGGCCTTTTTCAACGCCTTGTTCGGCGTCGTACCCCAGTTTTTGAAGCGGCAATAACGACAAGAGGGTCGAGACAAACCAAGGCTCTAAAGGCTCTAAATTGGCTGCCTCTAGGCCAAAGCTGCGCAAGGCCGCCCGATAGGGTTCAACATCTGCGGGGCTTAACTTGGCCGTGAGGGCCGGTCCATCTAGATCAACTGCCTTAGACATAACCAGCTGATTGGCCTGTGCAGCAGCAGGCTCAACCATTTCCAATACCAATTCGTCAGACGCGGCAAAGGCCGTGCGCACAGGCCCTTCAAACCAGCGTGTGCCCGGCTTTAGAATATGGACTGTGCCAAACAGATAAATGGTGGTGTCGGCATCTGCCACTTTCCACAATGCGGGGTGGGCGGCCGCAGACTGGTGCGGGGCAGGTTTTGGCGCGGCGGCGGCAGGCAGCACAGCGGCTGAAACCAGCAGAAACGCAGCACCCAATGGGAACAAGATTTTACGCATCATGATGCCAGGATGCTGCCAAATTCCGACAGACGCAAGCCCTCAATCAACGCGCGTGACAGCCCATCCCTTATGGGCCAACAGCTTGGGCAGGGCATCTGGCCCGACAAAATGCCCAGCTCCAACGGCGAACAACACGGTGCCGGGGCGGTGCATCCGCTGGTCTATCATCTCCGTCCATGTTTTATTTCGGTTCAAGATTAACAAGGTATAAAGCTCATCGCCCAATGTTTCGCGCGAAAAGCCCTGCGCCAGCGCGGTCAAATCCCCCCGCGCCCAATCTTGGTCCATCGCGGCACTTTGCGCCCCGGCACTCGTCATATCGTCCAGTGTATTTTCCAGCATTCGGCGCTGCGCATCTGGCGATAAGGCATGAAGTTTACGCAGAATGGCATCGCCTTTTTCCGCAGCGCCAATGGGCCGGCCGGATTTGCGAAATGCCGCAATAAGCCTGGCTTCCACCCCTTCAGATCGCGCCCGCCCATCTTGGGCCATGGTTTCAACAGCCAGAACAAGGCTGGCCATCCATGTGGGCATGGCATCGTAAAATTGGGTGGGAAAGCCGCTGCGCGCAATGGCCTGTTCTAAGGCGGGGCGTTTTTCCGGGGTCACTCGTCCCAGAATTGGATCGTTATCGACAACGGGGTTCAGCGCCGCATCCACCGTTGCATCGGTTTTTGCTTGTGAGTCTTTGCTGTCGAGCGATTCGACAATCAGCTCATCCGAGGATTGGATAACCTGCTTCAGCGCCTTTGATTGCCACATGAAATTCTTGGGCAAGGCGTGCGTTGTGCCGAAAAGATAGATGGTCGTATCGCCATCTGCCACCTTCCAAATTGCAGGCTGCGGCTCAAATCTGAGGGATTTATGGGTCCGAGGCGTGGCCTGTTGTGGCTTGGCTGCTAAGGCAGGGCCAAGGCCAAAAAGCGCCCAAATGGCGCATAGGGCCATTCGCTTGTGCATCGCTCTCCACGCCGGGTCGTGCCCGGCTTGTTTATTAGAGTGGCAGGCTGCGCTTCTCGCGGCCATGGGTCAAGGCCAAATCCTGTCCGCTTTGCTTGACCCACAAGCCCTGCTCCGCCTAAGGCCCGGCCATGTCGGCAGATCATAACGCTTTAAGCTTTCAAGACCTGATCCTCACCCTCCATGATTATTGGGGCAAGCAGGGCTGTGTCATCCTACAACCCTATGACATGCGCATGGGCGCAGGCACCTTTCACCCGGCCACCACGCTGCGCGCTTTGGGGCCAGACAGTTGGAATGCCGCCTATGTGCAGCCCTCGCGCCGCCCGACGGATGGCCGCTATGGCGAAAACCCTAATCGGCTGCAGCATTATTACCAATATCAGGTGATCATGAAGCCCAGCCCGGCGAACCTGCAAGAGCTGTATCTGGGCAGCTTGGACGCGATTGGCATTGACCCGTTAAAGCACGACATCCGCTTTGTGGAAGATGACTGGGAAAGCCCAACCTTGGGCGCATGGGGCCTCGGCTGGGAAGTCTGGTGCGATGGCATGGAAGTCACCCAGTTTACTTATTTTCAACAAGTTGGCGGCTATGACTGCAAGCCTGTCGCAGGCGAACTGACCTATGGGTTGGAGCGTCTGGCCATGTATATTCAGGGTGTCGACCGCGTGTATGATCTGCGTTTCAACAATCATGGCGTCACATATGGCGACGTGTTTTTGGAAAATGAACGCCAGTTCAGTGCCTATAATTTCGAGGTCGCGGATACTGAGACGCTGTTTGACGCCTTCAAAAAGGCGGCGGCGGAATGCCAGCGTTGCAACCCGTTCAGGAACCGTCCTTTGCACGACGTCGCCGCCGCGCCGCTTGCCTCCGCCGCGTGGCACCGCGAAGGGTTGGGCGTGCCGGGAGTTCCCGAGGGTTTCCCCTGAAGCCCGCGGGTGCCGCCCGGAAGAGCGAAATCTCGGTAGACGAGTTGCTGGGCCCCGCGGCTCTATCCGCGGCCCCGGCGCAGCGTAGGCCGACGTGGACCGGTGGCGCGAGCCGCCGGAGCCGCGACGGATCGTGCGTTGCGCCGAACTGCACGTCGGCGCTGGTGTGCGCGAAGCGGACGCGACCGGGCGACCCATGCGGGAGATACCAGCGATGCGACAGACGTTCTGCCGGACCGGGCTGAGGGGTGCGGTCATGGTGGCGTGCGCGATCGCGGCGCTGCCCGCCCGGGCCGAGTCGACCTCGTGGAATTTCAAGCTCAACAACGGCGGCTGGGTCGCCACGGGAACGTGGGGCCCGTTCCCGACCGATCCGGCCTACCAGTGGAAGTGGGTGACGTCGTCCACCGTGTCCGGCGGCACGAGCCCGCACTGGGCGGTGCGCGCGCAGGGGGTGAG
>RFZB01000250.1 GCA_009920915.1 Sphingomonadaceae bacterium | reverse complement strand
ATCTCCACCGGACCGTTGGCCGCCGCCCGGCGCAGCGCGGCGCGGTCGGGGTGGATGGTCAGGCTGGACAGGCCGCCGTCGGCGCGGACCTCGCGGGCGAACGCCGTGTCGCCCTGCAGCCCGTCGTCGGCGTAGCCGTGCACGCGGACGGACGAGCCCGCGCCGGTCACGGCCGGGAGGGCGATGAAATAACTGGCGGCCGTCGCGTCCGGTTCGATCGCGTAGGCGCCCGGCGCCGCGTAAGGTCCGGGCGCGGGGCAGGACCAGCGGCCGGCGGCGTCGCGGACCAGCGGGCGGCCGAATTGCGCGCACATCCGCTCCGTCATCGCCACGAACGGCTCCGACACCGTCGAGCCCGACATCCGGACGGACGCGCCGGCGGCGAGGGGCAAGGCCATCAGCAAAGCGGACAACAGCTGCGACGAGGCGGAGGCGTCGACCACGAGTTCACCGAGGCGCCCCGCGGTGTGGAGCGTGAAGGGGAAGGCGGTCGCGGGGGAGCCATCGGGGGCCAGCGCCCGGCAACCCGCGCCCGTCAGGGCGGCGAGCAGGCCCGCCATCGGGCGCGCGCGCATCGCCTCATCGCCGTCCAACTGGTAGACGCCGTCGGGCGCCAACGCGAGGAACGCGGTGAGGAAGCGCGCCGCGGTCCCGGCGTTGCCGACATGCAGCGTGGCCGTGCGGCGCGGGATCCGCCCGCCCTGGCCTTCGATGCGGATGGTGCGGGCGGCTTCGTCGGCCTCGACGGTGAAGCCGAGTTCCCGCAGGGCGGCGATGAGGATGCGCGTGTCGCGGCTGAAGAGGGCGCCGGTGAAGCGCGTCTCGCCGGCGGCGAGCGCGGCGAAGATGAGGGCGCGGTTGGTGAGGCTCTTCGAACCCGGGACGCGGGCCACGCCGCGCGCCGGCGTCCGGAAGGGCCGGATGGTCAAGGTCGGGGTCATGCGGGACGGTCCAGCGATTGGCGGGCGACGCGGGCTTCCGCCAGCAGGCGGTTCACGGTGGCGGCGTCGCCGCGCTCGACCGCGCCGCGGAGCTCGGCGACGCGCGCCTCGAGCGAGCGCAGGCCGGCGACGACGTGCGGGGCGTTGGCGAGCAGGATGCCCAGCCAGAGGTTCTCCTCGCCGGCGGCGATCCGGGTGGCGTCGCGCAGGCCCGACCCGGCCGCGTCCACGCGGAAGCCCGGCTGGTCGCTCACCGCCAGCATGAGGGCCGAAGCCGCGGCGTGCGGCACATGGCTGATGGCCGCGACGATCTCGTCGTGACGTTCGGCGGAGCATTCGTTGGTCCGGCAACCCAAGCCTCGCCAGAAGGCTGTCACGCGGTCGACCGCGGCGTGGGGCTCGGCGCCCGTGGGCGTGATGAAGCAGGCCCGGCCGGCGTAAAGTTCCGCCGAGGCGTGCGCGGCCCCGG
>RFZB01000249.1 GCA_009920915.1 Sphingomonadaceae bacterium | reverse complement strand
GATTTTTCCTGAAATTTATTAGGAAAATAAACATATTAAAGTTTAAATGAGAGGGTGTTTTGATGTATAGACAATTCTGGCTATCTGTCTTTGTCGGGCTATTTGTCCTGTCTGGAGCGGGCAATGCTGAGATGTCTCCGCGTCAAGTACACTCCCTTGAAACGGGCTGGCTATTCCAGTTGGGTCGTCCTGACGATCTTCCAATTGCGAAGGACTATAATGACGCAGGCTGGCAGAAGGTTGCTGTGCCGCATAGTTGGAACCGCTTGGGGGAATACAGCACTGTACGCAGTCAGCAGACAAATGCGTACCAAGGTGTAGGCTGGTATCGGCTCCGACTGCCCACGCCCGCGTCAAAAGCTGGCGATCGCCATATCTTGCACTTTGACGGGGTGGGGACGCTCGCTGATATTTGGTTCAATGGCCATCATTTGGGGCAGCATCGCGGCGGCTATTCTGCTTTTCGATTTGATGTCACGAAGTTCGTGAATGAGCGTGCCGATAATTTGCTGGTTGTTCGCGCCGACAATAGCAAGCCCATGCCGGGCAGCAGCACGGACGATATTCTTCCTCTCTCTGGCGATTTCTTTCCCTATGGGGGGCTTTATCGCGGCGTGAAATGGATTGTCGCGCCGCAACAGCAAATTGATGTCTTGGATCATGCCGGTCCGGGCGTTTATGTGTCCACGCTGTCTGCGGACGCCGCGCGCGCAGAGGTGCAAGTTCTCACGCGCCTGCGCAGTTTTGCACATCGTTCGACACAAATTGAGCTGGTGACGACCATTCGAGATGGCGTGGAGGATAATGCGCGCAGTGTTTCTGTGCGCCAAAGGCTGAGCGCAAATGGCACGGCCGACGTTACGCAGAGGCTCATTATCCCCCAGCCGCGATTGTGGCAGGGCCGACAAGATCCGCATCTGTACACCGTGACGGTTGAGCTTCGGTCGGGCAAGAAAGTGCTAGACCGGGTTGATCAGCCATTGGGCATCCGGACTTTCCGTATTGATCCCAATCTGGGCTTTTTTCTGAATGATAAGCCCTTGGCATTACATGGCGTTTCGCGGCATCAAGATATGGCCGCCAAAGGCGCGGCGCTATCTGATGCAGATCATGAACGAGACATGGATCTGATTGAGGAAGTGGGCGCCAATACCATTCGTTTTGCGCATTATCAGCACGCCAAAAAATGGTTTGAATTGGCCGATCAGCGCGGGATGATTGTCTGGGCTGAAATTCCCTATGTTAGCATGGCGACTTTTGGCGATGGTCTGCCTTCCGCGGCATTTGTGGAGAATGCGCGGCAGCAATTAATTGAGCTTATTCGCCAAAACTACAATCATCCCTCGGTCGTCGTCTGGGGCGTTGGCAATGAGATTGATAGCAAATCGCTTGGCGGCAAACCCGTAAAGG
>RFZB01000248.1 GCA_009920915.1 Sphingomonadaceae bacterium | reverse complement strand
GACCGCATCGCCAAGATCCTCTCCGTCGCCCAGTCCCATGGCCACGACTCCCTGATTCTCGGCGCCTGGGGCTGCGGAGCCTTCGGCAATGACGGACATCAGGTCTCCGAACTCTTCCACCGCGCCCTCACCGTCGACTTCGCCGGGGCGTTCAAGGAAGTCACCTTTGCCATCGTCGACACTTCCCCCGAAGAGCGCTTCATCAGCCCCTTCGTGCAACGCTTCGCGGTCAAGTAATCAGACCAGCCCAAATCGCGCAGCATGGACGAAGAAGCCGCCTTCCGGGACAAATGGCAGCTCCGCATCGATGGCTGCGGGCCTTACTGCAGCTGCCTAGTGATCGTCATCGTCCTGACCTTCGCCTTCTTTGCTTTCGTGCTCCGCTAAGCGCGGACAATAATGGGGTCAGACCCTATTAATGGGGTCTGACCCCATTACGTAGGCAGAGGCTGAAGTGGCTGACGCTGCCGGCGTTAAGTTTACGGACGACCCAAGGGAGTGATGCTGTGGTTAGCCTGAACATCTGGGCGGCGATCGACATCTTCCACGCTCTGACTCCATGTTCGCGGGCGACATCTGCCTCAGTCATACCTGTATCAGCTAACAACTGAGCGAAGGTGGCCTCGGTGTGGCGATCCTCGAGCGCCTCCATCTCAGCCTGATTGAATCCCGAGGGATCGCGCGCTCCCACGGGGTTCTTGGCCTGTTCCCGCCGGTCAATGATCTCACCGCTCGTCCAAGTTGATTCAAAGATCGTCGCCTCAGGATCTTCGAGGCAGACCTTCTTGAGATGGGCGTTATAGCTATCCCACCCTTCCGGTTTATCAGGATAGCCTATGAAACGCTCAAGGGCCTCACCGGATCGTGTCTCTCCTCGCAAGGCGGGCTTACACAGACCACGGATTGCGCTGAGCTCGCTACGTGCAAGATCATCGACCGACATCAGCCCCTTACGGACGGTGTTTAGATTGATGTAATCGAACAGCCTTCCTGCCGAAATCGTGGAAGGCATCTTCTTGGCGTGATATCTGCCCTGGAAGACATGCCCACGCTCATCCCTTAGACCGTTGAACCGGATGGCGAAGCCAGAC
Organism: Sphingomonadaceae bacterium; assembly: GCA_009920915.1. GTDB lineage: Bacteria > Pseudomonadota > Alphaproteobacteria > Sphingomonadales > Sphingomonadaceae > Aquisediminimonas. Next base: position 334 of record RFZB01000248.1, on the reverse strand, counting down.
AGCATCAGATGCATACCCCTGGCGAGATTGGCCCGAGGCGTCCGCAGCATCATGTGAAAGTGATTAGGCATCACCGCGAACGTGTAGAGGTGCCAGCCAGACCTGAGCGTAGCTTCGTGCATCGATGTCAGGAACGAGCCAGCCGCGCCTGGATCCGCGAAGATATCGGTTCGATAGTTTCCCCTGGAGTAGACGTGCAGAATGGCGTCGGGGCTTTCGGAGCGAGGTTGTCGGGCCATACGCCCATGCTCCGATCGGAGGTTGAAGCCTCAATCACAGCCACCCCCTAGACGGATAATGGGGTCAGACCCCATTAATAGGGTCTGACCCCATT
>RFZB01000247.1 GCA_009920915.1 Sphingomonadaceae bacterium | reverse complement strand
TGTTCCGCCGCGCGCCCGAAGTAAGGTTTCGCCATGCCATCCATGAAGACGTGGCTGAAACCCTATTGCCACAACTGCGCGCAAGTGGCCAAGCCATAGTGCATTTAGCTGCGCCTATCAACCACTTGGGCTATCGCAAGGCGATTGCCCAAGCACGCAACAAAAAGCAACGTGATACCGCCATCATCGAAGCGAGTTTGCGACAGAACCCTGATGACCTGTATTTGCATTTCAAGCTGCTAGAACAAGCCCGCTTTTGGGGCGATGAGGCGCTGGCCAGCAGCGCCGCGCCCGCCGCCTTAGAGGCTTGGCAGCGGGTGCCCGATAGCGCATTGAATTATTGGGCGGGAGAGCTTGCAGTCATGGTGGTCGATGGATTGCACGCGGACGATTGGGAGGCCGCGCTATTGCAACTGCAAGCGATGGCCCTTCGCGTGCCCGATTCACCCGCGATTGCGCACCGCAGTGGGGAATTGTTGGAGTTGCTGGGACGATTAGAGGAGGCAAAAGCAGCGTTTGAAAGCGCAATAGCCCTGCAAGGCCCGGCGATCAATAAGCAGCTCGGTAGCGTACGTCCACGCATGGGCTTGGTGCGTATAGCAATTGCATTGCAAGACTTGGGCGCAGCGCGTGCCCACTTGCAATGGGCTTACCAACTGGCGCCTCAGGACCCGGAAGTGGTGTTTACCCGAGGTTTACTTTAGGGCGGGCATGTGACATCACGACAGGATGGGCCAGCCTGGGCACTGTGGTCAGGCAAGGTGTGCAAGGTGGGCGTGTACCTGGCGCAATACGGTCTCCCAGTCCCCCGGCCTTTCTTGCCTGAAAAGGCGCATGCTTGGATACCAAGGCGAGTCAGCGCGTTCGAGTAGCCATCGCCAGTCTGGCAAATGGGGCAGTAGTAAGTAGGTAGGCACACCCATAGCGCCCGCCAAGTGGGCGACACTGGTATCGACGGCGATAACCAAGTCCATGTGCGCGCACAAGGCCGCTGTGTCAGAAAAATCTGTTAACTCGGCTGCGAAATGGCGTATTTGGGCAGTCTGTGTCAGCGCATCGGCGTCCGCCGGGCGGAGTTCTTTTTGCAGACTAAAGTAGTCCATGCCTGGCCTCAACGCCGCCTGAAAATGGCGCAACGCAATGCTACGTTGGGAGTCGGCCTGATGGCTTGCATTGCCACTCCATGCCAGACCGATGCGCGGCACGTGCCGTGGCCCCAGGCGTGCAGCCCATTGGGTCATTTTTTCGGGTGGTGCATGTAGGTAGGGCTTTTGTGCCGGGATGTTTTGCAGCGTGCACCCAAAAGGAATCGGCAAACTCATTACCGGGCAATACAGGTCAAACGCCGGTAGGGGCTCGCGCTGGCGCACCAGCGTGGTTACGCCTTCTAAGGACTGAAAAAGGTCGTATAAGGGCGTCTCTACTTCATGGCAGATATC
>RFZB01000246.1 GCA_009920915.1 Sphingomonadaceae bacterium | reverse complement strand
CCGACAGCCGCCGCATCATCCCGGGCGCGCTGTTCTTCGCCTTGCCCGGTCGCCGCGCGGATGGGCACGCCTTCCTCGACGACGCGATCGCGCGCGGCGCCGCCGCCATCATCACCGGCCAGCCCGTCAGCGGCCTCCCCGCCGTGGCCGCCGCCCAGGTGGCCGAACCGCGCCGCGTCCTCGCCGAGGTCGCCCGGCGCTTCCACGGTCATCCGGAGCGCGGGCTGCGCCTCGCCGGCGTCACCGGCACCAACGGCAAGACCACGGTCTCCACGTTGCTGCGCCACCTGCTGCAGGACGGCGGCGAGGCGTGGGGCCTCATCGGCACGGTCCGCTACCACCTCGGTCGCCGCTCGATCCCCTCCTTCAAGACCACGCCCGAGTCGGCCGACCTCGCCGGGTTCTTCCGCCAGATGGCCGACGCGGGCTGCGCCGGCGCCTGCCTCGAGGTGAGCTCCCATGCCCTCCACCAGGACCGGGTCCACGGTTTCCGCTTCGCGGTCGCCGCCTTCACCAACCTGACGCGGGACCACATCGATTACCACGGCGACATGTCCGCCTACCTCGCGGCCAAGGCGGCGCTCTTCGACGGACGCAACGGCGAGCTGCCGGGCGTGGCCGTCCTGAACGTCGACGACCCCCACGGCCGCGCGCTCGCCGAGGCCTGCCGGCGCCGCGGCCCCACGCTCACCTTCGGCCTCTCGCCGGACGCCGACCTGCGCGCGACGGACCTCGCGCTCGACACCGCGGGCGCGGTCTTCACCGTCCGCTGGCAAGGCCGGTCGCAGCGTTTCACCTCGGGCCTGACCGGCGACTACAACGTCGCGAACGTCCTGTGCGCCCTGACCATGGCCGCCGCGCTCGGGCGCGACCCGCTCGCGCTGGCCGCCGCCGTGGCCGCCTTCCCCGGCGTCGCCGGCCGCATGGAGCGGGTCGAGGCCGGCCAGCCCTTCCCGGTCTTCATCGACTACGCCCACACCGACGACGCGCTCCGCAACGTGCTTGGCATGCTGCGGCGGATCACCCCCGGCCGCGTGCTCTGCGTCTTCGGCTGCGGCGGCGACCGCGACCGCGGCAAGCGTCCCGCCATGACCCGCGCCGTCGCCGACCTCGCCCAACTCGCCTGGGCCACCGCCGACAACCCGCGCAAGGAGAGCCTCGAGGCGATCTTCGCCGACATGCGCGGCGACCTCGGGCCGTTGCCCGGGATGGAGTTCGTGCCGGACCGCCGCGAGGCGATCGGCCGCGCCCTCGCCGCCGCCCGCCCCGGCGACTGCCTCGTCATCGCGGGCAAGGGGCATGAGACGACCCAGGAATTCGCCGACACCGTGGTCCCGTTCGACGACCGTCAGGTCGTCCGCGAGATCCTCGCCGCCCGGAGGGGCCCCGCCGCCTGATGCCGACCTTCGCCGCCACCGACCTGGCCGCCTGGACCGGAGG
>RFZB01000245.1 GCA_009920915.1 Sphingomonadaceae bacterium | reverse complement strand
CACGCTCGTCATCTGGGGCGGCGAGTTCGGCCGCACGGCCTACAGCCAGGGCAAGATCACCGCCAACAACTACGGCCGCGACCACCACCCGCGTTGCTTCAGCGTGTGGATGGCGGGCGGCGGCATCAAGGGGGGCCAGGTCCACGGCCAGACCGACGAGTTCGGCTACAACATCGTCAAGGACCCGGTGCACGTGCACGACCTCCACGCCACCATGCAGCACCTGCTCGGGGTCGACCACGAACGGCAGACCTTCAAGTTCCAAGGGCGCTACTACCGGCTGACGGACGTCGCCGGCCACGTGGTCAAAGGCGTGATTGCCTAGTCGCCGTCCGCCCGCTCTGCTCGGGCCGATGTCCTCCGCGCCGCAGGCCTCCGCCGTCCAGCACGGCTCGTTCCGCCTCTACCTCGGCGCGATCGTCCTCGGCACCCTCGGCATCCAGCTCCAAGGCGTCGCCGTCGCCTGGCAGGTGTTCCGGCTGACGCGCGCGGACACCGAGACGGCGGCCCTCGCCCTCGGGGCCATCGGCCTGGCCGAGGTCATCCCCTTCGTCGCCGCCGTCCTCTTCGCCGGGCACGTCGCCGACACGCACGACCGCCGGCGCATCGCCCGATGGGCGTTGCTCGCGATGTCGTTGCTCGGCCTGGTCCTCTTCGCCCAGAGCCTGCTGCGGCTCGAAGCCTGGCTGCAGCTTACGCTGCTCTACGCGATGGTCACCCTGGGCGGGCTGGCGCGCAGTTTCCTGACCACGGCCCGCCAGGCGATGATCGCCGAACTGCTCCCCCGCGAACTGATCGCCGGCGGGGTCCGCTGGCGCAACACGCTGTTCGAGCTGGCCTGCGTCCTCGGCCCGGGTATCGCCGGCGTCCTGCTATGGTTGGGCGGCGAGCCGGTGACCTACGGCTGCATGCTCGCGTGCTTCGTCGGCTCGCTCGTCGCCACCACCCTGCTCCGCCCGGGCCAGAAACTTCAGTCCCGCCAACCCGAACCCATCTTCCAAAGTCTGGCGGTCGGCATCCGGTTCATGCTCAGCCAACGCGTCATGCTCGGCGCGTTCACGATGGACCTCTTCGCCGTCCTGCTCGGCGGAGCCGTCGCGCTTCTGCCCATCTTCGCGCAGATGCTCGGGGTCGGCGAATTCGGCTTCGGCCTGCTGCGGGCGGCGACCTCGATGGGCGCGGTGCTCATGTCCATCTACCTCATCGTCCGCCCGCCGCTCGAACGCGCGGGGCCGGCGCTCTACGCCTCCTTCGCGGTCTTCGGGCTCTGCATCATCGGCTTCGGCCTCTCGATCCAGCTGGCGGCGCTCCTGGGGCTCGGGCTGCGGGCGGCCTTCGTCTTCTCCTTCCTCTTCCTGCTGTTCTCGGGCGCCGCCGACGCGGTCAACGTCATCATCCGTCAGACGATCCTGCAGACCACCGTGCCGCCGGAGATGATGG
>RFZB01000244.1 GCA_009920915.1 Sphingomonadaceae bacterium | reverse complement strand
CGCCGGCGCCACCCTCGACCTCGCCGGCCTGAACGTCACCGGCGCGACGCTCCTCCTCAACGGCGGCACGATCGCCAACGCCACGGCCTACGCCGGCTCGGTCGGCTTCGCCGCCGCCATCACGAACTTCGGCGCCGCCGACCTGACCAGCCTGGCCTCGAACGTCGCCGTCCGCGTCGCCGCCGGCCAGACCCTCGACACCGACACGCTGACCCGCGCGATCGACTTCCGCGGCGGCAGCCTCGCCAACCTCGGCACCTACGCCGGCGTCCTGAACGTGAAGGGCGCCCTCGACGCCTCGGCCACCGGCCTGTCCGCCGGCACGATCAACCTGACCTCCACGGGCAGCATCGCGCTGGGCAACACCGCCTCGGCCAAGACCATCAACTACCAGGGTGGCGCGCTCAGCGGCGCCAACTACACGGGTGACCTGGCCTTCACCGGCGCCGTGACCGTCGCGGGCGTCGTCTCCGCCGGTACCTTCAACGTCGCCACCGGCGACACCCTGACCCTCGGCGTCAACGGCGTCTCGGCCAACATCAAGCTCCTCGGCGGTACGGTCGACTTCGGCGGCCGCACCTCGACCTCCTCGGTCGCCTACACCTCCGGCACGATCGCCAACGGCGCCGGCTTCACGGGCGACGTCAGCTACGCCGGCTCGCTCAGCCTGACCAAGAACGCCTTCGGGGCGGGCCGCATCCTGGTCGGCGCCACCAACACCGCCAACTTCGGCGCGGGCTTCGACAACCGCGTCAGCTACTCCGGCGGCACGATCCAGAACGGCGCGAACTACGCCGGCACCCTGACCGTCAACAACGGCGCGACCCTCGCGGCCTCGACCAACCTGGCCGGCTCCATCGTCCTCGACACGGGCGCCAAGCTCAGCGGCGTGGGCTCCGTGGGCTCCGTCACCGCCAAGAACGGCTCGCAGATCACCACCGGCGCCGCCACCCCGGGCCTCCTCACCACGGCCGGCCTGCGCCTCGAGTCCGGCGCCACCCTCATGGTCAACATGAAGGACGCCACCGCCGCCCGCGGCGTCGGCTTCGACTCCGTCGCCGTCAGCGGCCTGCTCGACCTCTCCGCGCTCTCCGCCGCGAACCGCGTCACGCTGCAGCTCAAGTCCCTCGATGCGAACGGCCTGACCGGCAACCTCGCCGTCCAGAACTTCGCCTGGAACGACCCGAAGAACTTCACGCTCTTCAGCTACGGCACGCTCAGCCTCGGCTCCGGCGTCTCGGTCAGCGACGTCTTCACCATCGATTACTCCGGCTTCAAGGACGAGCACGGCAACGTCGCCCGCGCCGACTGGTTCACGATCTCGAACGACACCAACGCCGGCGCGATCGTCCTCACCGCGATCCCCGAGCCCTCCACCTACGGCCTCGCGATCGGCGCCTTGGCCCTCGCCGCCGCCGCCCTCCGCCGCCGCCGCAAGCAGAAGGCCACCGACGCCTCCGCCCAGTAAG
>RFZB01000243.1 GCA_009920915.1 Sphingomonadaceae bacterium | reverse complement strand
CATGAATAAATTGGATGGAACAAAATATAAAGTAGATTTCAATTATGATGGTTGCAGTAACTATGCATTCAACATTGTGCTACAGCCAGAATATGCTAACAAAGATTTTGCACAAAGACTCATGCACAAAATGCGTGATAATGAGATAGAGTATCGTCGTGGTTCTGCTGGTGGTGGTAATCAGTTGCGTCAGCCATATCTGACTGGTGTATATGGTGATCATTACTTAGATTTTCCTAACACAGAACACATGCACTTCTACTCATTCTATATTGGAAATTATCCAACTTTGAGTAAGATGGCAATTGATGAAATAACTAGCGTATTGAATAGGGTGTAATTATGGGACAATGGCGTGTATTAGTAACTGGTGGTGCTGGTTACATTGGTAGTATCTTAGTTGAATATCTTTTACAGATGAACTGTATTGTCACTGTGATTGATAACTTCATGTTTGGACAGACAAGTCTAAATCATTTGTGTGACAATAGAAATCTAAAGATTGTGAATGGTGACATTCGTAATCCAGCACACATGGCACCTCTACTCAAAGAAGCAGATATAATCATTCCTCTTGCTGCATTGGTTGGTGCACCACTGTGTAATAAAGATGTCGTTGGTGCTGATACAACAAATAAAGATGCGATGTTCTGGATGCTGAATGCTGTATCTAATGATCAACGTATCATTATGCCAACTACCAACTCAGCATATGGCACTGGTGATGAAAACAACTTCTGTACAGAGGAATCACCACTGCGTCCGATCTCTAAGTATGCAATTGATAAAGTAGCAGTTGAAGAAAGATTGATGGAACGTGAGAACTCTATCAGTTATAGACTAGCAACTGTGTTTGGTATGTCACCACGTATGCGTACTGACTTGTTAGTAAATGATTTGACATACCGTGCTGTCAATGATGGCTATGTTGTTATCTTTGAAGGTCATTTCAAACGTAATTACATTCATGTACGTGATATATGTGAAGCATTCTTACATGCAATTTATCAATTTGAAGATATGAAAAGCAACATCTATAATGTAGGCTTGTCATCTGCAAATGTATCTAAGTTGGAACTATGTGAGATTATCAAGAAACAAATACCAAACTTTACGATTGTGGAAGGTGACATCAAGAAAGATCCAGATCAGAGAAACTACATTGTATCAAATGAGAAGTTAGAAGCAACTGGTTGGGCGCCATATTATACACTAGATAATGGTGTTGAAGAACTAATCAAAGGTTATCAGTATCTCAAAAATAACAAACACGGTAACGTATGAGCACAAACAACCATTATGTAAACAATGCTGACTTTCTTGCAGCACTCATCAAATATCGTGATGAATGTGAGCAAGCAAAGAAAAACAGCACACAAGAACCAAAGATACCAGATTACATTGGTGAATGCTTTCTAAAGATTGCAGAACATTTATCACGTAAGCCAAACTTTATTTCATACACATACC
>RFZB01000242.1 GCA_009920915.1 Sphingomonadaceae bacterium | reverse complement strand
CTTACCACCCTTCTTTAGCCCAGCCATGGTAGCCAGACGGCCTTTCTGAAGGCGGCTGAAGCCCATGCGGTCGGTAGGCACGTTGCCCATGGCAGCGGCCTTCTGCATCATCGCAGCGGCGCCTTGGCGCGGATCACCGGACATGCCGCCATCCATCTTCTTAGTGCGGCCACCGTGCTTCTTGCCCTGCTGAATGGCATCCATAAGCTCTCGCGTTGAACGGTTATCAAGCGGCGCTTCACGCTCAGACGGGGGCGGCGGCGGCGGGGTTTCGCGCTTCATCTGCCCCTTGGCCAAGCGATCAGCAAGCTCGGCTGCGCGCATTTGAGAGGCTGTGCTGATGCCGCTGGTCGGAACATCACGGCCAAGCAGGCCACCGTCCATGCGCTTCGCCCGGCCACCCTTCTTCATGCCACCAACATGAGGTTTGCCAAGCTCAGCGTTGGCTTCCTTTACATTGCGGTTGATCTTTTCAGCGACCCAAGATTTTGCCTCACCGCCGCTCTTGCGCGGCTTGCGGTCAGCACGGGTCGGGCCGCAGGAGCCTTCAGCTTGCATACCGACCTTGCCGCCACGCTTGAAGGCGCGCCGGGACACGGGCCGCAGCCCGGTCTTGGCTTCAGTGTTCATCATCTCAGGCGGCGTCCAGGTGGAAGCATCCACCTTCTGCTTGGGATCACCGGCAGAACCAAGGCGCTTTGCCTTGGCTTCGCGGGCCGCCCTGATGGACTTTGCGCTGGTTTCACTCATAGCACTTGATCTCCTAGGAGGGCGGGCGTCCCCGCAGTTGCCTTTGAAAGAGGTCGGCCAAGGCAACCATAGGCCGGTTTTTTGCGGTAAGCCGCAAAGCCTTCTGCACCGTGGGATCATCAATACCGCCACCATCAGCGCGCCGCAAATCACCCAGCTTGGGCAGCCCAGCCAGTCGCAGCGCATGCACAACCGGATGAGAAAGAATTGACGCCTCATCAATTTCGCCGCCATGCGCCGCGCCACGCATGGCGTTCATCACATCTTCATGCGTTGTCACTTCATTGGCAGCCTTATCCCACACAGCATGGTGGGCGAGGTGCTGATAATACGGCTTCAATTCTTCTGGCAATTGCAGGTCCATGGCTTGCTGCCGGGCAGAAAGTCGCTCAACGGCTTCGGTCGCGCCTTCACCGCCCTTGCGCCGCAGATATGCCTGGGCCTCAGATGTTGGCCTGCCGGTATGCTCTATAATCTGCCGGGCATCCAACGTGGGCTGGTCACCACGCCCCATCAGAGAGGCAAGGAAGCCTGCCTTGCTTGGGCCAACGCCTCGCACATCCTTGGCCATTGCGCGCCACTCAGCGGGCTCGCTGGCGCCGCGCATGGCATTGGCAACAAGAGTGGAGATTTCCTGCTCTTTGCCGGGCAGATTGTTTGCGGCCCAGCGCAGCGCGTCAGGGATGTCTTTCTCATGCTTGCCAAATGGCGTCATTATCTT
>RFZB01000241.1 GCA_009920915.1 Sphingomonadaceae bacterium | reverse complement strand
TCTGAGCCAGGATCAAACTCTCCAAAAATCCTGCCGAAGCAGGCGTTTGAAGGTTCGGATCCTGGGATCCGAACTATTTTTTATTATCTCAGTTCCTAGTGAATACGCCGGTGATAAATGTATTCGCGTTTTCTAATTTTGGTAGAACCCGCGATCAGTTATCGCCGGGTTCACCAGGTGTAAGGTTTGACTAATACGATAGGCCGTATTGTCGCACAAAAAATGAACTCTCAAAGAACCGAAAGTGGCCTCCTGTTGAGGGGAGGGAGGGCGGACGGTGAAGGCGTAGAGGTTTAGGTCAACGTCTTTTTTCAAGTTTCTGCATTTTGATGCGCAGAGCTTTGCTTGATCACCGAAACATCCAAGGAACAGCCTTCTGTCAGAGAAGGGAAGTTGAAGAGTGGAGAATCCGGCCGCGTCATTCAAGCCGATTTTTGTATTTTTTCACACGAGGCATGCATCCGTGACTATGTTGATGTTCAATGAGTTATGATGAGATTGCCTATTTTTTACAGTTTTTTAACCATCAGACGCATCCTTCGGACCCCCTTTCTGACCCCCTCAGGCTGCCGGAGACCCCCTTTCTCTCCAGGCCAGGCCCCCGATGATCGCCCCGCTCCCCTGCCCCGTTCATGCCGTCCGCGCACGACAGCCAAGCCCCGCACGTCCGTCACGCCGCCGTCACACGCGCCTTCCATGCGTCTGTATGTTCTCCGCGGATACGCTCGATTATCTCGTCTCCGCCCATGCCTTCGCTTCAATGCCCGCATGCTGTTCCCCACGCTGCTCGCGGCCTGCTTCTTCGGCGCCGCGTCGATCCCCGGCGCTTCCGTCGACAGCCCGGCCGACGATCGTCAGCTGTTCCGCAAGCTCGAGCGCTCGGCCGTCGCCCTCGCGGAGAAAGGCGGCGACCACGTCCGTCGCGACACGAGGCTGGAGCAATGCAAACGCGCTCGCACCGACGCGGTCCGGCTCACCCTCAGCAATACCGAAGGCGCCATCCCGTTGGATGGTCCGGAGATCTACCGACGCAGCGCCGCCGCCGCGGTGCTCGTGGGCACGGCCTATAAGTGCGATAAGTGCACGAAGTGGCATCATACGCTGGCTTCGGGCTTCGCCTTGACCGCCGACGGCGTGATCGCGACGAATCATCACGTCGCCGCCAACCCCACCGCCGAAGCGATGGGCGTGATGACCGCCGACGGACGCTTCTTCCCGGTGCTCGAAGTCCTGGCCGCGGACAAAGCCCACGATGTCGCGCTGCTGCGGACCGATGCGAAGGACCTCGCCTTCCTCCCCTTGCGCGACGACGCCCCGGCCGGCTCGCCCATCCGCTGCTACAGCCACCCGGCGAACTCCTTCGGCTGCCTCTCCGAAGGCATCATCGCCCGCTACGCCCGGTTGCACGAGCTGGAGCGCAACGGCGCAGTTTTCATGCAAATCACGGCGGATTTCGCCCGAGGATCGAGCGGCGGCCCCGTCATCGATGCATACG
>RFZB01000025.1 GCA_009920915.1 Sphingomonadaceae bacterium | reverse complement strand
GGCATAGCCGCGCGAGATGCTCTTCAGCCGGTCATAAAAATCAAACACAACTTCGTTGAGCGGCAGTTCATAGGTGATCTGCGCCCGCCCGCCGACATAGGTCAGGTTCTTTTGAATGCCGCGCCGGTCCTGACAGAGCTTGAGGATCGAGCCCAAATGCTCATCCGGCACGTAAATCGTCGCTTCAATCCACGGCTCTTCCATCTCAGCGATTTTGACTGGATCGGGCATATCGGCCGGGTTGTGCAATTCGCGCACCTCGCCATCGGTCATATGGACGCGATAGACGACGCTGGGCGCGGTTGTGATCAGATCGAGATCATATTCGCGGCTCAACCGTTCCTGAATAATTTCCAGATGAAGCAGGCCCAAGAATCCGCAGCGGAAGCCAAAGCCAAGCGCGGCCGAGGTTTCCATTTCAAAGCTAAAGCTCGCATCGTTCAGGCGCAGCTTGGAAATGGAATCGCGCAGCTTTTCAAAATCGGCAGCATCGGTTGGGAAGAGGCCGCAGAACACCACAGGCTGCACCTCTTTAAAGCCCGCAAGGGGCGCATCAGCGGGGCGCTTGGCATCGGTGATGGTATCGCCGACGCGCGCTTGGCTAACGTCCTTAATCTGGGCGGTGATAAAGCCGACTTCGCCGGGGCCAAGATCAGGCAGATTTTCAATCTTGGGCCGCATACAGCCGACGCGATCCACCAAATGGGTGGTGCCCGCCTGCATGAACTTAATCTGCTGGCCCTTTTTCAACACGCCATCAATGATGCGCACCAGAATGACGACACCCAGATAGGGGTCGTACCAACTATCCACCAGCATTGCCTTGAGCGGGGCGTTGGCATCGCCCTTGGGCGGCGGGATGCGGGTGACAATGGCTTCCAGCACATCATCAATGCCAATGCCAGATTTCGCGCTGGTCAGCACCGCGTCGTCAGCCGGCAGGCCGATAATCTCTTCAATCTCGGCCTTCACCTGCTCTACCTCAGCGGCAGGCAAATCAATTTTATTGATGACTGGCACAATCTCGTGATCATGCTCAATGGATTGATAGACGTTCGCCAGCGTCTGCGCCTCAACACCTTGGGCGGCATCGACAACCAGCAAAGCGCCTTCACACGCGGCCAGGCTGCGCGAGACTTCATACGCGAAATCGACATGGCCCGGCGTGTCCATCAAATTGAGCCGATAGGTTTTGCCGTCCTTCGCGGTGTAATCCAGACGCACCGTCTGCGCCTTGATGGTAATGCCGCGTTCCTTTTCAATATCCATATTGTCCAGCACTTGCGCGGTCATCTCGCGCTCGCTGAGGCCGCCCGTGCGCTGGATCAGCCGGTCGGCCAGCGTGGACTTGCCATGGTCAATATGGGCAATGATCGAAAAATTGCGGATAAGGTCTAAAGGCGTGGACATGGCCGCGCCCTAGCAGCGCCAGCGCCAAAGGGCAAAGGGGCTTTAGGCGCGGTCCAGCCAATCCGCCAAAATCGCATTCACCTTGTCCGGCGCCTCTTGCTGCACCCAGTGGGAAACCTTGGGCAAGCGGTGGAGGTGCAACTGCGGCACCCAGTGCTCTGTACCAACGGTACAGCCCAGGCCAAGGGCGGCGTCTTCTTCTCCCCACACCATCAGTGTGGGGATGGTGATCCGCGCATCGCCCAAATCAATGGCATCGCGATGGCGCATCAGCGCGCGATAATAATTGACCATGGCGGTCATAGCCCCCGGCGCTTGCGCCGCGGCGGCATAAACATCCAGCACGTCTTTGCCAAAACGGCTTTTGTCGACAGCCATGCCGTAAAAGGCCCGGCGCACGCCCGCCGCATCATTGGCAGCCATATAGCGTTCGGGCAGGCCCGGCAGTTGGAAGAAAAACACATACCAGCTTTTCTTGAGCTGGTCCCACCGGCGCAGCTCACGCTGCATGACCTTGGGGTGCGGCACATTCATAATCACCAGCCGGGTTAGCGGATAAGGCGCGGCCGCCTTCTCATTCAAAATGGCAAAGGCCCAGCCAATAATAGCCCCCCAATCATGCGCGAGGATCATCACCTCGTCGACGGGGGCCTCCGCCGCTGCGGCCTCAATTAAGGCGCCAATATCGGCTGTCAGATGGTCCATGCCATAGGCCCGCACAGCCTCTGGCCGCGAGGTCTGGCCATAGCCGCGCAAATTGGGCGCCCAGACGCGCCAGCCCTGCGCTGCCAACATAGGCATTTGGAATCGCCAGCTAAAGTTTAATTCTGGAAAGCCGTGAAGGCAGATGACCAGTTTTTTGGAGGTGGGCGGCCCTGCCTCGGCCAGTTCAAAGTCTATGCCATTGGCCGCGACAAAGCGTTGGCGAATGCCCGAGGCGGGGTCTGGCACCCATGAAAACCCTTTTCCTTCAGACATTTGGTCGACTCCTTACGACAATGCACTGCGCGCCATGGGCACCCCAATGGCCCCAGAACATCATGGCCCCATGCGCTAGGCTTTGTCCATAAACGGAACAATTATCAATTTACCTTCATTTTGGTATGGACTTTGCTGCCAAAATGAATGATGTTTCCAAGGCAGCACCAAAAAGCGCAGTCGCCCGGATGTTCGGTGCTGCGAGTAGAGCGTATTCCCCGGGCCTGCGCACCTAAAGGGGTCGGGCCTTGCCCGGCCCTTTTTTTACTGCCCCATTGTTTTTACGGGTTTTTGCTGGCCAATTCGGTTTTGCGCGCCACACGCCGGTTCCGCGCCACGCCCAGCCGCTCTAAGGGGTTAATCAACGCCTCATAGCGGCCAAACAGATGCTCAACCCGATCCCGGTCTGAGGCAAAGGGCGCGGGCCGATAAAGCCGGTCCACCGCAAGGTCGAGCGCGGCATGGGCACGGCGCAAATCAGCCGGCATGGTATCGGGGTCATAAAGGTCAGCAAGGCTAGAGGTGGGATAGCGCGCCCGCGCATCCAAAATTGCCTGTGCCAGCGCCTCGATTTTTTCCGTCTGGGCGGCGGAGGCGTCGGGCCAAGGGAAGGTGTTGTAGACGACACCCACGGAATACATAAAGTCGGATTTCATCCTGCCAGTAATGGCTTTCATCCACGCCATGTGCATGACACTCGTGAGAACCCCAAAATCCCAAAGGCTTGCATCATAGATGAGCCGCAACTTCTCGCTCGGGATGACGGGCGGCTCAAGCCAGCCAAATGGTGCATAGTCTCGTCGCTCTGAACTGACTTGAGGAAGAACCAGGAAGGGGCGGTCGGGCACAACCGATATTCCGAACTGCGTGGGGTAGTCCGCAATTTGGTTTGATGCCGTCCGAGAACTCGCCGCTCTAAACTTACGAACCGCAGCGAGACGTTTCATTGTCTCAGGTAAGCGCCTCAGTTCATCCGGAGCGATATTCGTAAGATATAAAATCCATTTGACCTCTCCGCGGATAAACTCTCGCGCACCGATATAGGGTCTGAGAAAACGGGCGGCTTCCGGTTCGACCGCAAGAAATTGTGCTCGCTCAGCTGCATCAAACTTTAAGTGATCACCGTCAATGGGTTGGGCACCTGTTATCAGCTTAGGCGCCCCATCAATCGGCCTGGATTCCTCCTTCACCACCAGATGTCGGTTCGCCACGCCTTTTGCATCAAACAAATAGGCCGTCAGCCCGGCATGGCGGGTTTCCACGGGGTCTCCTTTGATATCGGGATAGCTGAACAGCCGCTTTTCCGGTCGCTCTACATCGCGATGGTCCAGCCCGATAATCACAACATGGACATGGGCCTTGCCGCGTGCCTCGCTACCCCAGCTGAACGTGCGGTGAGCGAAGGCAATTTCCAAGCCAAAGCGATCATAAAGGATCGGCCAGAGCTGGGCCACCTGCTCCCCTTGGGTAATCGAATTGGTCGCCACAAAGGCAATGCGCACCCGACGATTGTCCTGAACATAGCCCCCTGCCTTTAAAAACCATGCTGCCACATAATCCAGCGTGCCCCCAGTGCCGCCCAGCCGGGCAATGGCGCGCACGTGCTGGCGCTGCGGGTCTGTCTGGAATTTTGCGCCGATAAAAGGCGGGTTGCCCATGATATAATGGCATTTGGCGGGGGGAAGCACGGCTGACCAATCCGTTTCCAACGCATCGTCCTGCAAAATATGCGCGGTCTGGCTAATTGGGATGCGCGCATAGTTAATAGAAAAGCTCTCGCTCAATTCGTTATTTGCAATATGGTCCATCATCCACATCGCCACTTCCGCAATGCGTGCTGGAAACTCTTCCAGCTCAATGCCGAAAAACTGATTTACATTCACGCGGGATAAGGCATCCATCGTCAGCTCACCTTGCCGCCGCATATCTCCAGTGCCGACAAGTGTCTTTGGCCAGCGCGCTTCCAAAGCAGCCAACTCCAACCGCCGCAGTTCACGGTAAGCGATAACCAGAAAGTTACCGCACCCACAGGCGGGATCGAGAAATTTTAGGTTGCCGAGCTTGTGAAGAAATTGGTCGAGATTTCTGTCAATCGAGCCTTTCATAGCGAGAATCGCGTTCAGCTCTGCCTGCAAATCATCCAGAAACAAGGGGCCAATGACCTTCAAAATATTGGCCTCGGTCGTGTAATGTGCGCCCTTCGCCCGGCGTTCTTTGGCATTCATGACTGATTGAAAGAGCGAACCAAAAATAGCGGGCGACACGCCCGACCAATCATGCCGTGCCGCATCCAACAGCAAGTCCCGCATTTTGCGCGTGAAATTGGGCATACGAATATGCCCGGCAAACAATGCGCCATTGATATAGGGGAATTGGCGCAATTCCCCCCTTAGGCTCGTCTGCCGTTTCTCGTAATCCGTATTGAGAACATCAAAAAGCTGGATCAGCACGGGGCCTGTGTCTGACCCGTCTTCTTTCGTATCCGTTTCAATCAGTTGGAGGAAAATATCTTTCGGCTCAAAAATCCCCGTATCATCGGCAAACAGGCAAAAGAGGATGCGGACAAGCAATTGTTCCAGATCATGCCCGGTATAGCCTTCTTCTTCCAACGCATCGTGCAGCTTGCCCATAAGTTCAGCGGCTTTGATTGTGACTTGCGCTTGGCTTGCAAATGTCCGCCGACGCCCAAGAATGAAAGCAAAGGCTTCAATATGTTTGTGTAAGTCTGAAAGAGTGAAGGTCAGCTCTCGACCATTATCTTCTAGGTCCACCAACCGCCAGCGTTGGAAATCACAGGTCAATATATAGCGGGGGCGCTGCTGCTCGCTCAGCCAATCAAAATAATCGGCAGCTTGCTGAAAGGCGGCGTATAAGTCTTTTCCGGCGCTTTTCTGTTCAACAATCAGCGTGCCGGGCCAAAACAAATCAATATAGCCCCGGCGATTGACGCTCAGCCCCTGAACACGCTGTTCGTAAATGGCAACGGCCTTGCGATCGACCCCAAAAATAGCGAAAAATTCATTGTAAAAGCTTTGGGTTTCGCCCTTTTCATAATGCGCGTTTTGCCAACGCTCACTAAAGGCGCGGGCGCGCCTCTTTATCTCGTCCCACCCTAAACGCACACGACACGGCCCTTAAACACCAAACCGCATCATATATGCACATATTATTCACTGATTCACATATAATTAATCTATTTTTAATCAGTGATTTACAAAAAAGTCTTTTGAATCGCCTCCAGCGCTGAGGCCAATCGCGCCGGGCCTTCGCCGCGGATCAGCGCATAGAGCAGGTCCCGCGCCTCAAGTTCTGCGACAGATAGCGCCATAAACCGGGCACGTTCCTCTGGCGCGCCCAGATAGCGCAGGCCATCGGCCACCCAAGGCAAATCAATATCGGGAACCAAATATAGGTCTGCCACGGGGCCGCGTGCGGCCAAAGCAGCGTCTTGGCTGCCATAGAGCATTTGCGCCCAGACTGCCGTCATCACGGGGTCGGTATCGAGGATCAGCCAGCTTTGCCCGGCGGCAATGGCCCGTGCCCGTGCCGCCTCAATCAACGCGCCATGCGTTTCGGCAATGGCCACAAGATCAGCCATGCTGGTTTCAGCGCCATGTTCCGCGCACCAATCCCGACCATATTCCGAGACAAGCTCTGCCCCGAAATGCTGGGCAAGCGCCAGCCCAAGCGTTGATTTTCCCGTGCTTTCCGGGCCGTGAAGGCAAATGATCCGCACGGGCATTAGACGGCCCCTTTTTGGCGGGCTTCGGCCCGGCGCCATTCCACAAGGCCCAGCACCGCCATGCCCAAGAAAATACTGTACAGGCCGGTGAACCAATACAGCCCCTTGGCCGCATATAGGCCGATGGACAGGATATTAATCACAATCCACCAATGCCAATTATCAATATAGCGCCGCGTCATCAGGAGTTGCGCACAAACGCTCAGCACCGCAACGCTGGCATCCCAATAGGGAAAGCTGGCCTGTGTGTGGCTGGCCATAAACCACCCCCACCCCCAAATGGCGGCTAAGGCGCTGGCCGTCCAAGTCAGTTGCCCGGTCAGGCCCAATCGATCGACCATGATTTCGCCTGCCACGCCCTGATTACGGGCCCAAAGCACCCAGCCAATGATATTGACGATGAAGAAGAAAATCTGAAGCAGGGCATCAGAATAAAGCCGCGCCTCCCACAGCACGACGCCCGATAGCGAGACCATGACCAAGGCGACTGGAAAATTCCAGACGCTACGCCGAATGATCAGCGCGATGTTGGCAAGGCCGAACAGCGCGGCAAGGGCCTCAAGCTGGGACATGATAGGGGCGATCTGGTCTAGAGCGAAAGGCCGGTCAACGCCGAAAGATCTGCCAACGCCTGATCTTCGCCCACAACCTTAATGGCGGTCATGCCCAGGGCGGCGGCAGGTTTGCAGTTGATGCCCAAATCATCCAAATAAATGCAGCGTGCCGGATCAACTGACAGCGCGGTGCACATCATTTGGTAAATGCGCGGATCGGGTTTGCGGACGCCCGCTTTTGAGCTTTCAATCACATGGTCAAAGCGCGCCATAATGGCACGTACAATCTCAGCTTTATCTTGCGTGGTTGACATACCAGCACCATGGCCCGCAGGCACATTATTGGTGATGCACCCAATTTTATGACCGGCGGCCTTAATGACATCCAAGGCGGCGACCATGCGGGGCCGGATATCGCCAGACAAAAGCGCCAGCACCTCATGCCCGCGAATAGCATGGCCCAGCCGTGATGCCTCTTCGGCAAAACGAGCATCAAATTCTGCGGCTGTAATTTCGGCCCGCTCAAACAGCGCCCAGGCATTCGAATCTGGGTCGGCTGCGTTAATCTGGCGGATAATGTCGATGGGCAGGCCCCGATCGCGCTCAAATCGGTTGAAGGCCTCAAAGGGCGATGACGTTACGACACCGCCGAAATCCCAGATGACTGCATCAAATTTGCTCATGCCGCATCGCTTAGGCAGTTATGCTGCCCCTTGCAAACTGTCCGCGAAACTGTTTGACTAAGTGCGAGAAGGACGAGGGGATTAAGAGGATGCGCGCACGCAATTGGCTGGGCAGTGTGGCCCCGGTATTGGCGCTTGGCTTGGCACTGGCTGCTTGCGGACCAGTAAAAGACCTGGTTTCGGGCAAGACATCAGAAGCCGATGTCAAAGAAACGGAATATCCCGAGCAAGTCTATTTCGGGGATACGCACCTACACACGTCTAACTCATCCGACGCCTTTGGGCTGGGGGTGCGGCTTGGCCCGGAAGAGGCGTTGCGCTTTGCCCAGGGGGAAGAAGTCACCTCAACCACGGGGATTAAGGCAAAGCTGGCTCGCCCGCTCGATTTTCTTGTGATTGCCGATCACTCTGACGGCCTAGCCGCGCTGAAGCAGATTCATGATGCGCCCCGCCTGCTGTTGACGGATCCCATTTTGCGGCGCTGGCATGATGAGCTGCAAAAAGGCCCCAAGGAATCGCAGCAAGTGGCCATGGAGCTGATTGATCGCTTTTCAAAGCGGACACTGCCTGCCGATATGCTTGATCCCAAATCGATGGAAAAGCGCACCCGCGATGTCTGGACGGACCACACATCTGTTGTGGAGCGCTATAATTATCCGGGCAAGTTTACGGCCTTTATGGGCTTTG
Source organism: Sphingomonadaceae bacterium (assembly GCA_009920915.1). Classification (GTDB taxonomy): domain Bacteria; phylum Pseudomonadota; class Alphaproteobacteria; order Sphingomonadales; family Sphingomonadaceae; genus Aquisediminimonas. The sequence continues at coordinate 17,566 of RFZB01000025.1, read as the reverse complement.
AATATACGCTGATGCGCAAGGGCGATAATTTGCACCGCGTGGTCATTATGCGCGATGGCAAGGATAAGGCTGATAAGGTTCTGCCTTTCTCCTCACTGATTGGCACAACGCCTGATCAGCTATGGGATTATATGGACGCCTATGAAAAGAAGACGGGCGGCAAAATCCTCGCCATTCCGCACAATAGCAATATGTCCAATGGCCTAATGTTCCAGCTGACTGGGCCGGATGGCGGGCCGATGACAGCCGCCTATGCCCGCCGCCGCAGCGCGCGTGAGCCTTTGGTGGAAGCAACGCAGATCAAGGGCGACAGCGAAAGCCATCCCTTCCTGTCGCCCAATGATGAATTTGCCAATTATGGCGATGCCGGTTGGGATTTGGGCAATCTGACGCTGGAAACCGCAAAAAAGCCTGAAATGTTGGCCGGCGATTATGTGCGCGAGGCGCTGAAGCGTGGCTTGCTGATTGAACAAAAGACGGGCGTAAACCCTTATAAGCTGGGCATGATTGGCTCAACGGACAGCCATACGGGTTTGGCCACGGGTGATGAAGATAACTTCTTTGGCAAACATTCTGGCAATGAACCCAATGCCCAACGCGCCTCTGACCCGCAGAGCCTCGGCCTGCGCACAGGCCGCATTGGCTGGCAATATCTGGCCGGGGGCTATGCCGCCGTTTGGGCGCGGGCCAATACGCGTGGTGCCATTTTTGACGCCATGATGAAGCGCGAAGTCTATGCCACCACAGGCCCACGCATGAAGGTGCGTGTCTTTGGCGGCTGGGACTTTAACGACGCGGATTGGAAAGCCAATTGGGTCAAGGCCGGCTATACGCGCGGCGTGCCCATGGGCAGCGATTTAAAGCCCGGCAAGGGAACACCTCGCTTCCTGATTTCCGCCTTGAAAGACCCAATGGGCGCCAATTTGGACCGCGTCCAAATGGTCAAAGGCTGGGTGGATGCGGGCGGCAAGCTGCATGAAAAAGTCTTTGATGTGGTGTGGAGTGATCCAGCCAAGCGCAAAATTGCCAATGGCCGCTTGGCGCCCGTGGGTGACACTGTGGATTTGAAGACGGCCAGTTACAAAAACACAATTGGCGCGCCAGAACTGCGGACGGTGTGGAGCGACCCTGAATTTGATCCCAAGGTTCGGGCCTTTTATTATCTGCGCGTGCTGGAAATCCCAACGCCACGTTGGCCTGTTTTTGATGCCCTGCGTTATGGCGCGAAACTGCCCAAGGACACGCGCCTAAAGGATCAGGAACGCGCCTATACATCGCCCATTTGGTATAATCCAAAGGCGTAAGCCATTGGGCCGGCAGGTCTGCGCCTGCCGGCCACTGGGTCGATGCGATACACCGTTTATCGAATTTGCCATTGACGATGCGCCTTGGCTGACTCACATACAGGTCACCTGATGCAATGGCGGATGAGCGGATGTCCGATACGACTGAAAAGCCTGAAGACAATGAAACGGTGCGCGCTGTAAAGCGGGCCCGCGCGCGCGCTGAGGCCGCGGCAGAAACCAGCAAAAAGCCAATTAATTGGAAGGCCGCAGCTGGCATTGGCATTGGCTCGGCGGCCATTCTTGGGGCGCTGATCTACGCCACGCGCAATCGCGATAAGTCAAAGTAACGCGCTCAGCGCTGGACGCAGCCCGTGGCGCGTGGCAAGGCGCGCCTATGCTTTTAAGTGATCGTGTTCTTTTTCTCGATGGCGAGGCCCTCGTCATCGATAAGCCTGCTGGGCTGCCTGTTGATGCCCCGCGCGATGGAACGCTGAGCGTGGAAAATTATCTTGGCAGCCTAACCTTTGGCTTTCAACGCTGGCCACTGCCCGTTCATCGGCTTGACCGCGATACATCTGGCTGCCTGTTATTGGCGCGCAACCCAAAGGCGCATAAACGCTTTGCGGCTGCTTTTGAGGCTGGCGAGGTTGAAAAAACCTATCTTGCCGTGCTGGAGGGTATTCCCGCCGAGACCAGCGGTACAATTGATATGGCGTTGGGAAAAACCAGTACAGCCGAAACCGGCTGGCGCATGGTGGCAGACCCCAAGGGCAAGCCCGCCGTCACGCATTGGGAGGTGTTAGACACTGCCAATGGCCGGGCGCTTGTCCGCTTTCGGCCCAAAACGGGGCGGACACACCAATTGCGTGTCCATGCAGCCACTGGCCTTGGCCTGCCAATTGCTGGCGACCCGATTTACGGCACAGGCAATGGCCCCATGCTGCTGCACGCTAGCGCGCTTCGGCTGCCGCGTGGCGCAAAGCCGGCCATTGAGGCCGAGGCGCTTCTTCCTGCCCCATTTGAGGCCGCTGGCTTTGCGGCGGCCCGCGCCGATCATGGCTGATTGGCCGCCCGTTCCTGAACACGCGCTGGAGGAAAAATTCCTCGCTGCAACGGGGCCGGGCGGGCAGAATGTCAATAAAGTGGCCACCGCGGTGCAAATCCGAATGGATGTTTTTGCGCTGCGCCTGCTGCCAGCCGTTTATGCTCGGTTAAAGCAGCTCGCGGGCAGCCGCTGGACAAATGAGGGTGAAATCATCATCACAGCCCGCAGCTTTCGCACGCAAGAGGCCAATCGCGCCGATGCCCGCGACCGGCTGGCCGAACTGGTTGGGCGCGCGCATCAACTGCCTGCCAAACGCGTTAAGACCAAACCGACTCGGTCGGCGAAGGAAAAGCGGCTGACGGGCAAGTCCCTGCGCAGTGATGTGAAAAAAGGCCGGGGAAAGATAAGGATCGATTGATGTTCAGCTTTGACATCACCCACAGCAGCAAACCCGCACTTTATGCTGATCTTTTGGCGGCAGCCGATGCCGTAACCTCTGGCGAGCACGATGCTATTGCCAATATGGCGAATGTTGCGGCGCTGATTTGGGAATTTGTGCCTGATCTCAATTGGGCCGGTTTTTACCGCATGGTGGATGAGGAATTGGTGTTGGGCCCATTTCAGGGCAAGGCCGCCTGTATCCGCATTCCTCTGGGCCGGGGGGTGTGTGGCGCTGCAGCGCAGAGCCGTGCGACGCAATTGGTGACCGATGTTCACGCCTTTCCCGGGCATATTGCGTGCGATGCGGCGTCCGCGTCGGAAATTGTGATCCCGCTGATTCATGCAGGCCAGCTTTTGGGTGTGTTGGATTTAGACAGCCCCAAGCCCGCCCGCTTTGACGCCGAAGACCAAGCTGGGCTGGAAGCGCTCTGCGCCCACATCACCCCGCGATTGCTGGGCTGACCTGACACAGCCGCGTCCAGAATCGAGACAGACGACGCGCCATCTTTGCCTCGAAAACAGGTCTGCTGCCTGATAGAAATAGGACGTGCGGCGATACCTATCTGCCGCGCTTGGGCAAGTGGAGTTGCGTATGCGATTGGGGTTTGGGCTGCTCGGGGCGGTGCTGATGATGGGCGCCCATGCGGCCATGGCGCAGTCAAATTGGTCGCCAGACGCCTATGAACCGCGCCGTGTAGAACGCCCGCGCCCATCTGCACCGCCGCCCAGACCAGCCGATAGGCGGCCTGTTGATCACCCTGCGCAAGGATATTGGGAAGGGCATTGGGAAGGCCGCTGGGTTCCCATGGCGCCGCCGCCACCCGCCCCAGTTTACGCCCCCTATAGCCGCGCCTATGCGCCTGAGCCTGTGTATGTGGAGGATTATCCCCCCGCACCACCGCCGCGTCGCTATCGCCAAGACCGTCCGGGATATGGGGATGGTTGGTCAAACATCACCAATTCTGCCTCAGCGAATGTGGTGGTGCAAAATGCCCCCATGACGATGACAACCACCGAAACAATTACCGAATATAGTGTTGAAGAGGCCCCACGGGTGGTGCGCCGGGCCGCCCCTGCCAAACGCCGCGTGGCGAAAAAGCCGCAGTGCGTGTGCCATATTGTTTATCGCTAAGGGAGGGGGCTCAACTGAGCCTATCCAGCGCCTCGCGGGATAATGTGCCGGGAATGATCATCAACGGGCAGGGCAGGTGCGCCATTGCGGCACCGGCAAAATGGGCAATTAAGGGGCCGGGTGCCCCACTTTTCGCCGCGCCAAGCACCAAGGCCCCTATTTCCGGATTCTCGGCCAAGGCCTGCTGGACCGCGGCGATGGCCTCTCCTTGCTTTACAATGATGCGCGGCAAAACACCGCGTTCTTCCCCCAGCATGTCGAGAGCGCGATCGGCCACTTCTTGAGCGCGCTCTGCCGCTTCGGCCTCAATGGTCGCCTGAATAGAGCCAAAAGCAACAAATTCCTGTGGCTCAATAATCGCCAAAATCTCAAGCGCACCGCCCGTCTTTGCAGCGCGACGTGCCGCAAAACGGACTGCGATTTCTGCCTCTTCGGTGCCATCTACCACGGCGAGATAGGTGCGCATGGCGGGGCCTCCCCTTTATTGGAAACGTATGCCTGCACGTTGCGCCAATCGAGAGGCTGGCGCAAGCTGCCATGTGACGCTAGGGAAAGGCGATCCATAAGATCAGACCTTCCCAGAGGTAAGAAATTTCATGTCCATTGAACTGAAAATGCCCGCACTTTCGCCCACTATGGAAGAGGGCACACTTGCCAAATGGCTGGTGAAAGAGGGCGACACAGTCAGCTCTGGCGATATCCTGGCCGAGATTGAAACGGACAAGGCCACGATGGAGTTCGAGGCCGTGGATGAAGGCACGATTAGCCAGATTTTGATCCCCGCTGGCACGGATGGGGTGAAGGTTGGCACTGTCATCGCAATGATTGTGAGCGAAGATGACGCGGCAGCAGCCCCGAAAGCGGCAGCGCCAGCCTCTCCGCCGGCGGCACCGGCCCCTGCCCCCGCTGCGGCTGCACCTGCGCCAGCCCCAATTCCGCCCGCCGCAGTTGCGCCCACCCCTGCCGCACGATCAAATCAAGATCGCATCATTGCCTCACCCTTGGCGAAACGCATTGCCGCGCAAACCGGCGTTGAACTGGCTGGGTTGTCGGGCAGTGGCCCCAATGGTCGCATTGTAAAGGCCGATGTGGAAGCGGCGAGCACTGGCCGATCACCAACAGCACCCGTTGCCGCACCGGCCGCGACAGCCGCCCCAATCCAGCTGGGCGATATTCAGACCCCGCATGAGGCCGTAAAACTCAGCAATATGCGCAAAACCATTGCGCGCCGCCTGAGCGAAGCCAAGCAGACCATTCCGCATATTTATCTGACGGTGGATGTCCGTCTGGATGCCCTGCTGAAGCTGCGTGCAGAATTGAACGCAAGCCTGGAAAGCCGGGGGATCAAGCTTTCCGTCAATGATATGCTCATCAAGGCACTCGGCCTTGCACTGGTGCACGTGCCCAAGTGCAATGTCAGCTTCGCGGGCGATCAGCTCATCATGTATCAGCGGGCTGATATTAGCGTTGCTGTTTCCGTGCCCAATGGGTTGATTACGCCGATTGTGACCGGTGCGGACAGCAAGGCGATCAGCGCAATCTCGACTGAGATGGCTGAACTTGCCGCGCGCGCCAAAGACGGCAAGCTGCAACCGCATGAATATCAAGGCGGCACCGCCAGCCTCTCCAACATGGGGATGTTTGGCATCAAGCAATTTGATGCCGTCATCAATCCGCCTCAAGGCATGATCTTGGCGATTGGCGCGGGCGAGAAGCGGCCCTTTGTGGTTGATGACAGCCTGCAAATTGCAACTGTCATGTCCGCCACGGGCAGCTTTGACCATCGCGCGATCGATGGGGCTGATGGCGCACAATTGATGCAGGCCTTCCGCGACTTGTGTGAAAAGCCATTGGGGTTGGTGGCATGAACCCGCTCTGCCCTTTACCCTCTCCCCTTGAGGGAGAGGGAGGGGCCCGCGCCAAAGGCGTGGGAGGGTGAGGGGGCGTGGTGGCAGGCTATACCGAGACCACTCTTCGCCAAGCGAAGCGCCTCAGGCGAAATGTAACAGATGAAGAAATGCGGCTTTGGAATGCACTGCGAAATGGCCAAGTGGAAGGCGCGAAGTTTAGGCGGCAACAACCCATAGGGCCTTATATTGCTGACTTCGTCTGCCAAAGCAGCCGGTTGATTATCGAGGCAGACGGGTCTCACCATGCCGGCAGCGCGCATGACAAGAGCCGCGACGCCTTTTTGAGGAACAAAGGATACAGAGTCCTGCGCTTTTGGAACGTGGATATTCGCGACAACATGCACGGGGTGCTTGAAACGATCAGGCAGGCCCTCACGCCCCCTCACCCTCCCATTGCTGCGCAATGGGCCCCTCCCTCTCCCTCAAGGGGAGAGGTGCGTAATGGAGCAGATAGTGACTGACAGCTACGACCTTATTGTCCTTGGCTCTGGCCCCGGTGGCTATGTGGCCGCCATTCGCGCGGCGCAATTGGGGCTGAAAACCGCAATTGTTGAGCGGGAGAATCTGGGCGGCATTTGCCTCAACTGGGGCTGCATCCCGACAAAGGCGCTGCTGCGCTCGGCCGAGATTTATCATTATATGCAGCATGCCGGGGCCTATGGCCTTGCAGCCGAAAAGATCAGCGCGGATTTGAATGCGGTTGTCCAACGCTCGCGCGGCGTGGCCAAGCAGCTCAATCAGGGCGTCACGCACCTGATGAAAAAGAACAAAATCACTGTCCATATGGGTGATGGCAAGTTGGTAAGTGCCAATAATCTGTCGGTCACTAAGGATGGTAAGACCGAAGATCTGACGGCCAAGCACATCATCTTGGCCACGGGTGCCCGCGCCCGCGACCTGCCTTTTGCCCCGGCCGATGGCAAGCGCATCTGGACCTATCGTCACGCGATGGTGCCCGCCGAAATGCCAACCAAGCTGCTGGTCATTGGTTCAGGCGCGATCGGCATTGAATTTGCGAGCTTTTATAATGATATGGGCGCGGATGTGACGGTCGTCGAAATGATGGACCGGATTGTCCCCGTCGAAGATGCCGAAGTGTCAGACTTTCTTGAAAAGGCGCTGACCAAACAGGGCATCAAGATTTTGACGGGCGCCGGCGTCAACAGCCTGAAAGCCGATGCCAAGGGCGTGACCGCAGAGATCAAGGCCAAGGATGGCAAGGTTGAAAAGGCAGCCTTTAGCCATGCCATTGTTGCGATTGGGATTGTTCCCAATACCGAAAATATTGGCCTTGAAGCGCTGGGCGTGGCGACCGAACGCGGCCATGTAAAAACCGATGGACTGTGCCGCACCAATGTGCCGGGCCTCTGGGCAATTGGCGATATTACTGCGCCACCCTGGCTGGCGCATAAGGCCAGCCATGAAGGCGTCATTGCGGCTGAAGCCATTGCGCAGGCGCTGGGCAATAAAGATGTCCACCCGCACGCGATGGACCCCAAGAATATCCCGGGCTGCACCTATTGCCACCCGCAAGTCGCCTCAGTTGGCCTGACCGAAGCCAAGGCCAAAGAGGCTGGGCATGCGGTAAAGGTCGGCCGCTTCCCCTTCATTGGCAATGGCAAGGCGATTGCGCTGGGCGAGGCCGAGGGCTTTGTGAAAACGGTGTTTGACGCCAAGACGGGCGAATTGCTGGGCGCGCATATGGTGGGCGCCGAAGTGACGGAACTTATTCAGGGCTTCACTGTCGGCAAGACAGCAGAATTGGTCGAGGCGGACTTTATGCAGACTGTTTTCCCCCACCCAACTTTAAGCGAGATGATGCACGAAAGTGTCCTCTCCGCTTATGGCAAGGCGCTGCATTTCTAATGGCAAAGGGCACGCAGGATTTTACGCCGGACCCGCGCAACGCATCGATCTTGATTAACGTCAACGGCGTGCTCACGCCGCGCGCCGAGGCGGTGGTTTCAGTGTTCGACAGCGGCTTCATGCTGGGCGATGGCGTGTGGGAGGGCATTCGTGTCCATAACGGGCACATGGCCTTTTTGACTGAGCATCTTGATCGGTTGTGGGAAGGCGCAAAGGCCATTGCGATGGACATTGGCATTTCCCGCGCAGAGATGGTCCGCCGTCTTTACGAAACCATTTATGCCAATGCCATGCAGTCCTGCCATATTCGGCTGATGGTCACGCGCGGGGTGCGGTCTACGCCCTATCAAGACCCGCGCGTTGTGGTCAGTCCGGCGACCATTGTGATTATTGCCGAACATAAAGAACCCCATGCCGAAGTGATTGAACAGGGCATTTCGCTCTTCACCGTTCACGTCCGGCGCGGCGACCCCGCAGTGCAAGACCCCAAGCTGAATTCCCATTCCAAGCTCAACTGCATCACGGCCTGTATTCAGGCGACAGAAGCAGGCGCGAATGAGGGCCTGATGCTCGACCCGCATGGCTTTGTCGCCACCTGCAATTCCACGCATTTCTTCATCGTGCGCAAAGGCGAAGTCTGGACTTCAACGGGCGACTATTGTCTCGGCGGCATCACACGAGGGAACATCATTCGCATCTGCCGCGAAGAAGGCATTCCGGTGTTTGAAAAGAACTTCTCACTGACCGATGTCTATGGCGCAGAGGAAGCCTTTGTCACGGGCACGTTTGCGGGCGTTGTGCCCGCCCATACCATTGATGGTCGGCGGATCAGCGACGGGCGCGGGCCAATGGTCGCGCGCTTGCAGGGCCTGTATAAGGCATTGGTTGAGCGCGATATTACGGCAAACCCGCGCCCATGAGCGGCCAAAGCCCGATGCGCATCGCCATGTGGTCGGGCCCGCGGAATATCTCGACGGCCATGATGCGCAGTTTTTCGGCACGGGCGGATACCGCCGTCACTGATGAACCCTTTTATGGCGCCTATTTAAAGGCAACGGGGGAACCGCACGCCATGGCCGGGGACATCATGGCCGATATGGACTGTGATTGGCAGTCCGTGGCCAAGGCAATGCGCGGGGACGTGCCGGGCGGCAAGGCTGTTTGGTATCAAAAGCATATGTCGCACCATATGGAAGGCCCCGTTTCGATCGACGATTTTCCCGATCATTGTCACGCCTTCCTAATCCGCGAGCCGGAGTTGATGGTGGCGAGCTATGCAGAGAAAAATGAACTGCATGATGCCGCCCAACTCGGCTTTGCGCGGTTGCTGGCCTATCATGATCAGGTTTCCCAACGTCTGGGACGGGCAGCACCTGTGGTGGATAGCAATCGGTTGCTGGCAGACCCAGAAACCGGGTTAAAGGCGCTGTGCGCGGCCATAGGCATTGGCTGGGATCCGGCCATGCTGCGCTGGGCCAAGGGGGCCCATCCGGCAGACGGTATTTGGGCGCGCCATTGGTATAATGCCGTTTGGAACAGCGAAAGCTTTGGCCCGCCAACACCCTACAGGCCTTTGAGCGACGCGCAGAAACGCATCGCAGATCAATGCCGCCCCCATTATGAGGCACTGGCGCGCTACGCCGTCTGACGGCACATCGCCCTCTTGCCAAGAGCCGCCTGGCCTGCCAGCAATTGCGTCATGAAAAACATTGCCTTTTCGCTCTGCGCGACTGCCGCCTGTGCCCTGTCTGCCCCCGCATGGGCGCAAGAGGCGCCGATCACCTATTTCACCGCCGCCCATATGGTCGATGTCGAGAGCGGAAAGATCGTTGATCAGCCGATAATTGGTGTGCGCGAGGGGCGTATTATCTCCGTTGCTGATCGCAAGACTGCACCGCTGCCGGCCAATGCCAAGCTGGTGGATCTGGGCAATAAAACTCTGTTGCCCGGCCTCATCGATATGCACGTTCATCTCGACAGTTTGGCAGAAATTGGGGGCTATAATGGCCTTCAATATACGGACAGCTTTTGGTCAATGGTCGCGGTTAAAAACGCGCACGATATGCTGCAGGCTGGCTTTACCACGGTGCGCAATGTTGGATCGGCCGACCGCAATGATATTGGCCTGAAACAAGCCATTGATGGCGGCTATGCCAGTGGCCCGCGCATTGTGCCGGCTGGCTATGCCTTGGGGGCAACAGGCGGGCATTGTGATTCCACCTTTTTGCCGCCCAGCTTGGAAAAACAGCAAGAAGGCGTGGCTGATGGCGAACATGGCCTGCGCTATGAAGTCCGCCGCCAGCGCAAATATGGGGCGGAAGTGATTAAAGTCTGCGCCACAGGCGGCGTCTTTTCACGCAATACCGAGCCGGGCCAGCAGCAGCTGTCTGAAAATGAATTGCGCGCCATTGCCGATGAGGCACATCAATGGGGCCTGAAAGTGGCCGCCCATGCGCACGGCGCATCGGGCATTAAGGCGGCCATTCGGGCAGGCATTGACACGATTGAACATGCGAGCCTGGTTGATGACGAAGGCATAAAGCTGGCCGTCGCGCGCAAGCAGCCAGTTTGGTTCTCAATGGACGTCTTCAATACTGATTACACGCAATCCGAAGGCAAAAAGAACGGCGTGCTCGAAGATAATCTGCGCAAGGACCGGGAAGTGGCCCAAATCCAGCGTGATAATTTCCGCAAGGCGCATAAAGCCGGGGTTCGCATGGTCTTTGCCTCTGACGCGGGCGTGATGCCGCATGGCCAAGTGGGCGGCCAGTTTAAGATCATGGTCCAATATGGGATGAGCGCGATGGAGGCCATTCAGGCCGCAACCCGCAATGCCGCCCAAGCCTTGGGCCGGGAAAAGGATATCGGGGCAATCGCTGTTGGCCGCTATGCCGATATGATTGCCGTTGATGGCGATCCCCTTGCCAATATTCGTGCGCTTGAGGATGTCGATGTCGTCATTAAAGGCGGCACAGTGGTGAAAGGCGCGCAGTGAGGCCCTTTGGCCGGAGACAGACCACTATAGTCCCCAGCCTCGCCTTATGGGGGGCAACGCTGCTGCTGGGGACCGCCGTCACTTGGGCAGAGCTTGGCGCGGCGCAAGACCAATCAATATTGCGCGCGCTTGTTCTGCGGGCAGGTCAATCACCTGCGTGGCAAATTGAACTGGCCCAATGGATAAGCTGGGCCGGAGATGCCGCCCAGCGATCACTGGTCTTCATTGGATGTGCGCTTTGGCTGTTTTGGAAAAAGCGCCCACGCGCGGGCCTAATCATGCTGGTTGTGCCCGCGCTTGCGGGTGCCACATCCAGCATTTTGAAACAGGTTTTTGCACGCGCGCGGCCAGATGTCGCGCCGCATCTTGATAACATTAGCAACCTGTCTTTCCCCAGTGGTCACGCGACCAGCGCAATTGCCATCTTATTGCTGGCCGCCTTGATTATGCCCGCACGCCAAAGGACGCTTTGGATAGGGCTGGCTGTGATCGGCGCAGGGGCAATTGGCGCATCGCGCATCGCCTTGGGCGTGCACTGGCCCAGCGATGTGCTGGGCGGCTATTTATGGGGAACAGGGTTTGCAATGGCTGGAGCAGCAGCAGCCCGGTATTGGGCCGATCCACGGCGCTAAGCGCCTCTATTTCCTATTTACGCGACTTGGCGGGAATAGCTTGCCATGCCCAGCGTCTTGCCCAAACGGCTGGCGCTGACCGGATTGACAAAATCTGCCACCAAATGCCCACACCGCGAGGCTGTGACGCGCGCAATCATGGCGCCAGCCCCCGGCAGACGCAGGCGCACCAGCGCGCCTTCGACCAGCTTTGTTGACAATTCTGCTTCAAAACCATGTTCAGTGATGTGGCGTACGACAATATCGCACCCATGAAAGCTGAGAATATCTGGATTGGGCGCAATACCAGTCTCACGCTGCGGCAACACAGCGCACGCTGGCGATTGCAGTGCAAGCCGACCGGCAATGTGCATCTTAAACTCCCCCACCCAGATGTGCATCTGGTTACCATTTGTCGCTGTTCAGCGACTCGTGATTGATAGAGTGTGCTTAGTGCGGAAAAATGAGTCAATAGTTATCCACAAGTTAAAGCGTTGCGATACCGTTGAAACGCGGCTCTTTCCACAAGCGGAATTCGTGATAATCTGCGTCGATAAATGGAGATGAGGAGAGAGTCGGATGGCGCACGATCTGGTTATTCGTGGCGGAACAATTGTCGACGGCACAGGCAGCACGCCTTTTCAAGGCGATATTGCCATTGATAACGGCCTGATCACGGCGGTTGGCACAGTGGATAGCCCCGGCCGCGAAGAAATTGATGCCACGGGCAAGATCGTCACCCCCGGCTTTGTCGATGTCCATACCCATTATGACGGCCAAGCCACTTGGGATGCCGAAATGGCGCCGTCGAGCTGGCATGGCGTCACCACAGTCATCATGGGCAATTGCGGCGTTGGCTTTGCCCCCGCGCGGCCTGACCGGCATGACTGGCTGATCAGCCTTATGGAAGGCGTTGAGGATATTCCCGGCACCGCCTTGGCGGAGGGCATGAAATGGGATTGGGAAACCTTCCCTGAATATCTGGATGCGCTGGAACGCCTGCCCCGCACCGTCGATGTCGGCACCCATGTGCCCCACGGCGCTGTGCGGGCCTATGTGCTGGGGGATCGGGAAAAGCCGGGTGCGGTGCCGACCGAAGCCGAAATTGCTGAAATGTCCCGCATTGTGGAAGAAGGCATCCGCGCCGGGGCCTTGGGCTTTTCCACCTCGCGCACCGTGCTGCACAAATCGGTGGATGGAGAGCTTGTCCCCGGCACCACGGCGACCGCAGAAGAACTCATCGCGATTGGCCGCGCCATGGGCCGTGTTGGTCACGGTGTGTTTGAAATGGCGAGCGACCTAAAGCGCGAATGGAATGAGTTTGAATGGATGGGCCAGTTGTCGCGCGAGACAGGCCTGCCCGTGACCTTTGCGGCTTTGCAGAGCATTGCCAAAGAACTGCCCCTGGAAGAACAAATTGCCGAAATGCGCGCCCAGAATGACAATGGGGCCAACATCGTCGCGCAAATTGCGTTGCGGGGCAATGGCATCATCATGGCGTGGCAGGGCACCATTCATCCCTTCCTCTTCCGCCCCGCTTGGGCCGAAATTGCCGAGCTGCCTTGGGACGAAAAGCTACAGCATCTGCGCGATCCAGCCTTCCGCCGGCGGATGATTGAGGAGCCAAGCCAAATCCCTGAAAGTGATATTGCTGAACTTTATCACGTCATTGCAGGCGGCTGGCCCGTCCAGTTTGAGATGGACCCTGATTTTAACTATGAGCCCAGCATGGCCGAAAGCATTGCGGCCCGCGCCGCAGCGGCTGGCGTTTCGGGCGAAGAATATGCCTATGACTTGCTGATGAACGATGAAGGCAAGGGCTTTATCTATTTCCCCGTCCTCAATTACCGCGATGGCAATTTGAACTTCTTGGAAGATCTTCAATTGTCTGAAGATACTGTCAATTCGCTGTCAGACGGTGGGGCGCATTGCGGCACAATTTGTGATGCCGCCTCGCCCACTTTCATGCTGCAGCACTGGGTGCGCGATCGTCAGGGCAAGCGCATTTCGCTGGAACTCGCCATTAAGCGCCAATGCCGCGATACGGCCGTGCTCTATGGCCTGCATGATCGCGGGCTGTTGCAGCCCGGTATGCTGGCCGATGTGAATGTGATTGATATGGACAAGATCAAGCTGGGCAAGCCGTGGCTGGCCTTTGACTTGCCCGCAGGGGGCAAGCGCTTGCTGCAAAAAGCCGATGGCTATGTCGCCACTATCAAATCAGGCCAAATCACTTTCCGCGAGGGCGTAATGCAGGGGCCCACGCCCGGCATTGTTCTGCGCGGTCCGCAGACTGAGCCGATGGCGCTGGCCGCGGAATAAGGCACGCACGAGACGAAAAACGGGGAGGCTGGGCGGATGCGACACATAGCAGTGGTTGGGTCCGGCCCAGCGGGGTACTACACCGCAGAAGCGGCACAGAAAAAATTTGGCGACGATGTGCGGGTGGACATTATTGACCGTCTGCCCGTGCCCTATGGCCTGATCCGCTTTGGCGTGGCGCCGGACCACCAATCAATCAAGGCTGTCCATAAACGCTATGAAGCTGTGAACCTGACTGACAATGTCCGCTTTGTCGGCAATGTCTCCGTCGGCCGTGATGTCAGCATTGAAGAACTTGGCGAAATTTATGATGCCGTTGTGCTGGCTACAGGCGCGCCAGCGGATCGTCGGCTGGGCATTCCGGGGGATGATTTGCCCGGTGTTATTGGCTCGGCAGCGTTTGTCGGTTGGTATAATGGCCACCCTGATTTTGCGACCCTCGACCCTGATTTAACCGGGCCGGGTGCCGTTATTGTTGGCAATGGCAATGTCGCGCTAGACGTTGCGCGCATCCTTTCCAAAAGCCGAGATGAGTTTGATGGCGCCGATATTGTGGCCCATGCCATTGATCGGTTGGAGCACTCGGGCATTCGTCGCATCACGCTACTTGGCCGCCGGGGGCCGCACCAAATTGCGATGACGCCCAAAGAGCTTGGCGAACTGGGCCATCTCAGCCGCGCCAAACCTGTGGTGGACCCTGCAGACTTGCCCCCCGAAGGCGATGATGCCTTGCTTGAGCCGGGGATGCGCAAATCCGTGGGGCATTTGCGGGATTTTACAACGCATGCCGGCCCTGCGCGCGACATTGCCATTGAATTTGACTTTTTTGCGATGCCCGTTGCGATTGAAGGCGATGGCCGGGCAGAGCGCATCATTGTTGAAAAGACCCGGCTGGATGCCGATCTGCGCGCCGTGGGCACGGGCGAACGCTACATCCTGCCCTGCCATTTGGTGGTGGCCTGTATTGGCTATCAAACCCCGCCAATTGCGGGCGTGCCCTATGAACATGGCCGGGGGCGGTTTGCCAGCACGGATGGGCGGATTTTGCCGGGGCTCTATTGCGTCGGCTGGGCACGCCGCGGGCCGACGGGCACGATTGGGACCAACCGGCCCGATGGCTATGCGATTATTGATCTGATTGCAGAGGATGTGTCTGGCAAAAGTGGAAAAATTGGCCGTCCTGCGCTGGATGCTCTGCTTGATGGACGTGGGGTGGATATTGTCACCTTCCGGGATTGGCAAAAAATTGATGCTGCAGAAATTGCGCGGGCACGGGCAGGCGCACCGCGGGAAAAATTTGTCGCGATTGAGGAGATGATTGCTGCTCGGGGAAGCCCCAGCCGCTAGACGTGCCGTGATTGGATTTTTGTGCTCAGCGCAAATTCCGCGCAGGTCGTCACTGTTCTACTTGAATAATACAGTGTTTCGTCCCATCTTGTCGGTCAAGATTGAAGGAGACAGAGGTGGCCACTTCCGCTCAGGAAACCGATATTAAGCTGACCGCGCCGGACCCCGTGCCCGTTGTGGCGCCCCATAAGGCAGCCGGGCTTGTGCCCATTGATGACAGCAAAAAATCTGCGCTTGAGGAAAAGGCGGCCTCTTTTGTGGAAGAGCTGGCGGCGCTGGACGTCAATTCGCCCGAATTCGGCAAGAAAGTCGATCAGCTCGTCAATATGGGCCGGCGCGAAATTGCCGAGGCCGCAGGCCAATCCAACCGCTTTCTCGATCGTCCCGTCCGCGCGATGGACAAGGAGTCTGGCGTGGGCGCCGACTTGGCCGAATTGCGCCGGACAATCGAAGATTTAGACCCCGGCAAAAAGGATGATCTCTTCACGCGCAAGAAGATTTTCGGGATCATTCCTTGGGGCAGCAAGCTGCGCGATTATTTTGACAGCTATAAATCAAGCCAAGGCCATATCGCCTCCATCCTCTCGCACCTTGCGTCAGGCAAGGATGAGCTGCTGAAGGACAATGCCGCGATTGATGTAGAGCGGCAGACCCTGTGGGCGGCCATGGGTCGGCTGGAACAGATGATCCATGTCTCCAAGGCGCTTGATGCGCGGCTGGAGGCCAAAGCTGCGGATATTGAAATCACCGATCCTGCCAAGGCCAAGGCAATCCGTGAAACTGCGCTTTTCTACACGCGCCAGCGCACGCAGGATCTGCTGACGCAGATGGCCGTGACCGTGCAGGGCTATCTCGCGCTCGATTTGGTCAAAAAGAATAATGTCGAATTGATTAAAGGCGTCGATCGCGCGTCCACCACAACCGTCGCGGCGCTCCGCACGGCTGTCACCGTCGCGCAAGCGCTGGTTGGGCAGAAATTGGTGCTTGATCAGATCACCGCGCTCAACACCACCACAGCCAATATCATCGATTCTACGGGTGAAATGCTGAAGAATCAGACTGGGCTGATCCATGAGCAAGCGGCCAGTTCCACAATCCCGGTGGAAACGCTGCAACGCGCGTTCCAGAATGTTTATGTGACGATGGATCAGATCGATACCTTCAAGGCCAAGGCGCTTGTGTCGATGAAAACCACCGTTGAAACGCTGGAAAGCGAAGTCGAAAAGTCCAAAGGCTATATCGCGCGTGCCGAAGGCCAGGCGCAGGCAGCGATTGACCACGCCGCGCCCAGCCCCTTCACCCCCGTGGAGTAAGCCAAGGCGATGCGCAGTGACGACGTTCTTGCCCGTGCGGAAGCCGCCTTGCAACGCCATGGCGGCCGATCCCGTATGCAGCAACGTGCGCTCACACGGATGATCAATGCGGGCAAGATTAAGGCCAAGCGCGCCGCCTGGACCACCATTGGTTTCCTGATTGGCGTTCCAGCCTTTGCACTGCTGATCAAACCCATTGGGCTGATGGGCTTTTTGCTGGCCGTCATGGCCTATTTTGGCGCGCTCTTGGCGGCCATTTTATTGCCAGCCGGGGGCTATATCCCGCCTGAAAAACTGCCCGAAGCCCCGCTGAAAGCGTTGCCGCTTTCGACCGAAGCCTGGCTCTCAAGCCAGCGGCGCGCCTTGCCGCCGCCTGCCCAACGGTTAAGCGACGGCATTGGCCTCAAGCTGGAACAACTGGCCCCGCAACTCCAGACGCTGGATGAACGCGAACCCGCCGCGATGGAAATCCGCCGCCTCATTGCCGATGAGCTGCCAGAGCTGGTCAATGGCTATTTGCGCGTGCCACAGCATCTGCGCCGCGATGGCCTCAATGGCATGAGCCCAGATAAACAATTGGTAGAAGGGCTCAATGTCGTTGACGCCGAACTGCAACGGATGAGCGAACAATTGGCCAGTGGCGATCTGCACAAGCTGGCAACGCAAGGCCGCTATCTCGAACTGAAATATCAGGGGGATCCTGAAGGGGCGTAAGCTCAACCTAGAGATCGTCATGCTGAACTTGGTTCAGCATCCATGAACACCTCAGCAGCCAAACCTGCACCGTTGATGTAAATGGATCCCGAACCAAGTTCGGGATGACGCCGGCACAACGAATAGGCCTTTCTCCTTGCTTTTCCCGTCACTTTCCGCCAATGGCCGCTCTCCCTTCACGGGGACTCGAAGAAAGCCGGAGGGGCGTTCGCATGGGGCGGCGTCAGCGATCGGCATGGAAAGGCAAGCTTTATGGCTCTTTACGAGCACGTATTTCTTGCGCGTCAGGACTTGGCCCAAGCCCAAGTAGACGCGCTGGCGGCAAACGCCACGACCATCATCGAATCGAACGGTGGCAAGGTTTCGAAGACCGAAACTTGGGGTCTGCGCACCCTCGCTTACAAAATCGCGAAGAACCGCAAGGCGCATTATGTGATGCTTGCCTTTGAAGCGCCGGGCACGGTTGTTGCCGAGCTGGAGCGTCAGACGCAGATCAACGAAGACGTCATCCGCTATATGACCATCAAGGTTGATGCCCAGGAAGCCGGTCCGTCGGTGATGATGCGCAAGGGCGAACGCGACCG
>RFZB01000240.1 GCA_009920915.1 Sphingomonadaceae bacterium | reverse complement strand
TGGAGCGGGCGAAGGGATTCGAACCCTCGGCCCCTACCTTGGCAAGATTGGGTGCAGTGACATTCACATTTATGATCAGCTGTTTATTTCGAACCAAATAATCCGAACAGGATCAGAACATTATCGCGAGCATGCAGATCTGGCTGCGGCAGTGCAGGTGCCGGATAGAATTGCGAATCCACGTCTCTCGTCCAAGATGGCATTAAGTCGCTTATCAGCTATCCTGTAGCCTTTGGTGTTCAATCCACAGAGTATAAAGAGTATGGCGGCCGTGGCTAAGGATATGCAATGACAGCTCTGCGACCGAGATATTCAGCAATTTTATTGGCTAGCGCCATACTAGCTGGTTGTGGTGAGGGCACTGGGTCATCGAGTGGCTCTGGCAATCCAACGTCATCATCGACCCCATCGCCCACGCCTTCGCCATTTGTTGAATTGAGGTTCGATTATGAGGCCCACCGCTTTGGCACAAGCGATCGGGTCCCAGAATACACCTACGCAGGCGTTACCTACCCCGCAGCTGTCGCAGACATCTTCCCGCAAGCAAGTCTGTCAGCCGACTTTCAAAAGGATGGCTACCCCGAGTTAGTCATTCCCCTCAACAAAGCCTATGGGACGCCGGTTTACGCAGCGCTGCCATATGTCCTCCTGTCAAACTCGAACGGACGCCTGAGCTATAGCGCGCCGCTCAACGCTCCCTTGCCTTCTGTTTTCGGAGCGCGCAGATCGGCCGTCCTATCGGTCGCCGGACAACCTTCGGCTTTCTTCGTAGCCCACAACGTATCGGGCATTTATAATGAGCCGAATGCGCACGGCACGGCCGTGCTGTTGGGGCAAAGAGATAACCTGATAGGCCGCATCTCAACCGCCATCCCGCGCATCACGACTAATCCAGACCGCCCTGATGACGCCACAGATGCCCACTCAATGGCGACAGGCGACATCAATGGCGATGGCCTAGAGGACATCGCGATCGGAAACTGGAACCCTTTTGGTGGTTTTGCTCCGCTGTTCCTTATCCAGCAGCAGGGTGGGAGCTTCAGGGTTTCGAGCGACACATTTCTGCAGCGTCTACTTCAACTTCCGATGGTGAATTCTGGGTCGACCGGCAATGAGGGATTTAACCTCCTGCTCGATCTCCACTTGGCGGACGTTAACGCAGACGGCTTTGCGGATCTTATCGCTGGCTTCGGGCATGGGTCAGCCTACAGCCTGCTGTTTGTAAACAACAATGGCGCCTTCGATTTTGCCCAGCAGGTTCGCTTGCCACCAACCGCCTACGGGGTGGATGCGAACATGCATCTGGAAACGAGAAGCGTTGATCTGGACAACGATGGCGACCTTGATTTGGTGCTCCTCCACTCAAGGATCTCACCCTACTACGCGGGGACCTACCTACAGGTCTTGAGGAATGATGCGGGGCAATTCGCCGATGTGACGCCTAGCGCTATGGTCCAAGAGGATAGATTTGTCCGCGCGAACCGCCTCGAATGGA
>RFZB01000239.1 GCA_009920915.1 Sphingomonadaceae bacterium | reverse complement strand
CCGAAGAGCCCGAGCCCGACGATCATGCAGAGGTTGAGCAAGCCGGAGGCGATCTCCGCCAGGCCGAAGCGGCCGGACAGGTTGACGGCGGAGGTGAACAGCGCGGCCACGCAGATCAGCGGCATGTAGGGCATGCAGGCGGCCGTCAGGATGGCGACGTTGGCGTCGGCCGGGCTCAGGAAAGCCCACAGCAAGGCGCCCCCGATGCCCAGCAAGGTCAGGCCGATCATCCCGGGGAGGATGCGCCGCAGCGCGTAGTTCAGGAAACCGAAGGCCGCCGCCTGGCCATCGCGCGCCGTCTTGTCGGCCAGCACCGGCACGATGGCCGCGGTCAGCGCGCCTTCGCCGAGCAACCGCCGGAACAGGTTCGGGATCTGGAAGGCGAAGAGGAAAGCCGCGCCGACCGCGGAGGCGCCGAAGACCCCGGCGGTCAGCTGGTCGCGGACCAGCCCGAGCACGCGCGAGACCATGGTCCAGGACGCGGTCTTGGCCATGTCCCGGTACTGGCGCGCCTGCTCGGTCATCGGCTCAGGGCAGGATCGCGCGCATGCCTTCCTCCAGCACGGCGCGCAGCGCGGGCACCAGGTCGGTGCGCGGCACTTCGGCCTCGCTGCGGTCGGTCAGGCTGCGCACCTTCGCCACGCCCTTGGCGACTTCGCCGCCGCCGTAGACCAGGGCGTACTTCGCGCCCGCGGTCTCGGCCTGCTGCGCGAGCTTGCCGAACTTGCCGTCGCGGAGGTTGTACTCGACGCGGAAGCCGGCGCGCCGGAGCGTGGCGACGTCCTCGAGGGCGGCCGCGCGGGCGTCGTCGCCGAGGATCATCGCGTAGAAATCCGGGCCGTCGGCGTAGACCGGCAGGAGCCGCTTCAGCTCGAGCAGGTCGCGCAAGGTCACGTCGCCCATGCCGAAGCCGACGGCGGGCAGGTCGGGGCCGCCCAGCTTCTTCACGAGGGCGTCATAGCGGCCGCCGCCCGCGAGGGCGCGGGCCTCGCCGCCGGTCTCGAAGGCCTCGAAGACGAAGCCCGTGTAGTAGGCCAGGCCGCGCACGATGGTCAGGTCGATGGCGACGCATTCGGCGAAGCCCAGCGAGGTCAAGGTGGCCAGCAGCTGCTTCCATTCGCCGAGGCGCTCGGACATCGCGGCGTCGCCCGCCGCGAGGCGTTCGAGGTCGGCCAGGGACTTGGTGTTGGCGAAGGCGCGCGCGGACTCGAGGGCCTGCGCGGGTTCGACCGAGGTGCCGGCGAGCGCGGCCGTCATGGCTTCGATCAAATCCTTGGGGGCGCCGCGCTCCAGCTTGTCGACGACGCCAAGCACGGCGGTCGCCTGCGCCTCGGGGATGCCGAGGCTGGCGAGGTAGCGGAACCAGAGCGTGCGGTCGGAGACGCGGATGCGGAAGTCGGCCTGCGTGAGGCCGAAGCCGAGGAGGCAGTCGGCGCACAGCGCGATGATCTCGGCGTCGGCGGCGGGGCCGGCCTCGCCGAGGAGGTCGGCGTTCAGCTG
>RFZB01000238.1 GCA_009920915.1 Sphingomonadaceae bacterium | reverse complement strand
CTTCGGCGCGATCATGGGATCAGCGTGCCGCCCATTGCGGTTATTCCTCGTTTCATGGTGCGGTCGCAGACACTTGCACGCGCTGACATCAGCGCGACGGAAAGGATCTGGTGGATGCGCCCCCCGTCAGATGTCAATGCCGATCCACCGCGAGAGCCTGAGGATGTGGTGTCAGTCTATGCGCAGGCGTTGATTGCCCGACTAGGGGTTTCCTATTCGGTCTCGCGGCCCATTATGTCGGCAGGCCCTGAACTGGCGGGCGGAGCGTCCTCACGAGGCTGAGGCCTATTCTATCGGCAGACTGTTTCGATATACGTGACGAGACGACCAGATACTGTCTGCTCGGTCACTTTGCGATCGTAGCAATCTGGCGTGAAGTCTCGCTCTGAATAGATAGCGCGTGTTTCTGTCCGCTGCGTGCTTTTGGCTATCGCGGCTCCAAGAATAATGCCGCCAATGAGTGCGACGGCCGTTCCCGATCCGTTGCCCCGGCGATGATAGTGTCGGCGCTCAGACCTATATTCGCGTGCATTTTGCGCGCGCCCATAGCCAGAATAGCTGGAATAGTCAGAATATTGATAGGGCCGCCCCCCAGCATATACAGGCGACACGAATGACGCGCACATGAGAACGCCTAGAATCTTCTTCACCATCATCATTCTCCTCGACCAGTATAGTTCGGCATGAACTTCAATAATGCCAAAGCTATAGCTTGGTAATTGAACCGATAATGAACATAACGACTGACTATGGATGGCTTTCGGATCTAGAAATCAAAAGGTGCGTCAAATTCGTCTCTTTGCCGCTGCGGCTTTGCTGGACGTGCTGCGTCTCTTGTTGCGGGGGCCGCAGAGGATGTTTGAGACGCCTCGCCAGTTGTGCTCGGCGCTGCGGCTGGGGTGCTGTTGGCACCCACTTCATCTCTCAATTCGATGATACCCGGCTTGAACATCGCAGGATCAAAACTGCCGTTCAAAATGCCGATAGACATTTTCTCTGTGACTTTCATCACTTTCACTGTGCCAATCGGGGCTTCAAGGCGGCCGAGGGATTCGCCCGTTTGCGGGTCCTTGATGTTCTCGCCCAATCGGACTGCCTTATAGGTGCTGCCCAATTTCAGCATGCCTTCCCCCTGGCTTAAAACAACCGTTTTGCCATCCATTTTGATGACAGATACGGGGAAGTTCTTGAGAATGAATTTGCGAGTAAACTGCTCCGACATGCTGGCCAGATAATCGTTTACACTCGCCACACCGACACGCTGCGCGCCATAAACGCTTGGCGGCGTTGATGGGAAGTTTGCAGAGAAACGTTCGGTCATGATCAATTGACCCGTCACAACGTTAATCACGTTGAAATTAACAGACACGCTCCCAGCATAGGAATTCAGCTCTCTGCCCGAAAAGCGCATAGTCCGCGTCGATTTCCGATACTCAAGATAGTTGATTTCAGGGATAACGAGAATGTCAGCCGTCAGCCGCTGGCCCAGTTTTGCGAGCTCGGCGGGATTTGTGTTGC
>RFZB01000237.1 GCA_009920915.1 Sphingomonadaceae bacterium | reverse complement strand
GCAAATGCTGTAATGGCATCCAACCTACTGCTTTTGGTTGAGCCGCTGAACGCCGGGCGACGGCTGGACTTACCAGGCGTGGCTAACCCTGGGGCACCACGTCGGCTCTCATGAGCGTCAGCCTGTTGATAGTGTCCTCATGACGTCGATACTCGACGTGTAACACATAACCCGAACGGATAAAGCGATCCCATGCACCATAGTCACCAAGAACGGGGTCGCTGAGGGGCTGACCGCTCCTGAAGGGAGGACCGAGACGCTCAATCACCTCACGGCGCGTGGATCCGAAAGGAAGGTCTTCTATTCCCTCCCTGAAAAAGCGGGATTGGTCTGCATACAGGAAGATGCTGCTTAATTTGTTTTCCCCATCACAGACAAAGTCCATGCCGTCTTGCATAAAAACATAGTCGATGAGGGGCTTCTCCAAGTCGGCTTCAAAGGTCCTAGTTACCGCCCAGCTGTTGAAGGGAGCATCAGCCAGCAAGACCGACGCATCTTTACCCAAGTATTTTGATAGCGATTCAGTAGTGAGGCTCATCGGTTCATAATTGCCAAATCAAAGGCAGCGCTAGCCCTATCTGCTCCGGGCAGCTTTGCAGAATCCTCTGGCTTGGCAACAACTCGACTGCTTCGGATTATTCCGTTTTGGTCCAGCGTCATGCATTTCAGGGGCAGATAACATTCATGGTTAACCTGCACCTAAAGTCAACAAGCAGCCGGACCAAGTAAACAGATGCCCCATCACCAGCCAAGATCTCTCCTGCCTTAGCTGGCTCGTCCAGGCAACTAGGTCATGACGAAATCACTGCCGCCACCCTCGCCGCCCCAAGAGCGCCTAACTGCAGCTAGTCCAGTGTCTGGACTTTCTCGAAAGTGAGCCCCCTGAGTTCCAGCTTCGGAATGCAGCCAAAGTCGAAGCCCGTGCCATGATGACGGATCGGAATGCGGCGGCATTGCTCGACAAGACCGACCCAATCCCTACGCTTCAAGAGATGGTGCAAAAAGTCTATGATGGAGGTCGAGGCCCCGTCGGTGACGACATGTGGCGAGCTATCTTGGAAAGCTCCACTCGCTCACGGTCATCGGTAAACCAAGCCCTAGGAGTCGGAAAATGATGAAAGTCTGTGCATTGCCAAAGCTCCAAGAGTGGGAGCAGTTTGACAACTTCGCTTTATCCCTCCAACGGCTCGGATGGAGTCCGACCCAAAAGGCCGATGGACCCGATGCCCGGAGTTGGGCGTTCAGTCGTGAGGGAGACTCGCTTTGGCTTGTGTTTGACGACATGCTTGGGCTGCCGTCGTGGACTCTTGTAAAAGTGCTGGGAAAAAATCTGGAGCCTGACATGACCTGGCTCCCCCACTGGGCGCTGCCGGTGCCTGGGGTGGAGGGGGAGCAGTGAAGCGCGACGCCTTGCGGCTTAGTCAACATCAGTTCATTGAAACCAGCCGTGATCACAACGGCCGTTACTTCATTGCCTACTCAAGGGATTTCAAACCGTTGTGGCTCACAACGACTATGTCATCACTTTG
>RFZB01000236.1 GCA_009920915.1 Sphingomonadaceae bacterium | reverse complement strand
GGGCTTCCGCCATCTTGTTCCACGACGCTTCCTTGAAGGGCTTGCGCCTTGGTCTGACCCCACGCAGACGGGCTGAAGGCAAGTGCCGCGACGGCGGCTAGGGCTATAAATCGCTTTATCATGAGCATTTTATCTTATGGTAAAAACTACCATTAACTCCTGCAATATAGTACGTAATACTAAATGTCTTTACCGCAGCTTAAATGCTTTAAGTGCCTGAATTAGAATGGAATAATCTGTGTAAATTCTGTGTAAATAGTACACTTAGTAGGGCGAAGTTGGGCGGATTTGGCCCGTTGCCCGGCCGGGAGTACTCGAGAAGTAGCAGCGCCTTGGGGATTGCCGCGGCACCACCGACCTTTGCAGCATGAACGTACTCATTTTTGGCTCGGGCGGGCGGGAATCCGCTTTTGCGTGGAGCATTGCCCAGAGTTCCCTGCTGTCGAACCTCTACATCGCTCCGGGCAATCCGGGCCTGGCGCAGCTCGGAACCTGCGTCAACCTCGACTGGCGCGACCGCGACGCCGTCGTTCATTTTTGTGTGCGCGAAGACATCCACATCGTTGTGGTTGGCCCTGAAGAACCGCTCGTCCACGGGCTTGGCGATTTTTTTGCCGAACATCCCAACTTGCAGCACATTCACTTTATTGGTCCCAAGGCCGAAGCCGCCCAACTTGAAGGCTCCAAAGACTTCGCCAAGGCCTTTATGATGCGCCACGGCATTCCCACCGCCGGCTACCGCAGCTTCGCCAAAGACGATCTGGAGGCCGCCAAAATGTATGTGCTGAGCCACGACGGCCCATATGTCCTCAAGGCAGACGGCCTTGCAGCCGGCAAAGGCGTCGTCATCCTTGACGACGTGGTCGAGGCGCTCAAAGAATTGGACTCCATGCTTGGCGAAGCCAAGTTTGGCGCCGCCTCGAGCAAAGTGGTGGTCGAAGAGCACCTTACGGGACCTGAATTTTCGGTGTTCGTGGTTACCGACGGCGAGCACTACGTGCTGCTACCTCAGGCAACCGACTACAAGCGGGTTGGCGAGGGACAGACCGGACCCAATACGGGCGGAATGGGCGCCATCAGCCCGGTTCCCTTCGTGACCCCTGAAGTGCTGGGTCGCGTGCATTCCGAAATCATCCAGCCGACCCTTGACGGCCTGCAGGAAGAGGGAATTCCCTACTGCGGTTTTATTTTCTTCGGCCTCATGCTCACCGCCGACGGGCCCAAGGTCATTGAGTACAATGTGCGCATGGGCGATCCCGAGACCGAAGCCGTGCTTCCGCGCCTAAATGAGGACCTGCTTGCCCTACTGATTGACGCGGCCCGTGGCCATGTGCTCACGCGCGCGGCGCTGGCCAAAGCCGAAACGGCCA
The DNA here is from genome assembly GCA_009920915.1 of Sphingomonadaceae bacterium. Classification (GTDB taxonomy): domain Bacteria; phylum Pseudomonadota; class Alphaproteobacteria; order Sphingomonadales; family Sphingomonadaceae; genus Aquisediminimonas. Next base: position 160 of record RFZB01000236.1, on the reverse strand, counting down.
TCACGGTGGTGCTTACGTCGCCCGGCTACCCTGGCGACTACCCCAAGGGGCTCGCGATCAGCGGAACGGAACTGGAGTCAGAGGGCAGCCTGCTGTTCCATTCGGGCACCGCCGAGCGCGACGGCCAGCTGGTCACTCAAGGCGGACGCGTACTCGCCGT
>RFZB01000235.1 GCA_009920915.1 Sphingomonadaceae bacterium | reverse complement strand
CCCAGCGCGCCCGCCGCCAGTGCATCGTCGAGCAGATCGGCCATCTGTGCAATTTCGTCGGGCGTTGCGGCCCGGTCCCATGCCTCGACGCCCATTACCGCCAAGCGTAGCGCGATATGCCCGACATAGGCCGCATAATTCAGCGGCACGCGGACATTGCGTTCAGCCGAGGCGCGATATTCCGACCATTTGTTCCAGTCCCAAGGCAGGTTCTGCATGAACGGCCCTTCGGGAATGTCCTCAAAAAAGGAAAAAATGCCAATCATCTCCCGCTGGGCGGGCATATATTTATGCAGCGGCGCGGGGGAAAAGCCACAATTGCCCATGATCATCGTGGTTGCGCCATAGCCGGGCAGCGGATCCAGATCGGGCTGCCACCACATGGTGCCATCATAATGGGTGTGGCTTTCAATAAAGCCGGGCGTGACATAACAGCCGCTTGCGTCAAACACACGCTCTCCTGCGGGGGAGAGGTTTTGGCCGATTTCGGCAATTGCCCCGTTTTTCACGCGGACGTCTGCGGCAAAGGCCGGGGCACCCGTGCCATCGACCACGGTGCCGTTCTTGATCAAAAGATCGCTCATCCTCTCCTCCAATTCATATCTGCCCGCTTTGCGGGTCGCCTGAGTCTCATGTCTGGCCCACAGACTATCGGCGGTGATGGCGTGCGCCATATCTGGCCTTGTCATAAGGATCAAAAAATGATCTTTTAGGGATCATGAAACGATCTGATATGCTTCTCTCTGCCCTTCGGGCGCGGTTACGGGCCAGTGGCTGGACGGCACGGCGTCTGGCGGCGCAACTGGGCGTTGGAGAAGCGACTGTGAAGCGCTGGCTGGCGGGCAAGGGCCTGACGCTGGATCGGCTGGATGCGCTTGCCAGCCTTGCCGAAACCTCGCTGGCAGAACTGGCGCGATTGGCAGAGCGGCCGGGGGCGGGCCTCGCCCAAGAACTGACATTGGCGCAAGAACGGGCCTTGAGTTCTGATGGGTTTCTCTCCTTCCTCTTCATGGTCATCTTAGGCGGCTATGATGTGGCAGAAGTTGCGCGTGATTTTGAGGTGCCTGCCCGGCAAATGGAGGCGGCATTGTTGCGGCTGGAACGGCTGGCGCTGATTGATCGACTGCCCATGGGCCGCGTTCGTCCGCTGGTGGATCGCGCCATCATTTGGCGCAAAACGCCGATGCGGGCGCAATTTGAAGCGCGGATGAAGCCGCAATTTCTGGACATGGATTTTGCCGCCGAAAATGCCGTTTATGTTTCGGATATTCTGAAACTTTCGGCTCAAGGCGCGGCGCAGCTTGCAGAATTGATTGAAAAACATCGGCGCGACGTTCAGGCGCTGGCCGAGCAGGATCGGGCGACAAGCCATTTGCCGCAAAGCTGGTATGGCATGTTATGCGCCGCCCGTCCGCTCGACATGACAGGGTTGCAGCAGGAAACAGCAGGAGAGCGACAAGATGGGGCGGCTGGATAATCGACGGGCTTTGATAACCGGGGCCGCAGATGGCATCGGGCTGGGCATTGCCCG
>RFZB01000234.1 GCA_009920915.1 Sphingomonadaceae bacterium | reverse complement strand
CGCGACCTGACCGGTCTTGTCGCCCGCGCCCAGGCCGCCGGCCTCCGGGTCCATCCCTACACCTTGCGCAATGACGCCCTGCCGAAGGGCTTCGCCTCCGGGCGGGACTATTTCGCCTTCCTGGCGCGGGAGGCCAAGGTGGACGGAGTTTTCACCGATTTTCCCGACGTGGGGCGCTGATTCCCGCATTTTCGGCTCGGAATCGAGGCGGGTCGGCCTTGTCTCCAAGGCATGCTGCGCCTTACCCCGCTCCTGCTCCTCCTCACGTCGCTCGTCCAGGCCGGCGACCTCAAGCTCTCCACCGTCTTCTCGGACCACGCCGTCCTGCAGGCGGGTGAGGCCAACGTCTACGGCAAGGCCAAGCCCGGCGCGACCGTCGAGGTCGCCTTCGGCTCCGCCAAGGCCACCGCCACCGCGGGCGCGGACGGCGTCTTCAAGACGACGTTGACCGGGCTGCAGGCCACCGAGGAAGGCAAGGACCTCGTCATCAAGTCCGGCGCCGAGTCCCATGTCGCCAAGGACGTGATCGTCGGCGAAGTCTGGGTCGGCTCCGGTCAGTCCAACATGGAGTGGATCGTGCGCAACACGAGCGCCGCCGCCGCCGCGCGCGCCCGTCCCGCCGACGCCGGCATCCGCGTCTTCACCGTCGCCCGTACCCCGAAGGCCGCGCCGGCCGAGGACGTGCAGGGCTCCTGGAAGCTCGCCTCCCCCGCCACCGTGGACGGCTTCACCGCCGCCGGTTACTTCTTCGCCCACGCGCTCCGCGCCGAGATCAAGCAGCCCGTCGGCATCATCCACACCTCGATCGGCGGCACCCGCGCCGAGGCCTGGGGCCCGCGCGGCATGTACGACGCGCAGCCCGAAGCCAAGGGCTGGCAGGAGAAGGAAGACAAGGGCGTCGCCGACCGCATCGCCAAGGCCAAGACCGACCCCAAGACCCAGACGGTCTGGTCCAACGGCCCGCACATGAACTGGAACGGCATGGTCGCCCCGCTCGTCGGCTACAGCTTCAAGGGCGCCCTCTGGTACCAGGGCGAATCCAACGCCGGCCAGGCCGCCGCCTACAAGTGGATCCTGGGCGACATGATCAAGGCTTGGCACAAGGCCTGGGGCCGCGAATTCCCCTTCATCATCGTCCAGCTCCCGCGCTTCATGGCCAAGAAGCCCGTCGCGGTCGAGGACGGCGGCTGGCCCGTCATCCGCGAATCCATGGAGTGGATCGCCGACCATGTGCCGGGCGCGATGATGAGCGTGAACATCGACCTCGGCGAAGAGAAGGACATCCATCCCAAGGATAAGCTGCCGGTCGGCGAGCGCCTCGCCGCCGTGGCGCTCCAGCGCGTCTACAAGACCCGCGCCGTCGGGGAGGCTCCCCGCGTGAAGCAGGCCGAGCTCAAGGGCGACGCCTGGGTCCTCACCTACGACCGCCCCGTCGTCCTCTTGCAACGCCAGGGCGAAGGAAATGGTTTCGCCGTCCAGCAGGCCGATGGCAAGTGGGTCTACGCCACGGCCAAGGCCGAAGGCGCGCAGG
>RFZB01000233.1 GCA_009920915.1 Sphingomonadaceae bacterium | reverse complement strand
CCTCGCCCTGATGGACCGCGCCGACCTCGAGGTCGGCCCGGGCTTCACCGTCGTCACCGGCGAGACGGGGGCGGGCAAATCCGTCCTCCTTGGTGCTCTGTCGCTGCTGGCGGGCAACCGCGCCGCGAAGACGATCGTCCGCAAGGGGGCCGAGGAATGCGCGGTCGAGGCCGAGCTCGAGGTCGAGGGCGACCGGCGCTTCGACGAGGCGCTGAAGGCCCTGGATCTCCCCGCCTGCGACGACGGCCTGCTGATCCTCAAGCGTTCGGTCCATGCGACCAAGGCGGGGCGAATCTCCGTCAACGGCGGGTCCGCCACCCTCACGCAGCTCCAGCAGCTCGGCGAACTCTGGATCGATTTCCATGGCCCGGGCGAACCGCAGAAGCTGATGCGCACCGAGACCCAGCTCGAGATGCTCGACCTGCACGCGGGCCTGGCCGCGCCGCTCGCCGCCTACCGCGCCGGTTGGCGCCAGCGCCATGACCTGCTCCGCGAGGCCGCCGAAGCCGCCTCGGCCGAACGCTTGTCCGAGGACGAGGAGGCCTTCCTGCGCTCCCAGCTCGAGAAGCTCGACTCGCTGGACCTCTCCGAGGAAGCCATCGCCAAGCTCGAGCGCGACCATGCCCGCGCATCCCGCGCGCAGGAACTCGCCGCGCTCCTCGGCCAGCTCGACGCGGGCCTCGGGGCCGACGGGCTCGGCGAGGTGCTCCCGAAGCTGCTCAAGGCCGGCGATGACGTGGCCCGGATCGACGCGGCCGCCGCGGCGCTGCGCGACCGCCTGAACTCCCTCGCGGCCGAGGCCGAGGATATCCGCGCCGATTTCGCCCGGCTGGGCCGCGGGCTTTCCGCGGACGAGGAGGCCACGGCCGACCTCGACGCGCAGATGAACCGCTGGCTGGAATTTCGCCGCAAGTACGGTCCGTCGGCCGAGACCGTGCGCGAGAAACGCGAGGCGCTGCGTCGCCGGCTGGCGTCGCAGGGCGACGTCGAGGCGCGCGTGGCCAAGCTGAGGGCCGAGGCCGCCCAGGTGGAGAAGGAGCTGCGCAAGCAGGCCGCGGTGCTCCGCGCGGCCCGCCTCAAGGCCGCCGAAAAGCTCGCCGCCGCGGCCCGCAAGATGCTCGGCGCGCTCGGCTTCAAGAAGGCCGACCTCCGGATCGAGGTCTCCGTCGCCGAGCTCGGTCCGCACGGCGCCGATGCGGTGCGCTTCCTCTTCTGCCCCAACGCCGGCCAGGACCTCCTGCCGCTCGACCAGATCGCCTCCAGCGGCGAGGCGGCCCGCGTCATGCTCGCCCTCAAGACCGTGCTCGCCGCGGTCGACCGCACCCCGGTGCTCGTCTTCGACGAGGTCGACGCCAACGTCGGCGGCGAGATCGGCGCCCAGGTCGGCCGCGAACTGGCCGCGCTCGGGGCCGGCCACCAGGTCTTCTGCGTGACGCACCTCCCGCAGGTCGCCGCCCTCGGGCATGCCCACCTCGTCGTGACGAAGACGCAGGACGACCGCTCGACGACGGTCGCGATCGCCCCGGTCCACGCCAAGCGCAAGGACCGCGAGGCCGAGC
>RFZB01000232.1 GCA_009920915.1 Sphingomonadaceae bacterium | reverse complement strand
TTCACGCAAGTGATGCTGGTTGCATAGGGCATGCTCCACGCCTTCCAAATTGTAATAACTTTTCCAGTGATCATGGATGACAGTGCCTGAAAGGCCATCCAATAATGATTTTCGTTTTGGCGATACGTGATAATAAGTTGCTGTTTTAGTTGATGCCACATGCAACCATTGTGTTTTTCCTCCCACACGAAATCCTGTTTCATCCAGATTTTTTACAGCAGCGGTTTTGACTGAAGACAGTACCGATTCTTCAAATGATGCCAATGCATCAAAAGCAGTTCGGTTATATCCGGTGAGTGTGGCTGTAGCCAGTTGAATTCCATACAAGTCAGAGAACAATTGTTGCAGCCTATCTTCTGGAATAAAATGTTGGTACTGATAGTACACACTCCAACTACGAATAACTTCACCGTACTGGACAGGGGCAAGAACGCTTGCAGGAAATGCTGCTGTTATCGTTTTATTACAACACTTGCAATATTTTACTTCAGCCTGATGTTCCGTGACTTCAATTTTGGGTGGTGGAATATCAAAAACCTGTCGCCTCACAACCCCAATCACAGGCGTTGAGAGCAATGAACAATCACAATCTGGGCATGTTATTAACACATGTTGTTTGACAATATCCGGTAATGCGATTTGCTTTAGTGTTTCACCCTTGTGGCCCGTTTGACCACCGCTATTATTTTTTCCATTTTCACGTAACGATGTCGTACGGGGTGATTTGCCTAAACCGTCACTGGATGGCGGCTTTGAGCTGTTGCTGCTGCGGGAGCTGGGTTTTCTGCCCTCGCTCGATGTGCAGACCCTCAGCCTGCAGCCTTTGAAACCCGATGACCGCTATGCCCTGGTGCCCGAAGCGGGGCTGCAGTGGGTGCCGCCCGAAGAGCGTCAGGCGCTGACGGGCGCGCAGTGGCAGTCCCTGCAGCAGGCGCTGGACGACCCGATGCCGTTTGCCGCCCTGCTGCGCGAGTGCGCCGACCTGCTGGGCCTGCTGCAGCGGCCCCTGCGCCATCTGCTCAACTACCATTGCGGGGTGGGGGCCTTCCGCACCCGCCAGATGATGCTCGACATCCAAAGCCTATGAATGCCTCTCCCGCCCGCGTGGCGCTCTCTGTCAACGTCAACAAGGTCGCCTTGCTGCGCAACTCGCGTCACCTGGGCATCCCCAGCGTGTGCCGTGCGGCCCAGCTGTGCCTGCAGGCCGGGGCGCAGGGCATCACCATCCACCCGCGTCCGGACGAACGCCACATCCGCGCCAGCGACGTCAGCGAACTCGCCGCGCTCATGCAAGCCTGGCCGGACCGGGAATTCAACATCGAGGGCAATCCTTTTCATAACCTGATGCAGCATGTGCGCGCCGTGCGCCCGCACCAGGTCACTTTTGTGCCCGACAGCGAAGGCCAGTTCACCAGCGACCACGGTTGGACCTTTCCGCAGGACGCCGAACGCCTGCGGCCGCTGATCGCCGAATGCCAGGCCCTGGGGGCGCGCGTGAGCCTGTTCATGGACCCGCTGCCCGAGCAGATGGCGGCCGCCCGCGCCGTGGGCGCCGACCG
>RFZB01000231.1 GCA_009920915.1 Sphingomonadaceae bacterium | reverse complement strand
CAGGGAACCCATAGACTGCCGTTGGGCCGAAAAGACTGGTGGCCGTGCACGCAACAGTACCCGCGGTGCTGGTCACAAGGCTGGTGCCGCCATTGCCGCAAATTGCGGTATCGCGGGTATAGGCGACTGTGTCGAAATTGAAGCGCCGCCACACTGCGCCCGCCTTCAACGTCAGATTATCTGTCGCATCCCATTCCGTCCGTAATTGGATGGTCTTGAATTTGTTGGTCACATTGGACGGACGGTCGCGAATTTCAGCCAATTGGAAATTTGCAGGGTCTGTCACGCTGGTCCCGAAGGTCAGCTTAGGCGCCTTCATATTCCGATAATCATAGGAATAACCCTGCGCATCACGATCATCAAAAATGATGGTCGTTTCAACTGGGATATCGGCGTTGGAGCGCGAAACGCCGCCGCTGAGCGTCATCCGCAGCGTGTCCGTCACGTCCTGATCAAGCGTGGCCCCCAGCTGATAAAATTCCGTCTGGCTGTTGCGCTTATAATGTTCTGTCCGCACCCAAGCATCGTTGAGCGTGGCAGCGACGAGATTTTGGTTCGAATCATAGACCGGGCTGACCACGTTGATGGACCGCTCGTTCGACCGCAGCAGCACCTCACCCCAACGCTCTTCGCGCACAGCATCAAACTTTGAGTAAAGTCCATCAATGGACAGCTTGGTGGCATCGGTTGGCGACCACTGAATCGAGCCAGTCAGGCCAAGGCGCTTGCGATCATGCGCCACCTCACCATAGCGGGGGATGCGCGGGTGGAAGGCCAAGGCGGCTTGGTCGCACACAGCGCTTGGCACATAAGCGCCGCCCGAATTGGGGGCGGTGTAACAATTGGTGCTATCCACGCCATCAAAGCGCGCCTGTGCCCAACGCACTGTGTTGTTGCCCAGCTCTAACACCTTAGTATGCGAATATGCTGCAGAGATAGAGGCCCCAAGCGTGCCGGCATCATTCTTCCACGACAATAGGCCAGCAAGGCGCGGGCCCACATTCTTGGAGAGATCGTTATACGACCCAACCACCGAGCCAGCGGCCGTCAGCCCCGTTTTGCCCGCAAGCGGGTTGCCCGTATTGAGATCAACAACGGCCCCTAATGAGCCTTCATCAAGGCTGGCTTCGGCCGTCTTGTGGACGACCAGGCTGGAGAAGAGCTCCGAGGCGAAGACGTTGAAGTCAAAGGCGCGATCACGATTTGCGCTGGCGCCATCGACGGAGGTCGCAATAGTTTCCATGCCGTTCACACGAACGCGCGTAAACTGGCTCGACAGACCACGCACCGTAATGGCCCGGCCCTCACCGCCATCGCGCGAAATGGAAATACCAGGAATGCGTTGCAGCGATTCAGCAAGGTTCTGATCGGGGAATTTGGCGATATCCTCGGCCACAACGGCATCCACTGCGGCAACCGAATTCTTTTTGACATTCAGAGCGGCTTGCAAGGACTGACGAAAGCCCGTCACGATGATTTCATCGACGGGCGTTTCGGCTTCAGCTTGCTGCGCCCATGCTGTTGATGGCAATGCCAAAGCACTTCCTGCGATGAGCGCGG
>RFZB01000024.1 GCA_009920915.1 Sphingomonadaceae bacterium | reverse complement strand
GCCTTGTTAGCGAATTTGCAGAACAGCATCAAATCACCATTCCGCGCGATAAGCTTGGGGAAAGCCCGTTCTCGACGGATGCCAACCTTCTCCACACCTCGTCGGAAGGCAAGGTTCTGGAAGACCCGTGGGAAGAAGTGCCGGATTATGTTTATTCGCGCACCGATCACCCTGAAAACGCTCCCGATACGCCCGAATTCATTACGGTGGATTTTGAGCGTGGCGATGCGGTGGCGATTAATGGCGAAGGCCTGTCACCCGCCACATTGCTTGCCAAGCTGAATGACTATGGCAAGCGCCACGGCATTGGGCGGCTGGATCTGGTTGAAAACCGGTTTGTCGGTATGAAGTCGCGCGGGATGTATGAAACGCCCGGTGGCACGATCCTCCATCTGGCGCACCGTGGGATTGAACAGATCACGCTTGATCGGGGTGCTGCGCATCTCAAAGACAAGCTGATGCCCGAATATGCTGAGCTGATTTACAATGGCTTCTGGTTCTCGCCTGAGCGGGAAATGCTGCAAGCTGCGATTGATCACAGCCAGCATAATGTCACCGGCACAGTGCGTCTGAAGCTCTATAAGGGCGGCGTCTACGTGGTTGGCCGCAAATCCTCCATGTCGCTTTATTCTGAAAAGATCGTGACTTTTGAAGATGATGCCGGTGCTTATGATCAGCGCGATGCACAGGGCTTTATCAAGCTCAATGCGCTGCGTCTGCGCTTGCTGGGCCGTCGCGGGGGGCTTTGAGCGCGTCGGCGCTTTCCCCTGAACCACAAGCGGGCTGGTGGACCAAGCCAGCCCTGCTGATTGCTGTTATTCTGCTGGCAGGCGCGCCGCTTTGGTGGCCTGGCATTCCGCCTTTAACCGATTTGCCAGGCCATATGGGCCGTTATGCCGTGCAATTGGATGGCGGGAATTCAGCCGATTTGGCGCGCTGGTACCATTTTGAATGGCGCTGGATTGGCAATTTGGGTGTCGACCTGTTGGTGCAGATACTGGGTCCAACCTTAGGCGTTGAGGCCGCTACGAAGCTGGTGGCGATTGCCATCCCCATGCTGACTGTTGCGGGCTTTCTTGCCGTCGCGCGTGAGGTGCATGGCCGTGTGCCACCAACGGCTTTTTTTGCTCTGCCCTTGGCCTATGGGGCGCCCTTTTTCTGGGGCTTTGTGAACTTTACTTTGTCGATGGCGCTGGCCTTTCTGGCTTTTGCCTTGTGGCTACGCCTGGCGCGTCTGGGGCATATCCGGCTGCGCTTCTTGATGTTCATTCCGCTCTCGCTGCTGCTGTGGACAGCGCATATTTATGGCTGGGCAGCCTTTTGTGTGCTGGCCGCCAGTGCCGAGATTGTCCGGCAAACAGCAACGCAGCGGCCTTGGTACGCCATGGTTGGCCACACGGCTTTGACCTGTCTGTGCCTTGCACCGCCTTTGGTCTTGATGGTGGCGCAATTTGGTGATGGAGGATCGGGCGGGCAGCCTTATGGCTGGCACTGGTTTGATTTCACGCGCAAGGCGACATGGGTTGTAGGTGTCTTGCGCGATCGCTGGCAGTTTTTTGATCAGGCCAGCCTGGTCGTCTTGCTGGGGGTTCTTGCTCTTGGACGCCAGCAATTGAATTTGCGACTGGCCCGGCCAACAGGCTTGCCGCTTATTCTGGCCACCGGCCTGTTTGCCTTGTTGTTTCTTTTGCTGCCGCACGCAGCCTTGGGTTCCGCTTATGCGGATATGCGTCTTCTGCCTTATGTTTTTGCCACTGCGCTTTTGGCAATTGGGCCCGTCACGCGCCGCGCAGGGCTGGTGGCATTTGGGGCGCTCAGCTTTTTCGGGATGCGGATGGTGGGAAATGGCTGGAGTGCCTTTCTATATGATCAAAGCTATCAGGCAGAATTGGCGGCACTCCGCCATCTTCCCCATGGCGCGCGGCTGGTGACGTTTGTTGGTCGCCCCTGCCGCGAACCATGGGCTGTGCACCGGTTGGATCATCTGCCCAGCCTGGCACTTGTACGCCGCAGGGCCTTTGCCAATGACCAATGGCAAGCCGCAGGCGCGCAATTGATTTCAGTCCGCTATCATGATGCTGTTGGGTTTCAGAGCGATCCCAGCCAATTTGTTCGCAAAGCGGCTTGTCCGCGGCCAGATTGGCGCAGCTATCCCGCAGCCCTCGCGCAGTTTCCGCGCGATGCCTTTGATTATGTCTGGATTATTCAGCAGCCAGAGGCTGTGGCTGATATGGCGGGGCTTGAGCCTGTCTGGCAAAGGGGCCGCAGCGCCCTCTACCGCGTGGTCAGGACAAAATAGCGACCAGTGAGACGCCGGCAGGCATTGGCACATGGCCAACCAAATGCCGCTCGAAGCCGAATATACCTGTCAAAATACGGTTGATTGCCGGGCTGGGCATTTGATCATCACTCGTCTTCTTCCCCATGGCCTTGCCGATGATCCGGGCGACTGCTGCAACTGGGAAAAGCAGGCTGTTGAAATGATTGAGCAGTTCAATCTTCAGCCCCGCTTTTTGCGCCACTTGGGCAAAGCCAGATTTGGTGTAGCGACGATGGTGATGGTGCGCCACGTCATGCGCGCTCCACATCCAGGGATTGGCGGGTACCGTCAGCAGAATTTTGCCGCCGGGTTTCAGCTTGCGTTTGATGTGCGTCAGCGAGGCCAGATCATCGCCAATATGCTCCAACACATCGAGCAGCGCGATCATATCATAGCTGCCATCGGCAATGCCGGTTAACTCGGGCAGGGGGGCGGTCAAGATTGACCGGCCTAGCCGCTCTTGGGCAAGGGCACGCGCGCCCTCGTCGATCTCAATCGCGTCGACATGGCCAAAGGCGCCCAACATCTCGAAATTATGGCCCGTGCCGCAGCCAATTTCGAGGATCCGTGCGCCTTTTGCTGGCTTTATCTTGTCCGCAATTAGGCCGCTTAAGATCCGTCGCCGGGAAACATACCACCAATGCGTGGCGTCATGCTGCGCCATCCGGTCATAAACGTCGCGATCCATCTTAGTTCTTTCCTGGGCTGTCAGCCCGCTCGTCGTCTGATAGGCCAATGCTATCGCGCACAATGTACAATGGGCGCTGCTTGGTTTCGATCATGATGCGACCCACATACTCGCCCAATATGCCCAGTGATAAGAGTTGCAGTCCGCCCAAAAACAGGACCGCAACCATGATCGACGCATAACCGGGAACAGCAATGCCAAAGAACAGCGCTTTGGTGATGATGAACAGCGCATAGAGGAAGGATAAAATGGCAACAATGCCACCCACATAGGTCCAAATGCGCAACGGCAAGGTGGAGGATGATGTGATGCCATCCAGCGCCAGCGTCCACAGCTTCCACGCGCGGAATTTGGTGGTGCCCAGCATCCGTTCCGCACGGACATATTCAACGGAAGTCGATTTAAAGCCGCTCCACGCGAACAGCCCCTTCATGAAGCGGTTTCGTTCTGGCAAGACACGCAGCACATCGACAACCCGGCGATCAAGCAGACGGAAATCGCCCGCATGATCTGGGATTCTGTCTGAGCTTAAAAGATTATGGGCCTTGTAATAGAGGTCAGCCGTCCATCTTTTGGCGAGGCTGTCTGTCGCGCGATCCTTGCGGACGCCATAAACCATATCAAAGCCAGCCCGCCATTTGGCGACCATCTCGGCCAGCACTTCGGGAGGGTCTTGTAAGTCGACATCCATGGGCACAATCGCCGCGCCGCGGGCATGGTCTAACCCAGCAGACAGAGCTGCCTCCTTGCCAAAGTTACGCGAGAGGGAAATTGCGCGCACATTGCGGTTGGCCAAATGGGCTGCAGCAATTGCCGCCATGCTGTGGTCGGAACTGCCATCATCAATGAACAGAATTTCGTAAGATTGGGCCGCCGGGTCAGGCAAGGCCTCAATCACCTTACTCACCCGGCGGACGAAATCAGGAATGGCCTCTTCTTCATCCTTCACCGGCACGATGATGGACAAAATGGGCGCGGCAAATTCAGTCATGCTCATCAATCTCAGAACCCTATTTGGCGCCCGGATAGCAGAGACTTTGTCATCCGAATACCCAGCGCCGGTTCAGCGTGAAGGTGAGGACGGGTGTTACAAAGATAATGGGGATCACAGGCCACCATGTCGGCCCGCCCAAATGCTTGACCAACAGCCACACAAAAAACTGGTTCGATGCAAATCCCAAGCCATTGGTCACGAAAAAGCGCACCGTGCGCACATGCACCCGGTCACGCGCGCCATGGCCACGAAAGCTGACACGACTATGCAGCACAAAACCAATGCCCGTAAAAATGGCGTAGACCAAAGTCATTGAGACCATTGGGTCAATGTGCAGCAGGTCTGCCACGGCCCAATAACTGCCCGCCACGCAAAATGTGAGTGCCAGCCCGACAATCCCAAAACGGATCACCTGCCACAGCATCTGCGCTTTCTCATTTGTCTTTGGTGCGGTCACAACTGGCCTTCTTGCCCTTTCGAGCAGAGCCTTTAAGGCTCTTGCCCAGACATGCAAACCGACAATCCACCATTTGAGACACATTGGGTGCGGTGGCTCTTGGGCCTGTGGCTGCTTTTGGCCTGTGTTTTGCTAGCCTATCGTTGGCCGAATATTAATTTCCTCATCCTTGCGGACACCGACGATAATCTGCGCCTTGCGCAAGTCAAAGCGTGGCTGGCTGGGCAGCCTTGGTATGATCTGCGCCAGTATAAGCTCGACCCGCCTTATGGGGCAGATATTCACTGGTCGCGCCTGCCGGATATGCCAATTGCCGGCATCATTAGCCTTTTTTCACCTATCATTGGGGCCTTATGGGCAGAAAAATTGGCACTGGCCTTGGCGCCTCTTTTGCCTTTTGGTCTGGCTTTATGGGGCTTAGGCCTCGCCGCGCGGCGTATGGTGCATCCGATAGCTTGGCTGTTTGCCGCTGCGCTTTTATTCTCGGCGCCCTCTGCCATGGGCATGTTCTTGCCCATGCGCATCGATCATCATGGGTGGCAATTGGCGTTTTTGGCGCTTGCCTTGGCCGGTCTGGCTGACCCTGATGCGCGGCGCGGCGGCCTGACAACGGGCGTGGCGACCGCTTTGTCCGTGTCAGTCGGTCTAGAAATGCTGCCCTATCTGGCGCTGTGCGGTGGCCTGATTGGCCTGCGTTGGGTGGTCGATCCGGGCCAAGCCCTGCGGTTGCGGGGCTATGGGGCGGCGCTTGGCCTTGGAACGGCCTTGGGCTATTTGGTTTTTGCCTCTTATGCCAATCGCGTGCCGCGCTGTGATGCGCTGACGCCAGTCTGGCTCTCAACCTTTATATTGGCAGGCGCGTTGATGTTGGGCCTCAGCTTTTTGCGGGGGCCGCGCTGGTCAATTCGTTTGGTCACAGGGGCCATAGCCGGCCTTGCGCTCGCTGCCTTTTTTGCGCTGAGTTGGCCCGATTGTCTTGCCCGGCCAGAGGGTATTTCCGATGCGCTCTATCGGACTTGGTTTGTTAACATCATGGAAGTGCGGCCATTATACGCCCATGACATAAAAACCGCCCTGCCAGCTGTGGCCTTGCCCTGTGTTGGGGTGGTGGGTGCCTTGTGGGCCTGCCTCTCTGCCCGCGGCGCGGCGCGGTGGGTGTGGGCCCAGTTTATCATCCTTGGTCTGCTGTCGACGGCCATGCTCTTCTGGCAATTTCGTGCAGCACCTGCCGCGCAGGTGATTGCGGTGACGGGGGCTGTTGCCTTGGCATGGCATGTGTTGCCCCGCTTGGCACGCGCGCCAGCCTTGGCAGTGCGCATTTTCGGCGTGGCGGCGGCCTCGCTCCTGATCTCGGGCATGGCCGGATATATTGCGTTAAGCCTCGTGCCAAATAAGGTCACTGTCAGTCCAGTTCGCACCAAGGCGCGTCAGGCGTCAGCAGCTTGCACCACGCTCAGCGCATTGCGGCCAATTGGGCGGGTGCCAGCGGCCACGATGTTCACTTTTGTTGATCTATCGCCCCGGCTGATAGCGATGACCCCACATCGGGCCATTGCCGGGCCTTATCATCGGAATGGTGATGCAATTTTGGATGTGTTCCGCGCCTTTCGCGGCACCCCTGAGACTGCCCGACAAATCATGGCGCGCCATGGAGCGGAGTATGTGCTGATCTGCCCCAATATGGCCGAAGGGGGCAATCACCGCCGGTCAGCGCCCAAAGGCTTTTTGGCCCAGTTGGAAAAAGGGCAGGTGCCAGCTTGGCTCACACCTGTTGCGCTCCCCGCCAAATCCCCGTTTAAGCTCTGGAAGATTACACCAGATCGATAAGGCGCAGGCGCTTGATCTGAGGCTGAAGGGCAGGGATGGGGGTTTCTGTTGCCCGGCACCCCCGGGCCGCTGGTTTCTGCTTCTGTTGCCCGGCGCAGTCCGTGCCGCGTTCTATTTGGGTAACTTTAAGCCACGAAGGCCCTTAGTTACGCAGCCAGAGCAAGTGCTTCGTTATCGTTGGCACTTATAGGTTTTGAACGGTTTTACGGCGCATTCAGGCCGAGCGAAAATACCGTCTTTCAACACACGTCGATCCTAGTTCGGCCCCATCAGAGCCCCCGATTGCGCGGGGATTTTGGTGGAGCCGCCGGGTACCGCCCCCGGGTCCGCTGCATCTATTTCACGGCACAATTTATCGCCATAGCCGGGCGAACCCGGCTCAAGGGATATAGGCGCTCCACTGTGATAATCCAAGTCTGTGACTGCAACTGGCTAAGATTTCTGCAAAACTCTTACCGGCAGGCCCTTGTCCTAATCTCTACTTCCCATTAGGGTGATTAAATGCTCACCCAACGATCTCGCTACGGCCTGCGGGCAATGCTTTTGCTTGCGAGAGAACCCGTTGGCGGGGCGCCGCTGCCGATGAGCCGGATTGCACAAGAAGCTGTTATTCCTCGTAAATTCCTAGAAATCATTTTGGCTGATCTGAAAAAAGCCAAGCTTGTGGTCAGCACAAGAGGCAAGCAAGGTGGCTTTCATTTGGCCCGCCCGGCAAGCTTGATTTCTTTTGGGGATATTATCCGCGTGATTGAGGGGCCTTTGGCGCTTGTCCCATGCGTCAGCCGCACGGCGTATAAGCGCTGCAAAGATTGCCGTGATGAGGCGACTTGCGAAATCCGCAAAGCGATGATGATCGTGCGGGATGATACGGCGCGCATTTTGGATGGCACCAGCCTCGCCGCCGCGGTTGCCGGCGACTTTACTGTTTAAAAACGCGTCGTTTTAGGCCGCCAGCAAAGGCGCGGCCCGCATTCGTCCCTCCACGTCCGTCTCTGCCGCTGCCAAGTCCAGCGCATAATCAATTGCCAATATGTCAGCCTGACGGGCAAGGCAGGTGCGGGGGGCTGCTTGGCCCGTGCGCTCAAAGCCCAGCTTGCGCAAAACATGGCCCGAGGCCGGGTTGTCAATGAAGTGCGTGGCATGCAGGCGGGGCAGGCGCAGGCTATCAAGCGCCATGGCAATAACCGCGCTGGCAGCCTCCGTGGCAAAACCCAGGCCCCAATAGGGCGGTGCAATCCAAAACCACAATTCGATGCCGGCAGTGCCGTCGTGCAGGCCAATCCCGCCAATCAGCTTGGGCTTGCCCGCTGTCCTGAGAAATATCAGCGCCTGCGGCACACGCACATCTGTGGCCCTCGACAAATAGTGCTGGGCATCGTCTAGGCCATAGGGCCAGGGCGCATGCGCCAGCATCTGCGTGACGTGCGGATGGCCAATCGCCTCGGCCAAGGCAGGGGCATCATCTGCCCAGCCAGGTCTTAACAACAAGCGCTCCGTTCTTGCGAACATACCGGTCTCCTTTCGTCGCCCCTGTAACGACCAGATGTGACGGGTCGGGGACATATTTGGCCCGATGCGGGAACCTGAGTTTCCGTCGGGATAAACTGCGCGAAGGGAGAACAAAGAAAAAGGGAGCCGGACCGCCTTGGGGTGGTCCCGTCTCCCTTCTTGTCCGTCTAGGCCGGACTGTCGGGCCACCCCAGGGGCGACCCGATATCGGATCGCCGATTACTCGGCCGCAATCGCCATTGCGTCGACAGATACGTATTTACGGCCTTGGCGGCCGTCATGGAAACGCACGCGGCCACCCGAGGTGGCAAACAGCGTGTGATCCTTGCCCAGGCCAACATTCACGCCCGGATAGACGCGCGTGCCGCGCTGACGCACGATGATGTTGCCGGCAACGACAGTTTCGCCACCAAACTTCTTAACGCCAAGACGACGGCCCGCAGAATCGCGACCGTTGCGAGACGAACCACCTGCTTTTTTATGTGCCATGGCTCAAAACTCCTTACTTGGCCGCAGCGGCTTTTTTAGCCGCGGGCTTTTTGGCGGGCTTGGCTTCGGCTGCAGCCTCAACGGGCGCGGCATCTGCCTTTTTCGGGGCAGCCTTTTTGGCATCACCCACAGCGAGAATCTTCAGCACCGTCAGGCTCTGACGATGGCCGTTGCGACGACGATAGTTATGACGACGACGCTTCTTGAAGACGATGACCTTGTCACCGCGGCCCTGGGTCAGGATCTCTGCCGACACGGTCAGACCGGCCGTCGGCTTCACTTCACCTGCGTCACTCGCAAAGAGGACGTCGTTCAGCGTCACCTTATCACCCGCTTCACCAGCGAGCTTCTCGACAACGATCTTGTCTCCGGCGGCGACGCGGTACTGCTTGCCGCCTGTGCGCACGATTGCGAACATGGCTATACATCACTTCTTCTAAAAGCTTCGAGACCGCGCAAAAAACATCGCCAAAGGCATTGCCTCGGCGCGGAAGCAGGCTCGCTAGAATGCTGGCACGATTCTGTCAACCATCGTCGCGCCCTTTTTCCGGCTGAACCGCGCTTTTGGCCCTAGTGGCGCAATTCCCGCTTCAGCACATAGCGCCCATCACGAAACTCGCTGAACATCTGGCGGACTTCGGGGTGATCCACGGGGCCTTCTTCATCATCAGGCAGCAAATTTTGCTGGCTGACATAGGCCACATAGCTGGTTTCACCATTTTCCGCGAGCAAATGATAAAAAGGCTGGTCCTTTGCCGGGCGAATCTCTTCCGGGATTGATTCGTACCATTCTTCGCTGTTCGCAAAGACCGGGTCGATATCAAACACCACGCCGCGAAAGGGGAAAATCCGATGCCGGACGACCTCACCAATACCAAAACGCGCATGGGAAACAGAAGGGGGCTCAACGCCAAACGGACCGGAAGACGATATATTCATACGTCTAAATCTAGTGTCTCCCTCAATAATCGCAAGCGCCCGCTTGCACTCACAGCGCCCCTCGGCTAAGCGCCGCCCTTCCAACGGCCGGGCAGACGAACGCGTCTGCACATGTCCTCTGCGGAGAGGTGGCTGAGTGGTCGAAAGCACCGCACTCGAAATGCGGCGTACGGGCAACTGTACCGAGGGTTCGAATCCCTCCCTCTCCGCCACTTTCCAAGGCCGGCGCGGGCATTTCATGCATAACAGGCATAGGCCCGAACAACTTTGCCCGCCTCATTAAACTCAAAAGTTTCAGCAACGCTCTGGTCGCGATGGTTGCGGTAGATCAGCGTCAGGCTGTCAAAGCCCACCAGCACGTTATCAAGGGTGAACCGCAATTGGGGTTGCGCCGCGAGCCCAGCGGTCCAGTAGGCGCGCAATGCCGCGTGCCCGACCATGCGGCCAATGCCTTCGCGCTTTAAAGCAACGGGAGATAGAAACACCACATCATCTGCATAATGAGACAAGATGGCCTCAATATCATGCGTGTTCCACGCCTCAATCCAGTGCTTGGCAAAAAGGTCGGCGGCAGACACAGATTTTGGCTCCCGGCGATGATCGTTATGCAGTTACCTTTTGGTGTTCCATCCCTACGCTGCAGCTTGTTCTTGACCAAGGCTAAAAAGCGGTTAAAGCCGCCCTTCCCGTGCAGTGGGGCGCTTAGCTCAGTTGGTAGAGCATCTCGTTTACACCGAGAGGGTCGGCGGTTCGAGCCCGTCAGCGCCCACCAGCACAGGCCTTTGGGAGAGGGCCCGATGTTTAAAGATCAGACATTTTGGATCACAGGCGCATCCTCGGGCATTGGCGCGGCCTTTGCCCGTCAGTTGGCCAAGCAGGGCGCCTATGTCATTTTATCGGGCCGCAATCAGGCCGCACTTGAAGAGGTGGCGGCGCAATGTGGGCCCAATCGCTGTCTGATCCTGCCTTTTGAAACAACCGATTATGCGGCTCTGCCCAAGCTTGTGGAG
Organism: Sphingomonadaceae bacterium; assembly: GCA_009920915.1. GTDB lineage: Bacteria > Pseudomonadota > Alphaproteobacteria > Sphingomonadales > Sphingomonadaceae > Aquisediminimonas. Next base: position 16,083 of record RFZB01000024.1, on the reverse strand, counting down.
ACAGCTTTGGCCTGGCGCGGTGGGGTGGATTGTCTGGTGAACAATGCCGGCATTTCGCAGCGCAGCTTGGCGATTGAAACGGCATTTCCCGTTTATCAAAAAGTTATTGATGTGGATTTGATGGCGCCGATTGCGCTGACGCAATTGGTGTTGCCGCATATGGTGGCGCGCACATCAGGTCGTTTGGTGTTTATCTCCAGCGTGGCGGGCAAAGTCGGCTCACCGATGCGGACGGCCTATTCTGCGGCGAAACATGGGCTCATTGGCTATGCCGATGCCTTGCGGGTGGAAACTGCGGCCCTTGGCTTGCAGGTCCATGTTATCGCGCCGGGATCGATTAAGACTGATGTGTCGCGCAATGCAGTGGTGGCCGATGGTTCGCGCCGGGGTGTCAGCGATGAAGCCATTGAAAATGGTATTGATCCTGACAAGGCCGTGAAGCGGATGTTGCGTGCGATGGCGCGAGGCGATCGTGAGATTATCATCGCCCGCGGGGTAGAGCAGGTCATCACGCGCCTGCGTCGCCAATCCCCCAATAAGCTGTTTGATATGATGGAAAAAATGATGGCTGCGGGCTATGCCCAAAAGATGAAGGGCGAATAAGCCAAGGCCTATCGCGCCTAGGCTTCGCCAAAATCTACACTGCCCTTGCGTGGATGCAGCGGCGTAGTGGCCTTGTAAAATTCCAGCACCTTTTCCATGTCTTTCAGATAATCGCCTGTGGGCCAAATTGCGCCGGCAAGGCCAACCTGTTTCTTTTGATAATCCATCAGCCCCAGTACCAGCGGCACTTTGGCTTGCATGGCAATATGATAAAATCCGGTTTTCCAGCGGGCAACGGCTGAGCGCGTGCCTTCGGGCGCGATGGTCAGCATGAAGGCGTCGCGCTGTGCAAACTCATCGACCATCATCTGTACATAATTATGCGAGGCGGACCGATCGACGGGAATGCCTCCCAATTCGCGCATGGCCCGGCCAATGGGCCAACGGAAAAGCTGTTTTTTGCCCATGAAGGATAAAGGCACATTCAGCGTTGTGGCCGCCCCCAGAAAATAGACGAAATCCCAGTTGCTGGTATGCGGGGCAGCAATAATCACGCATTTGCGCAAATCAGGGTTGGCATTCACTTCCGTCCAGCCTTGGCGGCGATAATACCAAAGAACCACCCAGCGAATGGCGCGCGCCAGCCAAGACAATTTCGTGTTTTCGGTATTCACAGCCTAAGTCTCCCACGGCCTTATATTTTTTATGCGCCCGGCCTGCTTGTGGGGGGTGCATGGCAGCCGGTCAAGCCGGGTAAACCAACGCGGGTGGGTTAGATGCGGCGGAAGGCCATGGCAGCCCCCCAGCCAAGCAACAGGGAAAGGAGAACGGCGACCAACCCATAGAGCAGGGGATATTGGCGGGCGCTTTCGGCCACAAAGCGTTCAAAGCCCGATTTATCAATTTGCACTTCTTTGCTCGCCACGGCGAGAATCCGGCCCTCCTTGATCAGAAAGGTTTCCGTGACATAATTGCCCACCGGTACCCGCGCGGGAATGGCCAGACGTGCGCGATACAGCACGCCATTGCTAATCTCGACGGATCCCGGCTGTTCATCATACAGCTTGGATTTGCTGAACAAATCAATCAGCCCATTTTCAAAACGCCGTCGGGTTTCTGGCTGTTCGCTACTGGCGGGGGAGAGTTGCAAATTCTTCACGCCCAGTTCGTAAATGGCCGCCGTGCGTTCATCCACCAGCTCGTCCAGCGGGCGAGAGCTGGCAATGGCATAATAGCCGGGGGCAGAGAGGAAGCGGGCGCTTTCGGCATTCACCCAAATCAAGCCACCCAATTTTTGCTTTTCGCGCACGATCAGCGGTTGGGTTGGCCCGCGCAGCACAACCACAATATCCGCCTTTTCAGTGGGGATGCGCCCCCCGGGATAGAGGATCGCGCCAAACATCAGCAGCTCGGCCCCTGTAAAGCTGTACACAATATCAATTTTGCGTTGTGATACATCGGGCACCAGCACCGGGTTGGCGGCCGCAATGGACAAGAAAAGGATGGGCAGCAGCAACAGCGCGCGCAATCGTCTCATAGCGCTTGCACCGTATAAATTTCGCTGGGCCGCCAGCCAAGGCCCAAGGCCAACCACAAAGAGAGGCTGAGGATGATGGCGGCCAAGCCCAGCCGCAGCCAATCTGCCGGCAGTCTTGAGGCAAGCCGCGTTCCCAATTGTGCGCCCACCACACTGCCAATCAGCAGCAAGCCTGCCAGCACAATATCCACCGCTTGCGTGGTAAGCGCATGGACCAAGGTTGTGATCGCTGTCACAAACAAAATTTGAAAGAGCGACGTACCCACCACCACGCGGGTGGCCATGCCAAGGCCATAAATCATTGCCGGCACTAAGATAAAGCCGCCACCTACGCCCAATAGGACAGTCAGCACGCCCACGCCAAAACCCAGCGCCAGCGGCGCTAAGGGGGAAACATATAGGCCCGAGGCATAAAAGCGCCAGCGCATTGGCAAATTGGCGACAAGTGGGTGATGCCGCCTTTTGCGCGCCACACGCGGCTGGCCTGATTTTTTGGCCGAAATGGCGGCCCAAGCGTCGCGCGCCATCAGGCCGCCAATGCCGCCCAGCAGCACAACATACATAATGGCAATGATGGTATCCATCTGCCCTGCGCTTTCAAGCAGGGAGAAGACACCTGCCCCTGCAAGCGCACCAAACATGCCGCCAAGCACCAACAGGGCACCCATGCGCACATCCACGCCATCGCGCTGCCAGTGCGCCAATACGCCAGAGACGCTGGCCCCCGTCACTTGAGTGGTTGCAGAGGCTGCCGCGACAGTGGGGGGGATGCCATAGAGGATCAGCAACGGCGTTGTCAGAAAGCCGCCGCCCACGCCAAACATGCCAGATAATATGCCCACGCCGCCGCCCAGCAGAATGACAACCAGGGCGTTCACGGACATATTGGCAATTGGCAGGTAAATATCCATTGCAAACCTGTCCTAGCGGCAGATGGCGCTGGGCGGAAGCTTTGTCTAAGAAATCCTTTCCCAAGGTCAGGCTAGGGCCCGAACCGGGGCGCGCTTGTCCGGCAATGCGCACCCGCCAATCAGTGCCTGTGCGCAAAGCCATTAACTGGCTGAAGGACAGCTTTGACGCGCGGCGCTATCCTTGGTTTTCGCCGCACTTTATCCATCCCGATGAATTTTTGGCCAGCTATCAGGATGGCTTGGTCGTCCCGCTGTTTGACCAGATTGCAGGGGATATTTAACACTCTGTTATCCTTTGAAAGAAAAGATGATGATAGCAGTTAAACCCCGGTCTGCCTTGCGTGAGTTTTTACGGAGCGAAGCCGCGGGTGGGCTTGTGCTGATGGCCGCTGCTGCCGCTGCGCTGGTCATTGCCAATTCCCCCTGGGCGGATGCCTATTCAGGCCTGTTGGCCACATATGTAGGGCCTTTTTCAATCCTTCACTGGATTAATGATGGCTTGATGGCGCTGTTCTTTCTGCTGGTTGGGCTCGAGATTAAGCGCGAATTGGTGGATGGCCATTTGTCGAGCTGGACGGATCGGCGGCTGCCTATCGTCGCGGCTGTGGCCGGCATGGCTGTGCCTGCCCTTGTCTTTCTGGCCGTCACATGGGGTCAGCCCGATTTGGCCCGCGGCTGGGCTGTGCCGGCCGCAACCGATATTGCCTTTGCGATTGGGGTCATTGCCCTGTTGGGGAGCCGAGTGCCCGCCTCGCTAAAGCTTCTCCTCACTACAATTGCAATTGTGGATGATATGGGCGCCGTGGCGATTATTGCGATTGGCTATACTGCCCAGATTTCAGGCTTTTGGTTGTTGGTGGCGCTGGGGCTATTGGGGGGCATGTATGCCCTCAATCGGCTGTCGGTCAGCCATCCGGCGGCCTATGCCCTGGGATTTGCGCTGCTTTGGTTTGCTGTGCTGCAATCGGGCGTCCATGCCACGGTGGCGGGGGTGTTGGCGGCTTTATGCGTGCCCGTTCGCGTCACCAAAGCGCGGCCAGATGATGCCCAGTCCACATTGCACCGCATGGAACACGCTTTGCATCGTCCCGTCGCCTTTTTCATTGTGCCGCTATTTGGCTTTGCCAATGCTGGCGTCGCCTTAGGTGGGGCGCCTTTTGGTGATGCCCTGCCACTGGGCATTGCGCTTGGCCTGTTTCTGGGCAAGCAAATTGGCATTTTCGGGGCGATTTGGCTGGCTGTGCGCAGTGGCTTTTCAGCCATGCCAGCCCATGCCCGCTGGCCTCAAATCTATGGCCTCTCACTGCTTTGCGGCATTGGCTTTACGATGAGCCTGTTCATTGGCGATTTGGCCTTTGACGATGCTGCCCATGCAGATGGTGTGAAGCTTGGCGTGTTAATGGGGTCGTCGGCGTCTGCCCTGTTGGGCGCGCTTGTGCTGTGGCTATCAGGCACGAAAAAGGGGCGGACATAAAAAAGGGGCGGCCAAAGCCGCCCCTTTTCAAAGCTTTTAAGGTCAAATCCCTTAGATTTTTTCGACCAGTTCGGGGACTGCCTTGTACAGATCACTCACAAGGCCAATGTCCGCCACTTGGAAAATCGGGGCGTCTTCATCCTTGTTGATCGCGATGATCGTCTTGGAATCCTTCATGCCGGCCAAGTGCTGGATCGCGCCGGAAATGCCGACTGCGACATAGACTTCAGGCGCCACAATCTTGCCAGTCTGGCCGACTTGATAGTCATTGGGCACATAGCCTGCGTCCACAGCCGCACGGCTGGCACCAACGGCAGCGCCCAGCTTGTCCGCCAGCGGAAAGATGGTGGCTTGGAAGGTGTCAGCATCTTTCAGCGCACGACCACCTGACACGATAATCTTGGCTGAGGTCAATTCCGGACGCTCAAGCTTGACGATTTCAGCGCCCACGAAGGAAGACAGGCCAGCATCGCCCTTGCCCGAAACAGCTTCAACAGCGGCAGAACCGCCCTCGGCATCTGCCTTGGCAAAGGCTGTACCGCGAACGGTGATCACCTTCTTGGCGTCGCCTGATTGGACGGTGGCAATGGCATTGCCTGCATAAATCGGGCGGGTGAAGGTGTCGGCGCTTTCCACCGACAAAATGTCGCTGATCTGCATGACATCCAACAGTGCGGCCACGCGCGGGGCAATGTTCTTGCCATGCGCGGTTGCCGGGAACAGCACGGCATCATAGCCAGCCATCAAATCCGCAACCAGCGGCGCAATATTTTCCGCCAATTGGTTGGCAAAGGCTGCGTCATTGGCAACCAATACCTTGGCAACGCCTGCCACCTTAGCGGCAGCCTGCGCCGCAGCATCGCAGCCATTGCCAGCCACGAGCACATGGACATCACCCAGCTTGGCGCCGGCAGTCACAACGGCAAGCGTTGCATCCTTCAGCGCAGCATTATCATGTTCGGCGTAAACGAGAACGCTCATGCGGATACTCCCATTTCCTTAAGCTTGGCGGCCAGTGCGTCGACATCAGCAACCTTGATGCCAGCCGAACGTACGGGCGGTTCCGTAACCTTCAGCGTCTTCAGGCGGGGGCTGATGTCCACACCATAATCCGTCGGAGTCTTCTGCGCGAGCGGCTTGGACTTTGCCTTCATGATGTTGGGCAAAGACGCATAGCGTGGCTCGTTCAAGCGCAAGTCGGTGGTGACAATTGCGGGCATTTTGAGGCTGACTGTTTCCAAGCCGCCATCAACTTCGCGGGTCACGTTGACGCTGTCGCCAGCAACTTCGACCTTTGAGGCAAAAGTGCCCTGCGGACGGCCCGTCAGTGCCGCCAGCATCTGGCCGGTCTGGTTCGAGTCATCGTCAATGGCTTGCTTGCCCAGGATGACAAGGCCGGGGGCTTCTTCGTCCATGACCTTGGACAGCAGCTTGGCAACACCCAGCGGCTCAACATCTTCGGCCACAATCAGGATCGCGCGGTCAGCCCCCATGGCGAGTGCGGTACGCAGCGTTTCTTGCGCCTTATCTGGCCCAATAGACACAGCGACGACTTCTGTCGCCACGCCCTTTTCCTTCAGGCGAATGGCTTCTTCCACCGCGATTTCGTCGAACGGATTCATCGACATCTTCACGTTGGCCAAATCCACGCCAGAGCCATCGGGCTTTACGCGCGGTTTCACGTTGTAATCGATCACCCGCTTTACCGGGACAAGGATCTTCATCAGGCGTCTCCTGTGAATCGCTTTACGTTTACGTCAATGTTCGTCGCACTGCACAAAAAGCTGGGGCTTGGCAAGCCTCAAGCCGCTTTGCGCACTTCTGCCACAATCTTCTTTGCAGCATCGCCCAAATCATTGGCAGGAACGATCGGCAGGCCGGAATTCGCAAGAATATCCTTGCCCTGCTGCACATTCGTGCCTTCCAAACGGACAACCAGCGGAACCGACAGGTTCACTTCCTTAGCGGCGGCGACAATGCCATCGGCAATGATATCGCACTTCATAATGCCACCAAAGATGTTAACCAAAATGCCCTTTACCGCCGGGTCCTTCAAAATGATCTTGAAGGCGGCTGTCACCTTTTCCTTATTGGCGCCACCGCCCACATCGAGGAAGTTGGCCGGGAATTCGCCATTCAGCTTGATGATGTCCATCGTTGCCATGGCAAGGCCAGCACCGTTCACCATGCAGCCGATATTGCCGTCCAGCTTGATATAGGCGAGGTCATATTTCGATGCTTCGATTTCGGCCGGGTCTTCTTCGGTCAAATCGCGCAGTTCGGCCAAGTCCTTGTGGCGGAACATGGCATTGCCATCAAAACCAACCTTCGCATCGAGAACAAACAGCTTGTCGCCCTCTGCCGTCGGGCAGATTGCCAGCGGGTTGATTTCAATTTGCGAGGCATCGGTTGCGAGGAAGGTGTCATACAGACCCTTCAGCACGGCTTGTGCTTGCTTCGCCAGATCGCCCGTCAGGCCCAGCGCCTTGGCAACGGCACGGCCATGATGCGGCATCAAGCCAGAGGCCGGGTCAATCGTGATTGTGTGGATCTTCTCAGGCGTGTCATGCGCCACGGTTTCAATGTCCATCCCGCCTTCGGTCGAGGCAACCACTGCAATGCGGCTGGTTTCACGATCAACGAGCAGCGCGAGGTAAAATTCTTTGCCAATGTCCACGCCATCGGTGATGTAGAGGCGTTGCACTTGCTTGCCAGCTGGGCCGGTCTGGATCGTCACCAACGTGTTGCCGAGCATATCCTTGGCATGGGCTTCGACTTCTTCCAGCGACTTTGCAAGGCGCACGCCGCCCTTGGCATCGGGGCCGAGTTCCTTAAACTTGCCTTTGCCACGGCCACCGGCATGGATTTGTGCTTTCACGACGTAAAGCGGCCCGGGAAGCTGCTTGGCAGCTGCAACGGCTTCTTCGACAGACATTGCCGGAATGCCCTTGGGCACGGCCACGCCATATTTGGCCAGAAGATCCTTGGCTTGATACTCGTGAATATTCATTGTCTGCGCGAGTCCCTGCTATTGATGCAGGGCCTAAAGCATAGCCATGACGATATGGGAAGCCCTACCAATCGCTCGTTCTGGGCGGGTCATTCGGAAATCGCACAACTTAGGCCTGCGCGGGCCGTGATGGAGAGGATTTCAGGGTCGCGCAGCGCACGCACCTGCCGCCAAAATTCGCCAACGCGCATTTGGCCCAGGCGCTGCTCCTTAATCTTCGACAGGTCTGACAAGCGGCGCAATTGCGCCAGCGAGAGCTTGTCGATCATCCGGTCCGCCATGCAGGCAGACGCTTGAGACGACAGGCCAGCATTGATGAGGCCATTGCGCAGCCGCGTCTCAGGGGTCGCGCATCCTGCCAGCGAAGCCGCGATGAAGATGCCGCCAAAGGTCAGTTTCTGTACCATCCATCCTGTCCCATTACACCAAAGATGAGAGGCATCATGCTGCTTTGGGGATGACGAGAGCATGAACGCCATTGTATAGCACCTCCATGTCAGTCTGGATCGGCCTTCTTGTTTTCGTTGCGACCGTGATTTTCATGGAAGGCTTTGCCTATGTCGCGCATCGCTGGCTGATGCACGGGCCGGGCTGGTTTCTGCACAAAAGCCATCATGTGCCGCGCGAAGGCCGTTTTGAACTGAATGATCTTTATGCAGCGATCTTCGCAATCCCTTCCATCAGCCTGTTTTGGTACGGCATTGGCTTGGGCCATGGCGCGCTGTACGCGTGGATTGGCGGCGGAATTGCGGCCTATGGCGCCATTTATTTCGGCTTTCACGATGTCATCGTCCACCGCCGCGTGAACATCCGGTACATCCCCGAAAGCGCTTATATGAAGCGCATCATTCAGGCGCACCGGCTGCACCATGTGGTGGAGACGAAAAAGGGCACGGTCAGCTTTGGCTTTCTCTGGGCGCCCAAGCCTGAAGTGCTGAAGGCAGAGCTTGCCCGTCGCGGAAAAGCCGGGGTGCGCACACCCCGGGCGAAAATTGGCGGGTAGGTGGTCAACACCCTCCGCCCGAACGGAACACCCCGCATGCTCCGGCCTTGAGCCGGAGCCCAAAGTGCTGAGCTAAGTCGTGGGCTCCGGGTCAAGCCCGGAGCAGGGACTTATAGCTTATCGGCCTGAAAGAGCGGTTTCTGCCTCAGCCACCAGCGTGTCGAGAATCTGCTGCACGCTTTCTTCGGACTTGACCATGCCGACTGATTGTCCGGCCATGACCGAACCATTTTCGACATCGCCGTCAATGACCGCGCGGCGCAAGGCACCTGCCCAGAAATGTTCAATTTCCAGTTGCGCTGCCGCCATATCGACTTCGCCGCGATCGAGCATACCGGCGACTTCAATTTGCTTGCGCGTAAATTCCTCAGTGCCCGCGTTTTTCAGCGCACGCACGGGGATAACCGGCAGACGCGGGTCGATTTGCACGCTGGCCACGGCATCGCGGGCAGAGGCGCGCATAAATGCCTTTTTGAAATTGGGGTGCGCAATACATTCGGTCGCACAGACCAGCCGCGTGCCAATCTGGACGCCTGCTGCGCCTTGTTCCAGAAAAGCGGCAATCATTTCGCCCCGGCCAATGCCGCCTGCGACAAATACGGGGACTTGATCTGCCATTTCGGGCAGAATTTCCTGCGCCAAAACTGAGGTGGTGACAGGCCCAATATGGCCGCCTGCTTCATTGCCTTCAATCACCAGCGCATCAACGCCTGAACGGACGAGTTTTTTCGCCAGTGATAGGGCGGGCGCAAAACAAATCACTTTCGCGCCAAAGGCTTTGATTTGTTCAATCGCGCCAGCAGGCGGCAGGCCCCCTGCCAGCACGACATGGCTGACGTGATGTTGGGCGCAAATGGCGATCAAATCTGTCAATTGCGGGTGCATGGTGATGAGGTTCACGCCAAAGGGCTTCGCCGTCATCGCTTTCGTGGCGGCAATTTCTGCCGACAAAATATCTGGCGGCATCGCGCCACCAGCAATCACGCCAAAGCCGCCAGCGTTCGACATGGCCGACACCAGATGGCGTTCGCTGATCCAGCTCATCGCGCCGGCCATAATGGCGACTTCAGAGCCAAGGAACGCGGTTCCCCTCGCCATCAGCGCATTAAGCCTGCTCACTGCGCGTCCTCGGCATCAAGGCCATAGGCTGTATGCAGCACGCGCACGGCCAATTCCGTTTCATCCTCGTCAATCAGCACAGACACTTTGATTTCCGAGGTGGAAATGGCCTGCACGTTAATGCCGCGTTGGGCGAGTGCCTTGAACATGGTTGAGGCGACACCGGCATGGCTGCGCATACCAACGCCAACCACCGAGACCTTCGCCACCTTGGTGTCATGCATCAGTTCGGCAAAGCCAATGACGTTTTTCGCCTTTTCCAGCGTATCAATTGCGCGCGCCAGCTCAGCGCCGGGCACAGTGAAGGTCACATCGGTTGACCCCGTTGCATGGGCGATGTTCTGGATGATCATATCCACATTGATGTTCGCTTCGGCCAGCGGCCCAAAAATGCTGGCTACCGCACCCGGGCGGTCTGGCACGCTGGTCAGCGTCACCTTGGCCTCATTCTTGTCATGCGCAATGCCGGTGATCAGTTGGCGTTCCATTTCGTCATCTCCGATTTCATCATCCCCAACGATCAGCGTCCCGGGGATCGGGTTGTCAGTCGGCGCGTCAAAGGAAGACAGCACCTGCACCCGGACATTTTCTTTCATGGCGAGGCCCACAGAACGTGTCTGCAGCACTTTTGCCCCAACGCTCGCCAGTTCGAGCATTTCTTCATAAGTGACTTTGGCGAGCTTGCGGGCCCGCGGCACAATGCGCGGGTCGGTGGTATAGACGCCGTCAACATCCGTATAAATATCGCACCGGTCGGCCTTGACGGCCGCAGCGACAGCAACTGCCGATGTGTCAGACCCGCCACGCCCCAGCGTTGTAATGCGGTTATCCGTCGTTAATCCCTGAAAGCCGGGGATCACGGCCACTTCGCCGGATGACATCGCCGCAATTAGCGCGGTTGTATCGATTGTTTCAATTCGGGCCGTGGCATGGGCATCTGTCGTCTGAATTGGCAACTGCCAGCCCAGCCAGCTGCGCGCCTTCACGCCCATGGCTTGCAGCGTAATCGCCAGCAGGCCCGAGGTGACTTGCTCGCCCGCGGCGACCACCACGTCATATTCTTTGGGATCGTGCAGCGGCGCGGCCTCACGGCAGAAATTGACAAGCCGGTCGGTTTCGCCTGCCATGGCAGAAACGACCACGGCAACCTCGTTGCCAGCGTCAACTTCGTGCTTCACGCGGGCGGCGACGTTGCGGATGCGCTCAGTCCCCGCCATGGACGTTCCGCCGAACTTCATTACGATGCGGGCCATCGATTTTCCTGTTTCGTAAACCAATTGTGGATTTGGCCGGAAGGCGCGGTCCTGTTAGGGAAGGGGCATGGCAAAGGCAAGCACCCCAACGACGATCAACCCGGCAGAAGCTGCCCATTTTGGTAAGCTGGCAGCAGATTGGTGGGATCCCACGGGCTCATCGGCCATGCTGCACAAGTTGAATCCCGTGCGTTTGCGCTTCATTCGCGCCGCAATTGACGCGCATTGGCCGGGCCAAGAAGGCAGTTTTCGGCCCCTTAGCGGGCGTATGGCGCTGGACGTTGGCTGCGGGGCCGGGCTGTTATGTGAGCCCTTGGCGCGATTGGGGGCGGACGTGACCGGGGTGGATGCCGCGCCCGAGAATGTGGCGGCTGCCCAGCACCATGCCGACGCGGGTGGCCTTGCCATTGCCTATCGCTGTGCTGATGTTGCCGCGATGGACGGCGTGTTTGACTTGGTTACCTCAATGGAGGTGATTGAGCATGTGACCGACCCAGCGGCCTTTATCTCCGCGCTTGCGGATCGCTTGGCGCCGGGTGGGCTCATGATCCTATCCACCCCCAACCGCACAGCCAAATCAAAATTGGCGATGATCACTTTGGCTGAAGGGCTTGGCGCCATTCCCAAAGGCACGCATGATTGGGACAAGTTCCTCACGCCCGAAGAACTGACCCCGCTTCTCGAGGCAGCGGGGCTGCGCCTCGGCACGATCAGCGGCATTGCCTTTTCCCCCAGCGCGGGGCTGCATCTGTCGGATGATCTGTCGCTGAACTATATTCTCACCGCGACCCGCGCTTAGAAATCCACCTTGTCATAATGCGGCGGCGGGGGGATGACTTCCATCCGCTCGCTCAGCAGCGGGCGGAAGGAGGGGCGTGACTTCAGCCCTGAGTACCAACGCCGCGTCTGTTCATGGCTGCGCCAATCAATCCCGCCCAGATAATCTGCGACCGAGATATGCGCCGCGCCTGCCAAATCAGCCAGGCTCAGGCTGGCCCCGGCCAGCCAATTGCGATGGTCGAGCAGCCAATCCAGATAATCGAGAAGCTGGTTGGCGTTGCGCATCGCCATGCGCAGCACACCGGCATCAGGCGTTGTACGGCTCACCAGCCGCTTTTCCATCCGCTCATGCAGCAGCGGGCCGACGACCTGAAAATAAAATTGCTCATCAAACCAAGCGACAAGGCGACGAATTTCAGCGCGGTTTACGGCCGTGCCTGAAATCATGGGCGCCTGACCCACGGTTTCTTCCAGATATTCGCTAATCGCGTCGGAATGGATCAGCGTGATGCCACTCTCGGCATTGACCAGCACAGGCACTTGGCCTGCGGGGTTCAAATCCAGAAATTCGTCGCGCCGTTCCCACGGATATTCGCGGACCAGTTCATAACCCACGCCCTTTTCGCCCATCAACAGGCGGACCTTGCGGGAAAAGGGACATAATGCAAATTGATAGAGATGCCACATGGCCAAGGATCGTTACGCGAGGCAGTGGCGAAGGGAAAGGGGCAAGCAACCGAAGCTGTGGATCAATGCGCCCAGTTGCGCAATTTTGCGCTCAAGCGCAGTGCTGATGCGCCAAAGCTTCCAACACATCTTCCAGCCGTGCCGGGTCGCCCAGCGCAATCACTTCGCCTGAGGAGTCTGCGTTGAGCGGATGGCCATGCCAATCACACATATTGCCGCCAGCGCCCTCAACAATCGGCACAAGCGCTGCAAAATCATGGAGTTTCAGCCCTGCCTCGACGACGAGGTCGACATGGCCGCTGGCAACGAGGCCATAATTGTAACAATCGCCGCCATAGATGAGGCGGCGGCGCGCGACTTTACCTGCAAGGCCAAGAAAATGATCCGCTTGATGCTCGGTAAACAAATGTGGGCTGGTGGTCGCCAAAATGACATCGTCCAACGTGCGGCAGCGGCGCGTGGTTGCCGGGCGTCCATTAAACTGCGTTGGCTGGCCAATGGCGCCCACCCAGCGCTCTCGCGTGATTGGCTGGTCAATAATGCCCAGCACGGGCCAGCCATCTTGCAACAGGGCAATCAGCGTGCCGAAAATTGGGCGGCCGGCGACAAAGCTTGTCGTGCCATCAATGGGGTCCAGCACCCAAACACGGCTGGCATCGGCCCGTTCTGCGCCAAATTCTTCGCCAATAATGCCATCGCGCGGTGTTTCTCGCTTGAGGATCAGACGCATGGCCTCTTCGGCAGCACGATCCGCCAGTGTGACGGGGGAGGCGTCGGATTTGCTTTCCAAACCAAAGCTGCCGCGAAAATAGGGGCGAATGGCGTCGCCCGCCGCATCGGCCAAGGCAAGCGCCAGTTGAAGGTCTGATTCTAGAGACATAGGGGCCTCTTAACGCGATTGCGCGATGCGGGAAACGTTTCGCCGTCTCGGCCCCGGGTCACGCCCGGAGCACGAGGCGCTCCCTGTGCTCCGGCCTTGAGCCGGAGCCTAGGGCCATCAATGCTGCAGCGCCTTCACAATATCTTCGACCATCTTCTTGGCATCGGCCAGCAGCATCATCGTCTGGTCCATGTAGAACACATCATTGTCGACGCCCGCATAGCCGACGCCACCCATAGAGCGTTTGATGAACATAATGGTCTTGGCCTTATCAACGTCGAACACGGGCATGCCATAAATGGGCGAGGATTTGTCGGTCTTGGCGGCGGGGTTCACAACGTCGTTCGCACCAATGATGAAGGCGACATCAGTCTGTGCAAATTCGCTGTTAATATCTTCCAGCTCAAAGACTTCATCATAGGGCACATTTGCTTCGGCCAGCAGCACGTTCATATGTCCCGGCATCCGGCCTGCAACGGGGTGGATGGCATATTTCACGCGCACGCCCTCTTTCTTCAGCAAATCCCCCATTTCGCGCAAGATGTGCTGGGCTTGGGCTACGGCCATGCCATAGCCAGGGATGATGATGACTTGTTCGGCCTCTTTCAGCAGGAAGGCCGCGTCTTCGGCGGAGCCCCGCTTCCACGGGCGCTGTTCCTTGGCGGGGCCATCGTTGGCCGCTGCCTCTGCGCCAAAGCCGCCCGCAATCACGCTAATGAAGCTGCGGTTCATGGCTTTGCACATGATATAACTTAGGATCGCGCCTGATGAGCCAACCAGAGCGCCCGTGATAATCATGGCGGAATTTTGAAGGGTAAAGCCCATGGCCGCCGCAGCCCAGCCCGAATAGCTGTTCAGCATTGACACCACGACGGGCATATCCGCCCCGCCAATGGGGATGATCAGCAAAAAGCCAATCAGGAAGGACAAAGCCATAATTGTCCAAAAGATCCAAGGGGATTGATCTGTCAGGAAGTAGCCAATCAGGCCCAAAATCGCGGCCAAGGTGCCCAAATTAATCACATGGCGCGCGGGCAGCAAAATCGGGCTGCCCGACATATTGCCGTTTAACTTGAGGAAGGCGATGATTGAGCCCGAAAAGGTAATGGCGCCAATGGCAATGCCCAAGCCCATCTCAATCCGGCTGACCGTGTTGATCAGCCCATCCGGCCCGGCAATCCCAAAATTTTCCGGCTCAAGAAACGCAGCGGCGGCCACCAGCACAGCGGCCATGCCAACAAGCGAGTGAAAGGCGGCCACCAATTGCGGCATATCGGTCATGGCAATGCGCCGCGCCGTGATCCAGCCAATGCCGCCGCCAATTGCGATGGCGCCCAAAATCTCGGGCAGGCTCGCAATTTCGTGCGTTGCCAGCGTCGTCCCAACGGCAATGGCCATGCCGGCCATGCCAAAGCGATTGCCCCGCCGCGATGTGGCTGGAGATGACAATCCGCGCAGTGCGAGAATGAAGAATATACCAGCCAGCAAATAGGCCAGCATCACCCATGAGGGTTGCGCCAAAGCTGCGTGCATCATTCCTCCCGCATCGTCCGGACAAAAATTCGGGCCACAAATGACGGGGCAGACAGAAAATTGCCACCAGTTTTTACGCTTGGGTGCATTTTAGGGAGAGGAAAGTGCCGGAAGGGGAGGAGAGAGAGGGGGGGAGTCCCGATCCGGCAGTGGCCCTCTAGGCCGCGGCCAAGGCCGGGTCGATATGCCCGAAAGATTGTGACCTAAAGGTCAGGATAATCCGGCGGTTATTAGGCCTGCGCTGGCGCTGAAACATTGGCCTCTACAGCAATGCGGATGGCATCCGCCGTGGTGGCCGCCCCCAGCCGGTCGAGCAAGGCTGCGCGGTGCATCTTTACCGTTTGCTCGCTCAGGCCCAGATCATAGGCAATTTGCTTGTTCAGCTTGCCCATCGCCATATGTTCCAGCACTTCACGTTGGCGCGGGGTCAGCGCGTTGACCAACTTGACCGCTTTATCATGCCGGCTCGCACTTGGTCCGGGGGCATCTTGCGGCAGTTCGACCTGCGACCCCAAGAAATATTCCAGCTCACCCTCGGCATCAAAAATCGGCGCGACAAGTAGGGCGTTACGAAATGGGGTTCCGTCCTTCTTGTAATTGAGAATCTCGACCAAAACGGGCCGTTTGTCCCGCACGCCTTCGCGGATTAGGCCCGATAGACGCGGCTCCGTTGCTGGCCCCGCCAAGAAACGGCAATTGCGGCCCAAAATCTCGGTTTCTGCATATCCCGTCAAATCAATAAATGCTTGGTTACACGCAATGATTGGGTTGTCCTGCAACCGTGGATTGCTAATCACCGAAGCAACTGGGCTATTGACAATGAGGGCACTAAGGCCGGGCGGAGCAATATTGTAATCAGCCACGATTTTGCCTTTATCATTTTGCAGCCGGTCTAAGCTGGTGCTGGCAGCAAGAGGGTCACTATGGTCTTTAGTATAGGTTCCTTTATGCCTTTCTGACGCGATCCCCAAATTAAATTTTCGTTTTCTCGAGATTCGGATCCGAGAATTTCCAAATCGTCGCTCTTTTTTTCTGGTTAAAAGGACGCCTGCCATGCCCCGGATGCGGCAAAAATCTGAGCTGCCTGAAAAGCTCTGCCCCGTCTGCGCGCGGCCCTTTGTCTGGCGTAAAAAATGGGCGCGCGATTGGGAAAATGTGGTCTATTGCTCTGACAAATGCCGCCGCACTGGCCGCCCGGCTTGATCCGCCGCTTAGATTAAAGGCATAGTTTCATGATGATGACAGCTTCGTTTCTGGATGGGCGTGCACGCTTTTTGGGCTATGCCGGGCTGCTGCCGCAGATCCTGTGCCTTGCCATGATCCTTGCCGGTCACGAATGGCGCTATGCCGCGC
>RFZB01000230.1 GCA_009920915.1 Sphingomonadaceae bacterium | reverse complement strand
GAGGGCAAGTCGGTCGTGGTAGCGCAAGCGTCTCCGGTCAAGCCCGAGACGCCCAAATCAGATGCCGGGTCAGCCAACAAGGTGGCTCTGGCCCTGCTGGCCAAGCACACGTGTACCGCCTGCCACGGGGTGGACAAAAAGATCGTCGGACCCGGCATTGTTGAAATTGCTCGCAAACATGCTGGTAAAACCGACTATTTGCTTGGCAAAATACGGCAAGGGGGAGTGGGCGTCTGGGGCTCCATTCCCATGCCGCCGCAAAGCCTGCCCGAAGCCGATGCCAAGGTGCTGGCCGAATGGATTTCACGCGGTGCCGGTCGTTGAGAGTCTGTCCCCGCGGCCTGCCCACCCATATTCAACTGAAGGAGAAGTTCGATGAACACCCGTCGCGATACCCTCAAGCAAGGTGCTGCTGTTGCTGCCCTGCTGGCTGCAGCCGGCTATCCGCAATACGCCCTGGCTTTCAACAAGAACGCCTTTGAGGCCAAGTCGATTACCGAGGCCATCAAGGCCGCCGGAGGCGGCGCTTTGGTCGAGAACAAGGATGTGGTCCTGACCGGCCCTGATATTGCTGAAAACGGCGCTGTCGTGCCCTTGGGCGTGAGCACCAACCTGTCGGGCGTCAAGGATCTGCTGATCCTGGTCGAGAAAAACCCCAACGTGCTGGTTGCGATGTTCAAGGTCAATGACGCGGTCGACGCCAACTTTATGACCCGCGCCAAGATGGGGCAGTCTTCGGACGTCTATGCCGTGGCCATCATGGCCGACGGCCGCGCGCTCTACAGCAAGAAGGAAGTCAAGGTCACGCTCGGCGGTTGCGGCGGTTGATGGCTTGGCCCTTTATTTCATCACCAGATTTATAGACGAGGAGTTTCATCATGGCAGACCCGATGCGTATACGCGCCCAGGCCTCCGGTGGCAAAGCCACGGTGCGTGTTCTTATGAGTCACGAAATGGAAACCGGTCAGCGACGCGACTCCGCTGGCAAGCTGGTGCCCGCCTGGTTCATCCAGGAGGTCTCCGCCTCCCACAACGGCAAGCCGGTTTTGACGGCTGAATGGGGTCCGGCGGTCGCCAAAAACCCCTTCCTTCAGTTCACCATCAAGGGGGCCAAGGCTGGGGACAAGGTGAGCATCACCTGGAAGGACAACAAAGGCGACACCCGGACCGACGAAGCCACCATATCCTGAGCCAGGATGGCTGGGTTCATCCTGCGGCTATCCGCGCCAGCAGGATGTGCTGAGGCTCAAGCGTTTCTTTTCTGTCCGGATCGTGCTGACGCCCGCAGTTGGCGGTTAATAACAAAATTAGCAGGAGACAAAATGAAGACCCAAGCAATGTGGATCCTCGCCGGAGTCCTGGCCTGTGGCTCGGCTTCGGCGCAGAAGTCGGCCAGTCAGGGCATCGATGAATATCGTGCCATGCTGCAGGACGGCAACCCGGCCGAACTGTTTGAGGCCAGGGGCGAAGGCCTCTGGAAGCAAAAGCGCGGCCCCAAGGCAGTTTCACTTGAGAAGTGTGACCTGGGCAAGGGCCCGGGCGTGGTCAAGGGCGCGTTTGT
>RFZB01000229.1 GCA_009920915.1 Sphingomonadaceae bacterium | reverse complement strand
TATTGGTTAAGGTTTGACTAATGCTTGATTGTCCCGTAGATTGATTGGATTGTCCCGTAACATTTGTATTGGTTGCAACTGTCCAAGTGTATGTCGTACCTGATGGTATAATTGTTGTTGGTGCATTATTTGTTGGTGATGTTGTAAATGCAGTGCCACTACATATCGTTGCCGTTTGGTTTGGAACAACAGGACGAGGATTGATTGTTGCAACCACCGTAAACGTTGGGCCGGTACAACTTCCGCTCGTTGGTGTTACTGTATACGTTGCTGTTTGTGCCGTGTTTGTTGGATTGGTAAGTGTACCATTAATACTTGATTGTCCTGTTGCAGTTGCACCACCCGTTAATCCACCCGTAACAACTGGTAACGCACTCCAAGCATAGGTTGTTCCTGTTGGAACAATATCTCCTCCTCCATTACTTGGCGTTACCGTAAATCCTGTTCCACTACAAGTACTCGCCGTTTTATTGGCAATACTTGCTCTTGGACTTACCGTTACTGTTACCGTAAATGTTGATCCCACACAATTTCCTGCTGCACCACTTGTTGGTGTAACCGTATACACAACTGTTTGTGCAGTATTGGTTAAGTTGGTTAATGTTTGACTGATGTTGGATTGACCTACCCCTTGATCTTCATCACCTGTAACATTTGTATTGTCTACAACTGTCCATGTATATGTGGTACCCGATGGTATAATTGTTGTTGGTGCATTATTTGTTGGCGCTGTTGTAAAGGCAGTTCCACTACATATTGTTGCTGTTTGATTTGGAACAACAGGACGTGGATTAATGGTAATTGTAAACGTCGATGTTGATCCCACACACGCAACTGAGTTATTCGTATACGTTGGTGTTACCGTTACTGTAGCTACTACTGGGATATTAGTTACGTTCGTTCCAGTAAATGATGTTATGTTTCCTGTGCCTGATGCGCCAAGCCCAATAGATGTCGTATTGTTAGCCCATGTATATACTGTTGATGCAACACTTCCTGTAATGGTTACGCCACTCACCGTAGATCCTGCACACACTGCTTGATTGCTAATCGCATCAACAGTTGGTCGTGGATTTACAGTTACTGTTACCGTAAATGTTGAACCCACACAGTTACCCGCAGCACCTGATCTTGGCGTTACTGTATACACAACCGTTTGTACCGTGTTACTTGTATTAGTTAGAGTTTGACTAATATTTGATTGGCCTACTGTTTGATCCGTTTCTCCAGTAACATCTGCATTAGGTACTACTGTCCATGTATATGTAGTTGATGTAGGAACTATTTCACTACCACTATTACTAGGTGTTATCGTAAATGCACTACCACTACATATCGTACTTGTTTTATTAGCAATAACAGGTGTTGGATTTACCGTTACTGTTACTGTAAAATTAGTTCCTACACAATTACCCGCATCGCCACTCGTTGGTGTAACTGTGTACACAACTGTTTGTACCGCATTCGTAGTATTGGTTAAGGTTTGACTAATGCTTGATTGTCCCGTAGATTGATTGGATTGTCCCGTAACATTTGTATTGGTTGCAACTGTCCAAGTGTATGTCGTAC
>RFZB01000228.1 GCA_009920915.1 Sphingomonadaceae bacterium | reverse complement strand
TCCTTCACGACCTCCTTCCGGAGGAGGACGATGGACTCCTCCTCGGAAGTACCCCACTGACCCGCGGTGATCGTATGGAAACCGGGTCGAAGATCGCGGCGACGTCGTCGGGGATGTCGTCCGGCACCGGGACGACGTTCTCCATCGGGAGGGAGAGGAATTCGGCGAAGGCTCCCGGGCGGTGGATGCCGACGCCGAGGGTGTGCGCGCAGAGGTGCCGGCGACCCGCGCGGCAATTGCGGCAGTGGCCGCAGACGATGTGCCCCTCGCCGGAGACGCGCTGCCCGACCTTCAGGTGCGTGACCTCGCGGCCGCAGGCCTCGACGACCCCGACGTATTCATGGCCGACGGTGAGCCCGAGCGGGACGGTCTGCGCCGCCCACTCGTCCCACTTCCAGATGTGGACGTCGGTGCCGCAGATCGCGGCCTGGCGGATGCGGATGAGCACATCCCGGTCGCCGATCGTGGGCCGCGGGACTTCCGCCATCCAAAGTCCTTCGGCGGCTTCTTTCTTGATGAGGGCTTTCATGCGGCGCGGTGGAGAAAGCCCGACGTTATCCCTCCGCTCCGAATTTTAAAGCGATGTCTCCCGGTTGAGGCTTATTTTTATTGTACGGAAAGGCTCGTTTAGCGACCTTCGTGAGCGATGTCGCCCACGCAGGACCCATCCCACCCCGAGGACGCCGACCAGGCGGCGATCACGGAGGCAGGCGCGCCCGCCGCCGAGGAGGTGCAGGCGACGCGCTCGAAGCGGACGTTCTGGCAGAAGCTGGGCGGCGAGGGCCTGACCATCTCGCTGATCATCCACCTGGTCCTGATCCTCATCGCCGCCATCTGGGTCATCTCGACCGTCACCGACTCGGTGAAGAAGGACCCCGACTCCTTCTCCACCGGCCAGGGCGGCGGCGCCGCCGGCGACAAGGCCAAGCAGTTCAAGACCCGCGCCCAGCCCAAGAACCCCAAGTCGATGGCCAAGAACGCGGCCCGCATCACCTCCAAGAGCTCCACCGCCACCATCTCCCTGCCCGACCTCCCCACCTCCTCCGTCGCCTCCCTCAACACCGGCATGATGGGCGGCGGTTCCTCCAAGGGCTTCGGCGGCGGCTCCGGCGGCGGCATCGGCTCCGGCATGGGCGTCGGCCGCGGCAACGACCGCAACTTCGTCTCCCTCTTCGGCGCGAAGGTCGGCACCAATGGCCTTCCGGGCACATTCTACGACTTCAAGCAGAACAAGGCGCGTTCGAGACGATGGACCGCGGCTGGACGGGCGCCAAGGCGATGCTGGACGCGCGCTACCGCCAGGCGGAGCTCAAGCTCTACGCCTCCAACATCTTCATCCCGCCCCGCAACGCGGCGGAGGCCACCAAGGCCTTCGAATGCGAGAAGGAGATCCAGGCCCCGGGTTGGCTGGCCTATTACGAAGGCAACTTCAGCCCGCCGGTCACCGGCAAGTACCGTTTCGTCGGGCTGGGCGACGACATCATGGTCGTGGCCGTCGGCGGCCAGACGGTCCTCTCGACCTTCTGGCCCAACTCCAAGCTGAACGTGACCCGCTTCGAACCGGATTGGTTGCCGAAGGACGCCAAGAA
>RFZB01000227.1 GCA_009920915.1 Sphingomonadaceae bacterium | reverse complement strand
GCCACTTTGAACGGATTGTTCGCAATGTGCGTTCGGCCTGTGTGAATATCGACAAAGGTCCGCACCAAGGGGCTTGAGCGATAGGTGCCTTGCGCCCCACAGCTGTAAAAGAGGCGCGAGATCAATTCGGCACAGCGATCCAGAATTTGGCCCGATTGAAATCGGAACATCAGCCGCTGCTCAAGATCATAAGGCGTATCGCTGCGCGCTTGGCCCATCAGCACGCCAAAATTGCGATTGAGCGTCGTCTTCATTTCATCAATGGCAGACGCTGTTTCCGCAATAACCACTTGGGCATCTGGATCATCCGAGGTGCGCGAAAAATCATTGCTGCTCACCCGCTTCGACGCATAACCGCGGAACGCATCCAAGGCGCCTTGCAACGCGCCAATTGATGAGGACGAAACGGCGCGCACAAAAATCTGGCCAAAGGGCAGCTTAAACAGCGGCGCATCATTGACCCTCAGGCCCGGGCTTGTCGCTGCAAACCCATCTTTGGAACGGTGCGTGCGATAGGCGGGTACAAAGGCATCACGCACCACGACATCCTGACTGCCCGTGCCGCGCAGGCCCATTGTGTCCCACACATAATCAATTGCAAAATCACTGCGCGGGACAAGGAAGGTGCGATAATCAGGGGCACCGCCCTCGGGATCGGGCACAAGCCCGCCCAGAAACGCCCATTGGCAATGATCCACGCCGCTGGAGAATCCCCAACGCCCGCTAATCCGATAGCCGCCCTCAACTGGCGTCACTTCAGCGCGCGGCATATAAGAGGAAGAGATAAGCGTGCTTGGATCTTGCGACCAGACATCTGCCTGCGCCTGCGCATCAAACAGCGCCAATTGCCAATTATGGACTGCCACCACGCCCAGCACCCATGCAGACGACATACAGCCTTCTGCCACCTTCATCTGGACGGCGTAGAACACCTCTGGATCCATCTCATACCCACCCCAGCGCTTGGGCTGGAGGATCTTAAAAAAGCCTGCTTCTTGAAAATCACGAATGGTTTCATCGGCCACTTTGCACTCTGCCTCGCACTGCATGGCACGTGCGCGCAACGCGGGGATCAACGCCTCAGCCCGCGCAATCAGGTCAGCGGCTGTTACACGGGATTTTGTTTGGGATAACTGCATCGTCTTTCTCCCTTTCTAGGCCGCATTGGCCAATTGCTGTGCCTCGGCGGTCCCAAAGCCAACGCTAAAGTCGTGGCCCCACAGGCTGACAGACGTGCTTTCAAAAATTGTGTGGCGATCCCAATTGATGGTGCGGCCGCCATAGCCATATTCCAGCGCAAAACCGCCGGGCGTCTCCATGTAAAAGCTCGTCATATGGTCATTGGTATGCTTGCCCAGCGTCGCCATCAGTCGGACGCCAGCCTTTTGCATTCGGTCATACGCGCGACCGACTTCGTCCATGGTTTCGACTTCGACCATCAGGTGCACGCAGCCGCTCGGCACATCGCCTTCAAACAGCGCCAAACTGTGATGACGACCATTATCGCAATGCATGAAATAGATGCGCTGCGCGGGCCCGCCGGGCCCAAGCGGACGGTGAATGAGAATATCCGAGACGCCAAATTCAAGGATGTTTTCCAAAAAGGCGCGGGTTTCTTC
>RFZB01000226.1 GCA_009920915.1 Sphingomonadaceae bacterium | reverse complement strand
TCGAGGTCGGGCTCCTGGGTGCTCGAGCCATGCGAGTCGTCGCCCAGCATGTCGAACAGGCCGCCCTGGTTGGCGTTGGCCGCGGTGGCATTGGCAAACTCGAAAGCCTTGTCGATGCTGGCCACCAGTGCGGCCCGGTTGAGCTGCAGCGAGTCAAAAGCGCCAGCCTTGATCAGGGCTTCGACGGTGCGCTTGTTCAGCCGTGTGCGGTCCACCCGGTTGCAGAAGTCGAACAGGCTGGTGAAGGGGCCGCCTTCTTCGCGGGCGGCCACAATGGCCTCGATCGCCTGCTGGCCGGTGCCCTTGACGGCCCCCAGGCCGTAGCGGATCACCTTGTCGGTGACCGGCTCGAAGCGGTAATGGCCCCGGTTGACGTCCGGCGGGTCGAAGGTGATGCCGAACTTGAGCGCATCCTCGAACAACACCTTGAGCTTGTCGGTGTCGTCCATTTCCACGGTCATGTTGGCGCAGAAGAACTCGGCCGTGTAATGCACCTTGAGCCAGCCGGTGTGGTAGGCCAGCAAGGAATAGGCAGCGGCATGCGACTTGTTGAATCCGTAGCCCGCGAACTTCTCCATCAGGTCGAAGATCTCGTCGGCCTGGTCCTGCGGGATGTTGTGCGTGGCCAGGGCACCGGCGCGGAACTTCTCGCGGTGCTCGGCCATCTCCTCGGCCTTTTTCTTGCCCATGGCGCGGCGCAGCAGGTCGGCGCCACCAAGCGAGTAGCCGCCCAGAATCTGCGCGGTCTGCATCACCTGATAGACCACCTCTTCACGCCCGTGCTTGCGGGCCACGAAGCTGGGGATCAGGTCCATCGGGCCCTGTCTCTTATACACATCTGACGCTACTATGTCTCCAACTACTCGTGTTGGAAACCGCACTCAGATTGCACAGAAAACTATCAAGATTTCTGGTACTTTGCAGTCTGTTGACAAAGCTGGTCGTAAGTCTGAAAAGGCTTACCAATTGGCTAAGGCTTCTGCTGAAATCAAGCGTGACATGGAAACTTCCTTGTTGAGCAACCAAGTTGCCTCTAATGGCGACTCTACAACTGCTCGTAAATTGGGTGGTTTGCAAGCATGGTTGTCAACCAACTATTCTGGTGGCACTTCTGGGGTTGCTGGTTCAGGTGGTACAACTGCTCGTACAAACGGCACAAACCGCACTTTCACAGAAGACATCTTGAAGGCTGTTATCAAGAGCGTTTACGCTGCTGGTGGCAATCCTAAAGTGTTGATGGTTAACCCTGCTCACAAGCAAACAGTTTCTGCTTTTGCTGGTATTGCTGCTCAACGCTTCATGGCTCCCGCAAATGCTCCTACAACCATCATTGGTGCGGCTGACGTTTATTTGAGCGACTTTGGCACAGTTTCTGTTGTACCTAACCGCTTTATGACTTCTACTAACTCATGCGACGAGACAGCATTTGTGCTTGACCCCGACATGGCTGCAGTTGCTTATTTGCGCCCATTCCAGACCAATGAATTGGCTGTGACTGGTGACAATGAGTCAACACAGTTGTTGGCTGAGTACACCTTGGAAGTTAAAAACGAAGCCGCACACGGAATCTGTGCTGACTTGACACCCTAATCTAGGGTAATACCAAAAAATGCCTCAGAC
>RFZB01000225.1 GCA_009920915.1 Sphingomonadaceae bacterium | reverse complement strand
GCGACCGGGGTGGCCACCGTGGCGGACGCGGCGACTCCCGCGGCCCCCGCGGCGATCGCAACGGCCCGCGCGAAGGCTGAACCAGACGGGGGCGCCGACCGGCGCCCCCGCTTCTTTTCCGGACATGCTGGAAGTCGCGCACATCCAAGGAGGACCGGTCCTGCGGGGCACGGTCCGGGCCGCGGGAGCGAAGAACGCGGCGTTGCCGATCCTCGCCGCCGCGCTCCTGACCGAGGAGGTCGTCACGCTGCGCGGCGTGCCCGACCTCAGCGACGTCCGCTTCATGGCGGAGATCCTCCGCCACCAGGGAGCCGAAGTCGCGCAGCCGGAGCCCGGCACCTGGGTGATCCGCGCCGCCCACCTCACCCACCGCACGCCCTACGACCTGGTGCGCAAGATGCGCGCCTCCGTCTGCCTGCTCGGCGCGCTCGTCGGGCGCCTCCGCCGCGCCGAGATGGCGATCCCCGGCGGCTGCGTCATCGGGCCCCGCCCGATCGACCTGCACCTGCGCGGGCTCGAGGCCCTCGGCTGCGCCGTCGGCTCCGAAGGCGGCCTCGTGCGCGTGGACGCCGCGGACGCGCGCGGCACCGACGTCGACATGGGCGGCCCCATGGGCAGCACCGTGCTCGGCACCGCGAACCTCGTGATGGCCGCGACGCTCACGCCCGGCGTCACCCGGATCCTCACCGCGGCGCGCGAACCCGAGGTCGTCGACCTCTGCGCCTTGCTCACGAAGATGGGCGCCCGGATCTCGGGCCAAGGCACCGGCACGATCGTCGTCGAAGGCGTCGCGGCGCTCCGCGGCTGCGAGCACACCATCATCCCCGACCGCATCGAAGTCGGCACCTACCTCGTCGCCGGCGCCATCACCGGCGGCGACGTCACGGTCCAGGGCGCCGAGCCCGCCCACCTCGGGGCGTTCCTTGATAAACTCCGCGAAGCGGGCGTGTCCGTCGAGACGGGCCCGGGCTTCATCCGCGCCCACGGTCGCCCGACGCGTCCGGTCGACATCGTGACCGCGCCCCATCCCGGCTTCCCGACGGACCTGCAGGCGCAGTTCATGGCCCTGCAGCTGCTCGTCCCGGCCCGCAGCACCTTCACCGAGAAGGTCTACCCCGCCCGCTTCATGCACGCCGCGGAACTCCAGCGCATGGGGGCCGACATCGCCGTCGAGGGCGCGGTCGCCAGCGTCCACGGCGGCAAGCCGCTCTCCGGGGCGCCCGTGATGGCTTCCGACCTGCGCGCCTCGGCCGCCCTGATCCTCGCCGCGCTCACCGCCAAGGGCGAGACTTGGGTGCAGCGGCTCTACCACCTCGACCGCGGCTACGAACGCTTCGAGGAGCGCCTGCGCGCCCTCGGGGCCGACGTCGTCCGTCGCCCCGCCGCCGACCTGCCCAAGGGCTTCGCCGAGGACTGAAGGTTGCCAAGGCCCGCCGACTCCGCACGGTGGGCGCATGGCCCGAGCCCAGCGACCCGCCGATGAACCGACCCCGCCCCCCGCGGGCAAAGGCGGCGTGGCCCGGCCCGACCGCGCCCTCGACGCCGGCCTGCGCCCGCCGCGGCTCGACGACTTCGTGGGCCAGCCGCGCACGGTGGAGCGCCTGCGTGTGATGATCGGCGC
>RFZB01000224.1 GCA_009920915.1 Sphingomonadaceae bacterium | reverse complement strand
GCTACGCGGGCGGGATCATCGCGCCCGGCCTCGGCGTGATGACGCGTTACCTCCATGAGCGCACGGCCTTGTTGCCGGCCCTCGATCCCGCGGCCCTGCTCGGCGGGCCGGCGATCGGCAAGTCCACCGTCGACGCCATGCGCGCCGGCTGCGCCCTCGGCTTCGCGGGCATGATCGGCGCGCTCCTCGACGGCGTCGCGGCCGAGCTCATCCGCCAAGGCGCGCCCGTCCCGCAGGTGATCGTCACGGGCGGCGCGGCGGTCTACCTGCCGGCCAGCTGGCGCGACCGCGTGCGCCACGAGCCGCACCTCACCTTGCTCGGCCTGGCCGAAGCCCACCGGCGTCATTTCGCATGAGCCGCCCCGATCCCGCGGCGCGCCTGCGCCGGTTGGTGCCGCTCCTCGCCGTCGCCGTCGCGCTCCTCGCCGGGCTCTTCGCCTTCGTCGCCGCGACCGGACGCGCCCCCGCGCTCTGGCCGCTGCTCGTCGGCGACCTGCTCTTCACCGGGCTGCTGGTCTTCGTCCTCTGGCGGCTGCTGGGGCGCCGCTGAGCGCTCAGACCTTCATCATCCGCAGGAGCGCCTTGCGGCGCGCGCGGATCTCGCGGCAACCGGCCTTGGCCAGGCGGTCGGTGGAGAACGCCTCGACCGTCAGGCTCGCGACCGCGGTGCCGTACACCATGGCCTGCCGCAGCGTGGCGAAGTCCGTCTTCCCCGTCGCGGCGAGGTGACCGAGCAGGGCGCCCGCGAAGCTGTCGCCGGCGCCGGTGGGGTCGCGCAGTTCCGTCACGGGGAAGGCGGGCAGGGTGAAGAGCCCCTCCTCGTGGAACAGGACGGCGCCGTGCTCGCCCTTCTTGATGATGACGGTCCGGCAGCCGTGCGCGCGCAGGCGCTGGCCCGCGACGATCACGTTGGACTCGCCGGTGAGCTTGGCGGATTCGGTGTCGTTGACGACCAGCAGGTCGGCGCGGCGCATGACCTCGCCCAGCGCCTCGCGCTGCGTCTCGATCCAGATGTCGATGGTGTCGGCGAGGACGAAGCGCGGCGCGGTCAGCTGGTCCAGCACGCGCAGCTGCAGGTCGGGCCGGATGTTCCCCAGCATGACGTAGGGCGTCGCGCGGTGCGCATCGGGGAGGAGGGGCTTGAACTGCTCGAAGACGTTCAGCTGCAGGTCCTCCGTGTCGCGCCGGTTGTAGTTCTCATGGTAGCGTCCGCGCCAGGCGAAGGTGCGCCCCGACGGGTCGGTCGCGAGGCCGTCGAGGTCGATGCCGCGCTTCGCGAGCTTGGCGCGGTCGCGGTCGCGGAAGTCGTGGCCGACGACCCCGACGATGCGGGGCGGCGCGAAGTAGCTCGCGGCGAGGCACGCGTACGCGGCGCTGCCGCCGAGGATGCGTTCGCCCGAGGCGTGCGGCGTGATGATGCTGTCGTAGGCGACGGAGCCGACGACGAGGACGGGGTCGGCCGTGCGGCCGGGGACCTTGATGCGGGTGGGGGAGGTCATGCGAAAAGTTCGGGGCGCGCGGCCTGGAGGCGGTGGAGAGCGAGGAAGGCCAGCGCGTGCGTGGAGGGTTCGGCGGCGGCGGCGCGCAGCGCGTCGCGCGGGTCGGTGACGAGCACCTCGAGCTCCTCGTGCGCGTCGGGCGCGGGCGTC
>RFZB01000223.1 GCA_009920915.1 Sphingomonadaceae bacterium | reverse complement strand
GTTAGGGCGGCGGCGCGAACAGTGGGGGTTTGGCGCATTTTCATAATTGAATGGCGCAAATTCTAAATCATTACCAGTCAGAAATGCTAGTCTGGCGGCATAAACTGGAGAGAGAAATGTCAGCCGCCACACCAATTAGTGATGCAGCCCGCGCCAGCGGAGGATGGAATCAGGCTTGGGACCAAGCCGCCGCCTTTGATGCCGAATGGATGGAAAAGTTCCTCGATATGGGGACACATTCTGTCCGCAAGGGGATTATCGATCCCAAGACATATGAATTCTTGGCCATCGCGGTCGATGCCAGCTGCACGCATATGTATTCACCGGGGGTCAAACGGCACATTGCCAAGGCGCTCGATTTGGGCGCGACCCCGGAAGAGATCATGGCCGTGCTGCAACTGGTCGCCGTGCTGGGCATCCATTCGGTGGCACTCGGCACCCCCCATTTGGTTGATGAAATGAAAGCGCGCGGAATGCCTGTTCCCGCGTCCACGGAGGACTGAATATGAACTTCCTTGACGATAGCCTGCTGCCCGAAAACCAAGAAAAGCTTGTCATTCAGGTGGCGCCTTATGGCCCGCAATGGCTGCCGGGTGATTTCCCCGAAGACATTCCTGTGACCATGGCCGATCAAGTCCAGAAGGCAGTGGATTGTTACAATGCAGGCGCCACTGTGCTCCACCTGCACTGCCGTGAAGCGGATGGATCTGGTTCAAAACGCCTGTCGATGTTCAACGAGATGATCGACCGGATCCGGACGGCCTGCCCAGACATGCTGATCCAAGTTGGAGGCTCGATTAGCTTTGCCCCCGAAGGTGAAGGGGCGGACGCCAAGTGGCTGTCTGATGACACGCGCCATATGCTTGCAGATCTGACGCCAAAGCCGGATCAAGTGACCATCGCAGTTAACACCAACCAGATGGATATCTCAGCCCTGATGAGTGCGGATGATATCGCCGGTACCTGCTTGACCAACCCCGCCATGTTCGAAGCCTATCGCAATATGTATTTCGAATGCGGTCCTGTCTTTATGGAAGAACATCTCAAGCGCCTTGTTGCCAATGGCATCCAGCCGCATTTCATGGTGGGTGACCTCAGCCAGCTTGAAACAGTTGAGCGGTTGATCCGCAAAGGGCATTATAACGGCCCCCTCGTGCTGAACTATGTGGCGATTGGCAGCGGGGCAGCCGGCACCCATCCTGCTGACTTGATTGAATTTGCGCGCCGCGTGCCAGATGGGGCCGTGCTGACGATTGAATCCGTGATGCGTAATGTTGCCCCATTCAACGCCATCGCCATTGCCCTGGGCCTGCACGTCCGCGTCGGCATTGAAGATAATTTGTGGAGCCGCAAGGGCGAACGGATGACGTCGGTGCAGCAGGTTGAACAGATGGTGCGGCTGGCGAATGAACTGCACCGCGATGTTGCAACCGGACCCGAAGCAAAGGCGATCTACCAGATTGGCACCTTCTATCAGTCGACGGACGAAACGCTGCGGAAGCTGGGATATGCCCCAAATCGTCAGCCGGGTCAGCGCGGCGTGCCGCGATGGGAATATGCGTGACGTCGATGGAGGGGAGAGTCTGCGTCGTCACGGGGGCGGCGCGGGGGATCACGAGCGAATCGTCGCCAGCCGGTCGGCGCCGGCGC
>RFZB01000222.1 GCA_009920915.1 Sphingomonadaceae bacterium | reverse complement strand
GATCTCATGGGCCTGCTTCAAGATGCCGAGAAGTTGATGCGTTCGAACGTTCTACGGGATGCGCGCAAGGGTTTGCAGCCGCTGGGCTGCCGCCATCTGATGGCATGCTTCCCTGAAGTATTCCTTCGCAAGAACTCGGGCTTCGATGTCCTCCTTGGAAACCCTCCTTGGGAGAAGGTTAAGTTCGAGAAGTCCATGTTCTTTGGACGCCATATTCCTGGTTATTACGGCATGGCTCAGGCTGACCGCACCAAGGCTGAGAAGGCGCTAGGCAAGACGATGCCTAACGTCGACGAATTGCTCAAGGCAGCCCAGCAAGAGGCAGAGCTTTCATCTGGCGTGCTAGGCAACCTTTACTCCGATCCCAAGGGCCGATTCCGATTCGGCGTGTCTGCCGGGGACCCTGACCTCTTCCGTATGTTTGCTTGGAGGTTTTGGGAGCTCTTGGCCAAGGGGGGAAGACTGGGCATCGTGCTTCCGCGTTCTGCGTTTTCCGGCGATGGTCTTATGGAATGGCGCATGCAACTATTGAAGGCCGATAAGTTTACAGGAGACAATAACGCCGAAGCCACGATTTCTGTCCTTACTAATAAAGGAGGGTGGGTTTTTGACGACGTGGATCCCCGTTACACTGTCTGCCTATGTTCGCTTCTAAAGCGTGCCGGGAAGAATGAGCTACAGTTGAACGGACCCTTTGATAGGGTTGAGGATTATCAGAGAAACCATAAGGTATTCGCCCGTTTTCCGGCAGCTGAGGTCCTTCTTTGGACCGAATCTGCGAAGTTGCCGCTTTTGCCATCTGCCAAGGCGCAGGACGCTTTCCGACAGATCAGGAAGTCTCCTAATATGGTCGGAGAATATGACATTAACTCACCATGGCACTGCCGGCCGTATCGTGAATTAGACGCCACATCCGATGCCGAGTTCTTTGATCTATCAGGCGTAAAGCCGAAGGAAGACTCGCTACCTATTTTTAAAGGGGAATCATTCGACCTTTGGGAACCTGATCGTGGAGTTGATCGATACTACGGCTGGCTTAAGTCAAATGATGACGCGCTTGCTGAACTCAGACGCAAGCGTAAGTCCAGCTTCCGGCGCGGCACGAATTCCCCTTGGTGGGGCGCCGAAGATCGTTTTATCCAGGACGATCAGACTATCGAATGTCTGTATCCCCGAATCGCATTTCGCGATATTACCAATAGGACAAACACAAGGACTGTTATCGCGGCCCTTCTCCCGCCTGGGCTCGTTTGTACGCACAAGGCACCGGTCCTAATTTGGCCGAAGGGAACGGAGTCTGACAAGGCATACGTACTAGGCGTATTGTCTTCGCGTGTTTGCGACTGGTACGCACGACGTTGGGTTGAAATAAACTTAACCTTCTCCGTGTTCAATTGCCTTCCTTGCCCGCGGGTTACGGCAGATAGCGGACTCTACAAAGAGCTCGTATCCGCGTCCGCCCGACTTGCCTGCCCCGATAAGCGATTTGCTCAATGGGCCAAGGCTGTCAGCGTTGAGTGCGGGCCGCTTAAGCCGGAAGAAAAGCAGGAGCTGGTCGATCGGGTCGATGCTACGGCTGCCTTGCTTTACGGGCTTTCAGAACAGGAACTGGAAACCGTATTCGAAACATTCCATGAGGGATGGGACTGG
>RFZB01000221.1 GCA_009920915.1 Sphingomonadaceae bacterium | reverse complement strand
TCACGCGCGATGGCGATCATGTCCGGCTGGACTTGCCCATTACGCTTGCGGAGGCGGTGCGCGGCGGGCCGGTGAAGGTGCCGACGGTCGAAGGCCCCGTGATGCTCAACATTCCCAAAGGGGCGACATCGGGCAAAACGCTGCGGCTAAAGGGCCGGGGCTTTACAGCCAAATCAGGCAATCGCGGTGATCAGCTTGTGACCCTGATGATTGATCTTCCGGCAGAGGATGCAGCTCTCAACGCCTTTGTGGAAAGCTGGCAGGATGATAGGAACCCCCGTGCCAAGCTGGGTGTTTGAGGCGGATGGGGCCGCACTCACCGCAAACGCCTGAGGCGCGGCGCGACGCGCCCGTCCGGCGGGCGACACCGGTGGAAATACTGCGCCGTGTTGCCATCGGCGTGTATAGCGATGGCTTTGTTCATGCCGGCAATCTGGCCTATCTGGCGCTGCTGACAGTCTTTCCCTTCTTCATCCTGATGGCCGCCGTCACTCAGTTAATTGGGCGGCCTGGGGAAAATCTGGCCGCTGTGCAATCGATGCTTGGGACGCTGCCACCCGCAGTGGCCACGCTGATTGAAGGGGCCGCGCGTGAAGTGCTGTTGGCGCGGACAGGGCCATTGCTGTGGTTTGGTGCGCTTGTCGGACTATGGACCGTCAGCGGCTTTATTGAAACGCTGCGGGATATTCTCCGCCGCGCCTATGGCACGCGCTATGAACGGCCTTTTTGGCATTATCGGTTGGCGGGCATGGTGCTGGCCTTTGGCGCAGTGGTGTTGATCCTCGCCGGGCTCGCCATTCAACTTGCAGCAACGGCAATGGAAGAAATTGTCTTTCGCTTCATCCCCGGGATGCAAGAGATATTGTCCGTTGAGGTAGGCTGGGTGTCGACTTCTGTCGCCATATTTTGCGGCTTATTTGCGATTTTCTGGACATTGGCGCCTTCAGCCTACCGCTCTGCCAAGCATCCCAAATGGCCGGGTGCGCTGGCAACAACGCTCTGGTGGACCGGGGCCTTGGCGCTGCTGCCGCAGGCCATTTCGCTCTTTGGCGGCTATGCGCTGACCTATGGAAGCTTGGCGGGCGTTATCATTGCGTTGTTGTTTTTCTGGATCGTGGGATTCGGGCTTGTTATGGGGGCGCATCTGAACGCGGCACTGGCCAATCCGGAAAGCCATAGAACCGCGGCGGGAGAGGCCGATTACCGACGAAGGGGATAAGTGATGGCAGGATATATGGCGGGCAAGCGCGGCCTGATTATGGGGCTGGCAAATGATCGCAGCCTGGCGTGGGGGATCGCCCAAAAATTGCGGGCAGAAGGCGCAGAACTGGCCTTTTCCTATCAAGGGGAAGCGCTTGAAAAGCGCGTCCGCCCGCTGGCGGAAGATTTGGGCAGTGATTTTCTGATTGATTGCGATGTCTCGGACCCTGCAGCTTTGGATTCTGCCTTTGCGCAACTGGCCGCCCGCTGGCCGACGATTGACTTTGTCGTCCACGCCATTGGCTTTTCCGACAAAAATGAACTGCGTGGCCGCTATTGCGACACCAGCCTTGATAACTTCCTGATGACTATGAACATCAGCGTGTTCAGCTTTACCGCGGTTGCCAAGCGCGCCGCCGCAATGATGCCCAATGGCGGATCATTGCTGACGCTCAGCTATTATGG
>RFZB01000023.1 GCA_009920915.1 Sphingomonadaceae bacterium | reverse complement strand
TTGTAGGTTTGATAAGTGGTCCGACGTTGGGAAGTATGGCGACTCGTCCGGCGTTAAATAGATCGCGTAGTTCTGACATCCCCGGATACAGCCCAAACGTCGGGTCCCCCGGAACTGCGTTTCTTGGAGAAATAGGCAGCAACTTGTCCTTGGCGATCGCCAAGGTAGAGCTCGTTCCTGCGCCGCGAGATCTCGCATAAGCGTTGTACTCAGCCGTACTCGTCGGTACGAGCATGTTCCATGAGTCATTACCGCCATACAAGTTAATACAGACCAACGCCTTGTAATCCGGGAATCCGGATACGCCACTCATTTGGCCAAACGTGGTTCCCGACGTACGTCCGATGGCATAAGCAAGACCGCCAGCCGACAACGCCTTGAGAAAACGTCTACGCTGCGGAGTCATCGAAGCTCTTTTCTTAGACTGATGCATTAGGCTATCTCTGTACCGCAAATTCTGGCGACATCACAATCAAATATAGAGCGTCTGATACACGGTTCTGCCTCATGTTATCCAGATGTGAGGTTCGATTCGTACCAGTGAAAGTTGGATCGATCTGCCACAACCGAAGCTGGTCACGGGTTTTCTCTCGCAACGCGGGAGTCATCGCCGATGAGCCGCCTAGGAGCTTCTCTGCTGCCCTGTCGATCAATGCATCAACATCATCTGCGAGCCTCATCTCCTCATCGATATTGATGAACATCGTTTTCGGATCTTGAGTGCCGTTGAAACGATTAGTGCGGTAGTTCGTTTGAACAAAAAAGAACCAGCCCATTTGGGTATGGAGATTTTCGTTCGCCAACTGGAGTTCGGGCGCGACGAGCCCCGCCTGCGCAATCTCTCCCGGCGGCGAATAAGAAGGGCTGAAGAAGTTGAACACCGACGGCGACTGACCAGGACTTTGGCCAAAAATATGCACTGGACTCGATCCGGCAACGGGACAACAGAAAGACTGCGTACCGATCTTTCCGCTGGGAGAGCTCGCGCCATAAGCGCGCCAAAGTTGCGTCAATCGCAACAATGGCTCCTTCACTTTGCCGGCGGTCTGGCTATTCGACACATCGCGCGCCTCAGCATCGAGCATATTGAGCATGTCAGCCGCCTTGATGCCCGCGCGCTTGCCGACTTCAAAGTCATTGAAATCATGCCCCGGCGTGATCTTCACAGCGCCTGAGCCCAGTTCAGGGTCAGCGTGCTCATCCGCAACAATCGGAATTTCCCGGCCCGTAATGGGCAGGCGAACCTTTTTGCCTACCCACGCCTTATACCGATCATCCTCGGGGTTCACGGCAACGGCCATATCGGCAAGCATGGTTTCCGGCCGCGTCGTCGCAACCAGAATATGCCCGCTGCCATCGGCCAGTGGATAGCGGAAGTGCCAGAACTTGCCATTCACTTCGCGCGTTTCGACCTCAAGGTCCGAAATCGCGGTTTTCAGGCCCGGATCCCAATTCACCAGTCGCTTGTCGCGGTAAATGAGCTTTTGATTATAAAGATCAACAAAGACCTTCAGGACCGCGCGGCTAAAGCCTTCATCCATCGTGAAGCGTTCATTGGCCCAATCCATCGAACAGCCCAAGCGGCGAAGCTGACGGGTGATCTGCCCGCCCGATTCCTCTTTCCAGTCCCAGACTTTGGCAATGAAGTCTTCGCGCGTGAAATCGGTGCGCTTTTGCCCCTTCTCATTCAATTGGCGCTCAACCACCATTTGCGTTGCAATGCCCGCATGATCGGTGCCGACGACCCACAGCGCATCCTTGCCCTGCAAGCGCGCATGGCGAATGAGAATGTCTTGCAGCGTATTATCAAGCGCGTGGCCAATATGCAGGCTGCCCGTGACGTTGGGCGGCGGATTGACGATCGTATAGGGCTCGGCATCCGGGCGATGCGGGCGGAATGCGCCCGTTTCTTCCCAATGAGCATACCACTTCGCCTCAATGGCGGACGGATCGAATGTTTTCGGCAATTCTGACATGATGCGCCGCCTTTGCCAGCCGCGTGCCGGGGTTGCAACCCGCAGGCTTTTTTGACTGGGAGGTCGGGAAACGGATTAGGCCGGGTCTTGCCCCGTAATACGAGCGACTTCTTGCGCAACGACTCGTTCCACAAGTGCGGGCAGATGCGCGTCGAGCCAATCTTTCAGCATGGGCTTTAGCATCTCACGCACGAGGCCCTCCAGCGTATCAGACCCTGCAATTTCGGGCTTTACAATCAGCCGGGATAAATTCGAAAGCGCCTGTCGGCTCGCAGCCAGTGCATCGGGCGACACAATCGGCGAAGCGGGAGGAGTGTCGGCAATATCGTCAGTCAATTCCAGAACTGCCTCTGGGCTCACTTTGGCTGGCGCAATGGGCTGAGGCTCCGCGCGGGACCTTTGTCGGGGTGCGGGTGCCGCCTTTGCATTATCCTCTGCAATGATCATTTTGATAGACGAGAGAATCTCTTCCATCGAAGGCTCAGTCGCCTTGTCAGCCATCGATCTTGCCCCCTTGCTTGCTGCCCGGCTTATTTGGCCGGAGGAGCCGAAATGTCGGATGTCTGGGCCTTTGAGTCAACTGTTCGCGTTGCTTTTGCTGTGGGCTTTGGATCCTGATCCCAATCCCAGTAAATGCTCTTCACACGCCGATAATTAACGGTGGGATCATAAAGCGGCCCGCCATCCAGGCCCAGATTGCGCGCTTCTGCTTGGCCCATTGCGGCCAATAATTGGAAGCCCGCCACATAGCTGTTGCGCTGTGCGGTGACCAATTCCACCTGCGCGTTGAGCAACTCACGCTCGGCGTTCAGAACATCAAGAATGGTGCGGGTGCCAACGCTGTTTTCTGCGCGTACGCCTTCCAGCGCCAATGTGCTGGCATCCACTGCAATCTGCGCAGATTTGATAACTTGGTTAGACGCTTGCCAATTCGCAAAGGCCGACCGAGCCGAGGCGATCACCCCGCGCTCGACGGCAATTTCACGCTCAATTGCCTGGCTTTGCCGCGCTTGTGCCTGGCGGATGCGGGCCGACGGGCCACCACCTTGGAAGATGGGGATGGTCAGCTGCGCGCCAGCTGTTGTCGACTTGCTTGACCCCGGCAAGGTGCCCGGCAACGTGTTGAGATAATCAACATAGGAACTGCTGCCCACGGCATAGAGCTTTGGCAAACGTGTTGCGCGTGCGGCCCCCACGTCAAAACGTGCGGCATCGCGGACCCGCGACGCGGACTGCAGGTCAGGATTGTTTTTCAACGCCACTGCCACTGCTGAATCAGGCGTGGACGGCAAATTGGGCAAAGGTGGCGGGGTTTCCAGCGCGTCCGGTGCGCTGCCAACCAACTGCACATAATTTTCGCGTGTTGAAATAAGCAACGCTTCTGCCTGCTGAAGCTGCGCCTTGGCAAAAGCCAGACGTGCCTCAGATTGGGCCACATCCGTGCGTGTAAGATCCCCAACTTCAAAGCGATCACGCGTGGCTTCTAAATTGACGGTCAGCACGCCCACTTGCTTGCGGTTCAAATCCACAATGGCTTGGGCGCGGATCACATCCATATACGCCGCCACCACATTGGTGAAGACAGTCGCTTCGGTGCTGCGCAAATCAGCCTGCCCTGCTTCAACGCGCGCCTTGGCGCTGTTGACCGAATTGCTGACCGCACCACCCAGGAAAATCGGCACGCTCAGGTTCGCAACACCGCTGGCAAAGCGATCAGGCGTGCCCAGAGTTACCGTGGAGCTGTGGACATTCTCTGTAAAGGCCCCAGAGACGGACACGCCCGGCAAACCAGTGGCGCGCGCAATGGGCACATTCTCATCATTGGCGCGCTGCCCAGCACGCGCAGCCATCAGCGTTGGGTTGCTATTATAGGCGTTCACCAGCGCATCGCGCAGTGTTTCGGCCCAAATTTGGCTCGGCAGGCACAGCGCTGATGCAGCAAGGAGCAGGCCTAATTTCTTACGCTGGGACATAATCCAAACCTCTTTTTCCGGGGCAATTGCCCTGCTCTTGCCAAGATGCCGTTTCGCAAGGCCTATGCCCCGGCTTAGAATGTAAACCCTTTGGGTGTAGCAAAACCAGGCAATGCCACCGCATCGGCATCCATCACAGGGTTTACGCCAAAGCCATCGCCTGCCTTATAGCCAATGCACAGGCGCGATACGCCTCCCTGGATCAGCGCGGCAGCCAACCGTCCGCCATCGGCCAGTTGCCGGACCAGCGCCTGAGGCAGGTCTTCCACGGCGCCATCAATCAAAATCACGTTATAGGGGGCGCCTTTGGCATGGCCTTTCGCCAAATCCGCACAGACCACCGCAACATTCGGCAGGCCCTTTAAATGACGCTTGGCCTCTGCCGCCAAATCCGCATCCGATTCGAGTGCGACAACAGATTGGACGAGCCCCGCCACCACAGCGGCGGCATAGCCAGACGCCGCGCCAACAATCAGCACCTTGTCTGAAGGCTCGAGTCCCGCCTCAACAATCAACCGCGCCGTCACCAGCGCCGGGTTCATCGCGCGCTTGTCAGACAGCGGAACAGCCCGGTCAATATAGGCGATGGCCCGGCGATCTGCCGGCACAAAATCTTCCCGTGCCACGGTTTCAATAGCCGCGGTTATCCGCGGATCATTCACGGCATTGGTCCGAAGCTGGCTGTCTACCATGGCCCGTCGCATGGCCTGAAAATCGAGATTGCTCACATTCACTCCTGTGGCATAACTGTCTTATAGATGCAATACACCCACGTCCGCCTATCGCTTTAGCGGGGCCTGCCCGCTGCGCCAAGCACCAAGCGTTAAATTCATCACTGGTTGACAGGACAGCCCTTTTCGACGCAGAGACCGCGCCGCACCGCACGTGAGGCCCGATGGCGGAGTGGTGACGCAGCGGACTGCAAATCCGTATACGCCGGTTCGATTCCGGCTCGGGCCTCCACACACCGGTTAACTAAATCCCCATCGACACTTCCTACCTGAAAAGCCCGCGTTTCCGGGCGCTTTTCGCGCCTTTGGCATCTCCAAACAGTCTCCGCAGAGACAAAAATAGGGCCAAATCCATCGGATTTGACCCAGAGTCTCTGCGCGCAGTGTGCCTGTGACGGTTTTGAAAATGCCTCCGTCTTAGAAGGTCGAGGCGAACCCCAGAAACCTCCTCTGCCCTTCCCAATCGAGAGGAATGTCTCGAGAAAGCAGTTTTTCTGGGTCCAGCCCGGGAGGAGCAGTACCAGTAAGCAGCGCCTTTTGAATATCCGGTGCCAAGAGGCCAACGACAATCCGTTCCCGAGTCCATTCCTAAACTGGCCATAAGCGGAAGTTGGATGTAAAAGCTCACTCGGAACATGACAGATGAACTTGTAATTCTTGATGGCGGCACCGGCCGCGAACTTGCCCGGCGCGGCGCGCCTTTTCGTCAACCTGAATGGTCCGCATTAGCGCTGATGGAGGCGCCCGATTTTGTGAGTGCTGTGCACCAAAGTTATGTTGAAGCTGGGGCCGATGTCATCACCACCAATTCCTATGCGCTTGTGCCATTTCATATTGGCGCAGATCGCTTTGCATCTGAGGGCGCAGCGCTGGCGGCGCGCGCTGGGGTGCTGGCGCGCGCAGTAGCCGATGCATCGCGACATCCAGTTCGGGTCGCTGGTTCGCTGCCCCCTGTTTGCGGCTCTTACCGGCCAGACCTTGTTGACCTTGATCGCGCTCGCGTTGTGTTGGAGGTACTCATTGATGGCCTCAATGAGAATATTGACCATTGGCTGGCAGAAACGCTCTCATCGCTCGCCGAAGCTCGCCTTGCTGCCGCACTAACGGCGCCAACATCAAAGCCGCTCTGGCTTTCTTTTACGCTGGACGATCGTGACCCAGCACAGGCGCCCCTCCTGCGCTCTGGCGAGCGTGTGGCACTCGCGGCGCGCCTTGCAAAAGAGGTTGGGGCGGAAGCCTTGCTGTTCAACTGCAGCCAACCAGAAGTGATGGAGGCCGCCGTCCGTGAAGCGCGTTCAGAATTGAGGGCTCACGGCACAATCAAAATCGGTGTGTATGCCAACGCTTTCCCGCCAATGGCCGCCGATACCGAAGCTAACTCAGCGCTCTGCCCTATCCGCAAAGATTTGACGCCCGAAGGCTATGGCGTATTCGCAGCTGCCTGGCAGGCAGCCGGCGCATCTATACTCGGCGGGTGCTGCGGCATTGGACCTGAACACATTGCGTTGCTTCGGGCACAGGCGTGATCTTCTTAAGGCTTAACGGGCCCATAATAACACTGCCTATTTGACTGCACCTTTCACATCAGGCTTGTTCCAGTTCCTTGTTACGCTCTCCGGAATTCCCTGTTTTTTGGAGGAATAATCACGCGGGCGATCCGCAGAATTCTCAGCAGTTTGGATCGATCGAAGGCAAATGCTGGACGGGCAATTCGAAATAATTCCCTGTTAATACCCGCAAAACAGGGAAGTTATGCTGAGAGACTTGCGCGACCCGCGGTGCCCGCACCTCCACTTATCCCTCAGCACTTTTGGGCCTCAGAACTGTTGGGATTGTGACCCGCGTTGGCGGGCTTACGCCCTATGGGCCTTCGCCTCTCAAACGGCACATGGGCGGTTTGTAACAGCCCTTTTCAACCTGAGTTTAGACTGACAGGTCTGCGCGAGGGGACAGGTATGAAAAAGGGGGAGAGCAAGCTCTCCCCCTCCCCCCGAAAACCAGTCCTAGGATTAGGCCCAGTCAGAACGGACGCGAGCAATGAGCGCCATGGCGATGCCAACAATGGCCGCACCAGCATAAGCCATGCCAAAGCCCCCGAAAATGGCTGCAAGCTTATCTCCAACATTGGGAATGGACGACAAAAGCGGCGCGCAGATATTGAGCGCAATCGCCGTTAATAATATGTTCTGATTGTCGTCTGACTTATTTCCCAAAGCGGCAATGCCGCCCAACACGAGAAGAACCAACGCTGACTCGGGCAACATCATAAACGCCCCGACAATTGCGTAGATTACGGCAATCATACGTGCCGCAGGGTAGATCCTATCCATAGGAATACTCCTCTCACTTTAAGCTGTCCGTTCTTTTGTGGACTAGCGCGGCAAAGGCTGCGCCCCAGCTGACGCTACGTCAACCAGAGACTCCCCCGGCATGGCATGGCTTATGGCCAGAATGAATCAATGGCGGAAAGCCAGTCGCATTCTGAAAGCCTCCCGGCTAAGGCAATCGCGCACCCAACCAAACCGCAGCAGGATAAAGCCATGAGCGACGAAGATTATGTCTATGATGACGAAAGTGGAGACTGGGTGCCAGCCTCACAATTGGCGGCGCGTCAATCAGCTGCCGATCACGTCGAAGTGCGCGACGCCGTTGGCAATGTGCTTGCAGATGGCGATCAAGTGACACTGATTAAGGATCTGGATGTTAAAGGCGCGGGCCAGACCATAAAGCGCGGGACGCTGATTAAATCGATCCGGCTGACGGGCGATCCCCAAGAAATTGACTGTCGGTATGACGGCATCAAAGGCCTTGTTCTTCGGGCGGAATTTGTCCGCAAACGCAACTAATCGCAAATCAAAGGCGCGCGCGACCCAATCGCACGCCAGAGAGCTGAAAATTCACATCATCTCTGGCCCAGCCCTTGTCAGACGCAGATCACGCTGGTAAGCGCCGCCTCCGTTGCCGCTTTAGCTCAGTTGGTAGAGCATCGCATTCGTAATGCGAGGGTCAGGTGTTCGAGTCACCTAAGCGGCACCATTTTAATCCTTATATTTCAATACCTTGGAATCTCGGCGCCTGCGGAAAAGTTGTATAGTTTTTTCTATACAACAATGTTGGGCTCTTATGTCCCATATTTTAGCAGCAAGATTCTTAGAATTGAGTAGGGCAAATTTACTGCCATTGTCGGGTCACCCGACAAGGCCGACCCGACATGCGCATTGGCAGTCTGGGACCATGTTGAAGCTAAGAGTTAACGGCTAACGCATGGATCTGACCGTTGACCTGCACGGCTTGCAACTTTCCCCAGCTTCTGGGCGTGTTTCGCAGAAGTGGTTGCAATCTCTCCCAGAAGTGGAGAAGTTCAGTGCCTAAACTTGCCCAGCCAACGGCTTAAAACATAGGAGCCTGCACATGAAACGCGCCTACATCTCCTTTCCGATTGCCCTTCTTGCCACGGCATTTTCCGTTGCGGTCAACGCGCGTGAGACACCCGATGCGATCGAAAAGGCCGCGCATGAGGGATATGTGAACGCGATCAATAGCAATGACGTTGACGTGCTTATGGCAGATTTGACCGATGATATCGTCTTGCAGGCACCCGGAGCCCCAGAGGTTATCGGTAAGGCTGCTGTCCGAGATTGGATTGCCGGCTATTTCGGCGCTTTCAAAACCAAATGGGAGAAAACGTCGATTGGATTTACCGTCAGCGGTGATTGGGCGTTTGAACGCTATACCTATAAGTCAACTGATACGGACCGGAAAACGGGCAAGGTGACGACGGACGCTGGCAAGGGCATTAACATCTTCCGGCGCGGCACGGATGGCAAATGGCGGGTCGCCATTGATGGGTGGAGTTCAGACAACGCGTCGCAATAAACGGGCTCTAT
This sequence comes from Sphingomonadaceae bacterium, assembly GCA_009920915.1. GTDB lineage: Bacteria > Pseudomonadota > Alphaproteobacteria > Sphingomonadales > Sphingomonadaceae > Aquisediminimonas. The sequence goes on along the minus strand of RFZB01000023.1, from coordinate 18,200 downwards.
CCGGCCCGGCGGGATAATGCGAAGTCCACAAACGAAATGGCAGCCGGCCCTACTTAATGGGTCAGCCGGACCTGATAGTCCTTGCGGCGCTTTTGCCGCTCTTGAACGCGCGCTTGGCGCGTGACGCGCGCAAGCGAGGGATCGAGCTGGGCTAAGTCCATAATCCTCACCTGACGGACCGCTTGGTCGAGCGGTGCCGAGTGCGGCACGCCCTGCCAACGCAAAGTCACAATGCCGGATGATTTTCCACCTGGGTCCAACCAATTGGCAACGCCAGGGTCTTTTGCAGAAATCATAAAGGTGATCAGGCCTTGCGGATCAATTTTAGCCTGACGGGTGTTCAAGCTGCTGGTGTTCTCATCATAGTCATAGGCCACACCCCAGGGGTCCGTCACTTGTATTCCGAATGACAGGGCACTCAGCGGATCCACTTGGATCAGCAGCGCTTCATTCGCCTTTAAATCATAATGGCCACTGCTGGATAAGCCCCGACCGCCAGGTCGCTGGCGGACAGGCGCGATGCTGTTTGCGGCTCTGGGGTAGATGTAGCGATTATTATAGTCGAGCCAGTAAGGCGCAATTTGATCGAGAATAGCAGCGGATCTGGCGGCTAAGACCGCATAGTCACGCGGCATGGGCATCGGTTGAGCGTCCACCCGTTCCAAACGCAACGCAATGGGTGCTTGGGTGGCCCAATCTGTCAGCAATTGCCGAATGCCAATTTGCAGAACACCTTCTTTGGGAATGGCAAGGTGGTTTCCTCGATCTCCTGCGGGATCACTGTCGATGTGAATGACAAAGCCCCCATCTTCAGCAATTGTCATCTGTTCGGACTGCAGCGTGGCCAGCTGGCGAAACCCTTCCACGGCCATTTGGCCCAAGCCCGGCAGTGAATCGCGCACCTCGACATGAAACTGCACTGGGCCGGGCTTTGGCCAGCGGCCATGCAGTCTATACTTGCCGCCGCCCACCACGGTTGCCACTTGATAGATATTGTCTGGATTTTCAATTCCATAACCGGAATTCGGCACATCCATCCCATGCCATTTATGGCGCGAATGGGGCGTCCAGATAATGTCGCTGCGGCTTGTATCTTCCATCAGCGCATAATGGATCGACTGAACGCCAATCGCATGGGCCGCGCGTTTGATGGTGGCTTTGCCAGATGCCGTTTTTGCACGGGGGTCTGCGGCATAGAGTGCTTCTACGCGGGCAATGGCGGCGCGCATATCGGGCTGCTTTAGAACCTGCAGAATTGTGCGCTCTCGCTCTAATTGTGCTGGTGTATCAAGCGTGCTCGCATTGGCTGCGACGGCCCAGATCATTGCAGAAAGGATCACAAAAAAGGATCGGAATGCCATGGCCTGTTCCCCGTGCGATGTCACTGGCCTATAACATCCCCTCAGTGCCGCACCCAAATGTTTCATGTCGCACGAAGATTGTTTGAAAGCGTAACCCGACGCTGCAATTACCCACGCGGCATCAGCGACAGCAACGCTGCAATGATTGCCCAACGCCGGGGGACATAGGCATGTTTGCGCCGTGCCAGGGCCGCTGCAATAACTTGTTTTGCCGCAGTTTCAGCGCTGACAACCCAGAAGGCCTCATCAAATTGTTGCAGCGGCGTATCAATATAGCCGGGCGCAACTTCGGTCACGCTGACCTTGGGGGCCGCGCGCCGAAGATATTGGCGGACACCATCCAGGTACAGCGACACAAAGGCTTTTGATCCGCTGTAACTTGCGGTGAAGGGGTGGCCGCGCTTTTTTGCGACCGAGGAAATACCCACAATCCGGCCGTCCCCCCGCGCAATAGCATGATGCACAGCGACATCAGTCATGGCTGCAAAGCCCATGACATTGGTCGCAATTGTCTGGCGTTCAGGCGCCCAATCAAAATGACGATTCAGGATCCCCGTTCCCGCATTGAGCACCCAAAGGTCAACGCCGCCAAGATGTTCAGCCAGCGCCTTTAGGCCCAGCCGCGCACCTTCTGGATCATCAATGTCAATTGCTTTTGGGACGGCGCGGTCGCCATTTTTGGCAACCAGATCTTGCAGATTTTCGAGCTTTCGAGACGTGACTCCGACCGTCCACCCACTGGCCAAAAGTTGTTCGGCAATGGCTTTTCCAATCCCCGAAGACGCCCCCACCACGAGTGCGGTGCCGCTTGGCTGTTGCAATTTATTTTCTCCTCAGGGTGAGCGGGACGCTGCAGCTTTTTCTCATTTGGCCAATTGTGCCCGCCGGCCAATAATCGCAAAGCAGGGGATGGTTAGAAGGGCCAGTAAGTCTGCCACAAATAGCGGGCCCGTCAGGGCAAAATCGCTGCCAAGTTTTGTTAAAGCATCGCTCACCATCCCAATGGCCAATCCGCCCAATCCCAAAGCCAGCACATTCACCAAGAGCATTGAGAGGCCCGTTGCAGAGGCGTGCAATCTTTGAGGCGTCACGGATTGTAGAACCGCAAAGGCAGGGCCGTAAAAGGCGGAAAAGAACAAGATACCTGCCCCCATGCCAGCATAAAAGAGCAGCGAGCCGGGGTCAGCAAAACGAAAAGCGATGATAAAAGGCGACAGAACAGCCACGAATAGAGCCAGAAACATAGCTCGCCCACCCGCATAGCGGCGGGCATACCAGTCTGAGGCGACCCCACCGAATGCGGCGCCCAAAAGCCCAAAAACAATGACTGCCAACCCATAAGTGGAGGCGATTTCGTCCCCGCGATATCCCCGCTCTTCGACAAGCCAAATTTTTACAAATGGGTTCCCTGCCAGATAAACGTGCATAAGGACGGCGCCGGCCAGGCTGAGACGGAAGTCGCTGTTCGTGCGCATCTCCTGCGCCAGATCAAGCAGGATTGCGCGGCTGGACCGGGGCGGCTGTGCCTGTGTGCCAGGCGTTTTGGCGTCGCTGTCGCGCAGCGTTAAAACAATGGCGGATAGACCTACGCCAATAAGGCCGAGCACGATGAAGACAGTGCGCCAGCCCAGAACTGGCCCCAATTGCCCCGCGATAAAGAAGCTGGCTCCCACCCCAAGCGGCAACCCCATGAAGAAGACACCAATTGCGGTAGCCCGGCGGTCAACCGTGAACTTCTCCGACAAAAGGGCCGTCGCAGTGGGCACAAGTGTTGCCTCACCGGTCGCAACAAAGGGCCGCATAGCCGCAAGCGTCCAAAACGAACGCGCAACGCCAGAAAGTGCCGTGAACACACTCCAAGTGGCCAAACCTGCCGCCATAACCCGCGTCCGGCCATATTTGTCTGCAAGAATGCCAGCTGCCAGCGCTGTCAGGGCGTAGGGCGCTGTAAAGGCCAGCCCACTGACGATGCTGAACTGCGTTCTGCTAAGATTGAGATCGGCAACAATTTCAGGCCCAAAGCTTGCAATCAGGTTCCGATCAACCTGGTTCAGGATGTGGAGCACCAAGAATAAGAAGAGCAGTCCAAAGGGGCGCCAGTGGCGAGTTTCCATTGGGAATACCTTTTAATAGCCAAGCTAAGGGTGCTGACCTGTTCGCCCACCCGCCGGGAAGCGATTAGGCCGCTTGCAACGCTCCACCAACGACCGACACGCGTTCCGCATGGCGGGTGTGCGGGAAGTAATCCCACACGGCATGGTGCTGCGTTGCGATGTTATCCCAGATCACCAGCGTGTGCTTGTCCCAGCGCACGCGGCATTGGATGCGGGGCGTCGCCTCAATGTGATGGAACAGCATTTCAAGGAAATGGCGGCTTTCCAGCCGGCTCATGCCTTCGATATGCGTTGTAAAGCCGCGATTAACCCACAAAAGCGGCTTGCCATTATCCGGATGGGCAATGACCAGAGGATGCGCCGTACGGTTATACTCAGTGCCGGCGGGCGGTTCTTTGCCATAGCCTTGCCGCCACGGCACGGCGCCATCATGCACCGCGCGAAGCTTACCAATCAATTCCCGAATTGGTTCTGAAAGCAGGGCATAGGCCCACCGGGTCCACCGCTTCCAAGTGCGATGGGTTGGGCACAAGGCTCATATGCACATTAATGCCATCAAATTCACGGTCAGTGGACGTGCCGAGATGGTGGCCAAGGGGTGAAGGTGGAGTTGACCCGTGCCGAAACACGCCGCCGCGCGCTTATGCGCTTCATGGTCGAGGTGCTGGTCACGCAAGACGAGGACACCGCGATCCGCAAGCAGGCGCCGCAGGGCCGCGACGGTAACATCGTCGATCTGTGCCAGATCAACACCTGAGACTTCCGCGCCAATGACTGGCGTAATATTCTGCACCGAAAGGGACATTGCTCTCTCCATCTCTGCTTTTGGGAAAGACTACGCATATTTTACCACTTAACAAGTGGTTTTATTTTACGTAACAAGCTGACTTTAGGTGGGCTAGAAAAACAGCCGTAACCAAGGCCGTGGCGCGAGGGACGACAGCGTGGAGATAGCGGATTTGCCCGATCGGGAAACCAAGGGAGAGCGCACGCGCCGCCGGATCATGGCCGAGGCCCGGACCATGATCGACGAAATGGGCATTGAAACGATCTCGCAAGATGCCGTCGCCAAAAGGGTTGGCATTACGCAAAGCGCGTTGCGGCATCATTTCCCAACGCGCGAGAGCATGTTTGATGCCATTTTCGATCATAGTTTTCGGGGCTTCTATCGGTCTGCCGAGCAAGTGCTTCTCGAGCCAGATCGTCAACCGCGCGCGCGCTTAATGACGCTCTGTGACCTCCATGTTGGGTATGCCATGCACGAAAGTGATCGGCTAGCGCTTCAGTCTTTTGCCCATTATCTCTACAACCCAGATCTGCTGGCCCGCCAAAGCTCATGGTATCATTGGATTGCCGGCCATTATGCTGCTTTGCTTGGCGCCATTCGCCCAGATCTTGACGAAGCCTCTCGCGCTGGCCGTGCCTTGGCGATTTTAACGATGAGTATTGGGGCGTGGGTCACACTCGGCAGGTCGCGCCCGCAATGGCCCGCATTGCCCGGTCAAACATCTCGGGCAGCCCTACTCGCCGCCATTGAGCAACTCATCGACCAGTAAGGCGACGGCTTGGCCTCCGGATTGGTGGTACTGCCCAAGCAGGCCGTGTATTCAGATCGTGGTCAGATTTTTTCGGACGCTCATAAGCATCTCACTCGAAACAGAAAATTCACGTCAGTCGATGTGAATTTCAACTGCCTAAGCTATTGTGTTTTGTAACACGTCTTATTTCGGAATGATTAGGCCTCAATGATCAGATTGTCGTTAGATCATATCACTGCGGTTGACGCTACGCCCATAGAGCTGGTTGACCTTGCCGCCCAAAATGGCTGCGATGGCGTCTGCATGTTCCTGCAGCCTATGTCCGTTCTTCCCCACATGCCGCAGTTTGATATTCTAGGGGACCCAGTCTACCGCAAGCAGTTGCGGACGAGCCTTGTTGAATCGGGCATCAGTCTCGATCTCGTCTATCCTTTCACAATTTCAACGCACAGCTCGGTTCAAGATTTTGAGAAGGCTCTCGATATAGCCGCTTATCTTGGTGCCCGTTTTGTAAATGTTTTGATTTACGATCGTGACGTCATCAGGCGAAGCGCTCGCTTCAGCGAATTTTGTGCGCTTGCGGCGGCGTTTGGGCTGGGTGTTGTGGTGGAATTTTACCCAATATCCAAAGTGCAAACTTTGGGGGATGCTCTGGCGCTCGTGTCTGAGGTCAATCGCCCGGGTTCAGTCGGACTGAATGTCGATATACTGCATCTTATGCGGTCTGGAGGCGCGCCAGAGGATCTGCACGACATTCCCAGCGACTTTTTGCTCTTCGCCCAACTGTCTGATGGGCCGTTATATTGTGCCGCAGATCAAATCGAAGACGAAGCGTCTTCTTGCCGGTTGCTGCCAGGCTGTGGCGCATTTGACCTCCCCAGCTTTGTTGCCTGCCTGCCTGACAATTGCCTTGTCAGTGTTGAGATCCCGCGACGTCCTGAGCTGGAGGCCGGACTCCCCGCCTCACACAGAGTCGCACAGGCGATTGCAGCTGTTCGGTCGGCGCTCCCGCATAAATAGAGCCAACGCCGCGGCTTGTTTGACAAGGGGACTAAACCCCTCATTCACGCCAGTTAAACTCAAAACTACGGTCAAAATGAGCGCGTGTGGCTGCCAGCAGGTTATCCAGACTTTGGGCCCCATCCGCCCAATATCCTGCTCCATTGTCGTTTGGAGCTGATCCCTTTGCGTTGCGGACGCGTTATGCGCCAGCCTTGAAGAAACGGATCACTTCATCGGCCACAAAGTCCGGCCGTTCCTCGGGGATCCAATGTCCGCAATTCTCGGCCACGCCACCGGAAACGTTGTCTGCCACGCGCAGCCAGCTTTCCAGCGCAGTCCTTCCGCGTCCCCGCGTGGCCGGATCACCGCCGTAAACGAGGATAGGGGTCTCAAGTTTGCGACCCGCTCCGCGAAACGCGGTGGTGTCGGCAATGTCCTGAGGCACCTCTCGATAATAGTTGAACCCTGCAGTCATCGCCCCTGGCTGGGAATAAGCGCGGACATATTCCGCCTGCGCATCTTCGGTAATGGCATTGGGATGGGCACCGCCAAAGCGGTAGAAAAAGCGCAGATAGATATCTTCGCGCCCCTCGGTCAGGGCTTCGGCAAGCCCCGGTAGCGCGTGGAACCCAAAGTGCCAGCGCGCATGATGGTTTATCGGGCCGCCATCGCCCAAAACCGGGGCATCGAAGATCGCCATGGCCGCCACACGTTCTGGAAATTGAGCGGCCAGAGCAAAGGCTACCGGTCCACCCCAATCGTGCGCGATCACGCGAAACCGGTCATGGCCCAACTGGGTCATCAATTGTGCGATATCGCGCGCCACGGTCATCTTGTCATAACCGTCCTCGGGCCGCGAGCTGTTGCCCAGTCCGCGCATGTCAGGCGCGATCAAGCTATAGTGCGGTGCAAGCAACGGGATGACATCGCGCCACATGAACCAGGTCTGCGGCCAGCCGTGCAACAGCACGACCGGCTCGCCTTGCCCCGCCGTCACATAGTGCAGACTGACCTGGTCGAGATCAGCGAAATGATGCGCCAGCGCCGCCATGCCAACCGCCTTAGTTGCCGTTGAAGCTGGTAATGTCGACCGGGGTGGTCCCGGTTGCCGCGCAGTAATCGGTGTAACGCTTGAGCATCGACCGCCAGTTCTCAACCGCGAGGATATTGTCGTTCTCGTCGAGGATATTCCAGTCACCCACGACTATGTTGAGCGTAGTCACATCGGCGCCGGGTTCGGCGACCGGGGTATGGGCCGAAGCTGCGGTTTCGAAAACAAAGCTGCCCGGACCGGCGACCCAATCATGCTCTTTGTAGCGCCAACGGCCCTCGACTGTATAAACATGAACAGTACCGGCATGGTGGTGCTTTGGCAGTTCCATCCCCGCGGGCGTGCGCAGCAGCGACGTCCACTCCCCATTAATCGGGTTAAGCTTGATCAGCTTAATATGGATCTGGTCAGAATAAGGCAGGAACGGCATCCACGGCAGCGTTTCGACATCGATATAAGCTGTGCCGACGCTGTCTGCATAAAAAGTCATTGATCTTCTCCCGAGTGTTGTTGTGGTTGGATTTAGAAGGGGCGGTCGCCCTTGATCGTGGCGCGGTTCATGCGGCGCACACAGGGCGGGTAATCCATCACCGCATAATGCTGGGTGCAACGGTTGTCCCAAATTGCCACCGCATTGGGGCTCCAGCGCCATCGCAGCTGATATTCGGGGATTGTCGATTGTGAGAGAAGGTAATTCATCAGGTCGTTGCGACCCGGCGTGGCATCCTGCCCAAACCGCACCCGCTTGGCCGTGTGATGGTTGGTGAAGTGGGTTGCAAAGGCCCCAAGCATCAGCGACTTGTTACCGGTGACCGGATGGGTGCGCACCACTGGATGTTCGGGATCGGGAAAGCGTTCCTTCATCGCCAAGCGTTCCTCAATCGGCTTTGCGGCCATGAATACCGATTCCATACTGTGCCGGGCACGCAGATCGGCGATGTCCTCCTTGATGTGGTCGGGGAGCCGCTCATAGGCGAGCTCCATATTCGCCCACATGGTGTCGCCGCCCACTGGGGGACATTCCACGCAACGCAGCACTGCGCCCATCGGCGGGCATTCACGCCAAGTGGCATCGTGGTGCCACGAATTTTCATAGCGCTCCGGCGGGCTCTCGGGTGATTTCCAAATGTGGATGATCCCCGGTTCGCCATCCACACTGGACGTCAATGGGTGGTCTTCCAGTTCACCAAAGCGCCGCGCCACACCGGCATGTTCCGCATCGGTCATGTCCTGATCGCGGAAGAACAGCACCTTGTGGCGTAAGAGCAACGCGTTGATCGTGCCGGCCAGATCATCGTTGCGGCCTGCCTCTGCCAAGCTGATCCCGCTGATTTCCGCGCCGAGTGCGCATGTTAGCAAGTCGACTTTCATGCCATTTCTCCTTGGAATCGCGCAGAAGAAGTCTGGCTAGCCGGTGCCGCCGGGCGGGCGGGCCTCGCTTCGATGAGGACAGCAGGCAGACGCCGGACAGATCTGGCAAAGCAAGCCGGAGGCAACATCAACTCTCCCGCAATTCTTAGTGTTAGCCCCAACCTAGGTCCTAGCGCGGTCAAACCGGCTATCATTTCGTGACAATCGATAGATAGTATGCGACAAGAGGGATATGCCCACTGCATCACAGGTGCGCGCGACCGCGCTTCTTGATTTGCCAGCCGTTGCGCTGGAGGCTGGGATAGATCCCTACGGCCCCATGCGCGCGGTGCAGATCGACCCGGCCATGCTCGATCGTGCTGATCTTACCATTCCCGCCGAACGCGTGGCCTGGTTGCTTGACGGCATCGCTGAGCGCCATGACCTTCCCGACCTTGGCATTCGCCTCGCAATGCGGCGACGTCTGGCCAATGTGGGCGTGGCGGGGCTTGTGCTGGGTCAGCAGGCCACCGTGCGTGAGGCGCTCGCTATGGTCGAACGATACCGCCATCTGATGAGCGACTCGCTCAGCCTGCATATCGAGGAAGAAGGTTCCCGCGCCGTCGCCATGCTTGGGCTCGCTATTTCGGGGTCGGCTCCACAGCGTCAGTCCCGCGAGCTTGGCCTTGCCGCTTTTGTCCATCTGTTTCGTTTAATGCTGGGAGACCGGTGGTGCCCGGACAGCGTCCACTTCACCCACGCTGCACCTCAAAAGCAAACTTTGCATCATCGGTTCTTCGGCTGCGTGGTGGAATTCGCCAGTTCGTTTGATGGCTTCGAGTTCGACGCGGACGTGCTCGACTGGCCCAAACCCGGCGCTGACGCCGCTCTTGCCGCCTATGCCGTCAGCTTGCTCGATGGCCTTGGCACTCACGTATCCGGGGCCACGACAGACATCGTCACCCGCTTGATCCACACGCTCTTACCAATGGCGCGCGCCTCAATCGCGCATGTCGCGCGCGTCATGGGGCGCAACGTCCGAACCCTGCAAAGAGAGCTGGCGGCAGAAGGAACCGAGTTCAGCGCCCTCTTATCGGATATCAGAGCCGATCTCGCTGTCACTTACTTGAAGGATGCGACCGTCCCAGTTGAAACAATTGCAGAACGTCTCGGCTATTCCTCGTCCACCGCGTTCATCCGCTTTTTTCGTGCCCGCTTTGGCACGCCGCCGGGGGTATGGCGGCACATTAGTGCGGACAGGCATCGTCCATCTGACCGCCCAACCGCCGCGCTCTAACTCAGCTGCACCAATTCCGGCAGGTCAAGCGAGGCGCAAAGCACGTTGGATATTTTGTGCACTGCGCCCGACAAAACAAGCGTCCCCATGACAGAAGCCAGCACCAGTGCGGCAGCAATCATGCCCATGACCATATTCTTCATCGAATCAGCAGCATCGGCTGAATAGCCGTTATGCGTTGAGCCCAATTGCGCGATCAATGTTTGATCGCCATCCCCAAGGCTGCTCATCCCCCAGCATCCTCTCCAATGCTGTCGCGTAATTTTATTGCGCGACTTGATATGATGGAGACTGATCCACAAACTCCGTTACGTCAATGCATAATATTATCAATCAGAGTCTTAGCCCTTGGCACGCGCAGCGACTGGCGCGTGACGGATCCATGCTTTACGCCTTTGGTCTGCTGCCTCAAAAGCCGCGCCTAAAAGGGGGGAGAGAGCCAATATGAAAGTTTACCGCACGCCAGAGGCGCGCTTTCGCCATTTGCCGGATTGGCCCTATGCGCCGCACTATCACCAAATCACGCCTGAGCTGCGGCTGCATTATGTGGACAAAGGGCCCAAAGATGCCCCCGTCATCTTGATGATGCATGGCGAGCCAACATGGGGCTATCTCTACCGCCATATGATTGGCCCAATGGTTGCCGCTGGCTATCGCGTCGTTGTGCCCGACCTGATTGGTTTTGGCCGATCGGACAAGCCCGTGGACCATCGCATCTTCACCTATGCCCAGCACGTCGCCTGGATGCGGCATTGGCTTGAGGCGCTGGACCTCAAAAACATCACGCTCGCCTGCCAAGATTGGGGGTCGTTAATTGGCCTGAGGTTGGCCGCTGAACTGCCAGATCGCTTTGCCGCTATTGTTCTTTCCAATGGCGGGCTGCCCGCAGGCAATGTCAACGCACGGGCCTTTCGCATCTGGCGGGCCTTTTCCCGCTATAGCCCCCTTTTTCCGATTGCGCGGATCATTCAAGCGGGCACTAAGCGGCGCTTTTCGCCCGCAGAATTTGCCGCTTATGATGCGCCCTTCCCCACACGTGCCGCCAAGGCTGCAGCCCGCATCTTCCCCAGCCTTGTGCCCGTGGAAGATACCAACCCCGCCGTGCCTGACCAATTGGCCGCATGGACCGTTTTTGAGGCATGGGACAAGCCCTTTCTGTGCGCCTTCAGCGATGGCGATCCAATTACACGGGGCGGCGATGCCCAGTTTCGAGAGCGCGTACCGGGCGCCAAAGGCCTGCCGCACCGCACGCTGAAAGGCGGACATTTTATTCAAGAAGATGATCCAAAGGGCTTTGTTGACGCTTTGCTGGCCGTGGCCCCAAAGGCAAAGGCAAACCCGGCCGCAAAATTGCGACCGGGCACCCAATGAAACATCACGCTCCCAACTAATGCCGAGACAATATTGCCGCCAATGACTGGCCAAGCAGCGCATGGCCTGCCATGTGTGTGCGCATGGCGAAGGCGCACAATACCGGCCTAAAGGGCTTTTTCAGGCGGCTCGGCCCTGGATTGGTGACAGGTGCTGCCGATGATGATCCATCGGGCATTGGCACGCACAGCCAAGTTGGCGCGCAATTCGGCTATGGGTTGGCGTGGACCTTTGTCCTGAGCTTTCCGCTCATGGTGATCATCCAAGACGTGGCGGCCCAAATTGGCCGTGTCACAGGATGCGGCATTGCTGCCAATGTGCGTCGGCATTACCCTCGCGCGCTGCTGTTCTTAATTGTGGCGCTGTTGATGATTGCCAATATCATCAATCTGGGCGCAGATCTCAGCGCCATGGGTGCTGCGGTTCAATTGCTGATCGGCGGCCCAGCCGCGCTTTACACGCTTGGCTTTGGGGTATTGTGCGTCGCGCTGGAAGTTATTCTGCCCTATGCGCGCTATGCCAGCATCCTCAAATGGACCACCCTGTCCCTTTTTACCTATGTCGCAGTTGTGCTGGTGAGCCATGTCCCCTGGCAAGAAGCTCTCACGGCGCTGGTGGTTCCCGATATCGAATTGACGCCCGCTTATATGACGGCGCTGGTCGCCATTTTGGGCACCACAATTAGCCCCTATCTCTTTTTCTGGCAGGCTGCGCAGGAAATTGAAGAGCAGCACCGCCATCACGCCAAGCCGCTTTATGCCACACCCACAAAAGCGGCTGGTGAGTTGCGGCGCATCCGCGTTGATACGCTAACGGGTATGGCGTTTAGCACCATCATTGCGCTGGCCATTGTCTATGCCGCCGCCGCCACGCTGCACGCCCATGGCATTCGCGACATTCAAACATCCGCCCAAGCCGCAGAGGCCCTTCGGCCCATTGCGGGAGATATGGCCTTTGCCCTGTTTGCGCTGGGCATCATTGGCACCGGCTTGCTTGCTGTGCCCGTACTGGCCGGCGCCGCCGCCTATGCCATTACAGAAATGTTGGGCCGCACGGGCAGCCTTGCCGCCCGCCCGCTTAAGGCCAAGCTGTTCTATGGCGCAATTGCTGCCACAACTTTGGCGGGCGGCCTCATTAACTTTATCGGTATTGATCCAGCCCGGGCGCTCTACTGGGCCGCGGTTGTCAATGGGGTTCTGGCTGCACCGCTTATGGCGGTGATGATGCTGATTGTGCGTAACAAAAAAGCGATGGGGGATTTGGTTCTCCCCCATCGCGCGACCCTATTGGGCTGGATGGCGACCGCAGTGATGGCCACTGCGACCGGGTTATTCTTTTGGTTTCAGGTCTTTGCAGGCTGATCAGGCAGCCAGTGCCTGATCTTGCACGGCAGGCAAGCGAATGAGATAATCAAAGGCAGAAAGGGCGGCTTTCGACCCTTCTCCCATCGCAATGATAATCTGCTTATAGGGAGCCGTTGTTACATCGCCTGCAGCAAAGACACCGGGGACACTGGTCGCGCCTTTGGCATCGACTTCAATCTCGCCCCGTGGGCTCAGCGCCAGCGTGTCCTTCAGCCATTCGCTGTTCGGCACCAACCCGATTTGGACGAAAATGCCTTCCAGTGGCAGCTGCACGATCTGGTCGTTGGTCCGGTCCTGATAGCTCAGGCCCGTCACCTTTTCGCCATCGCCATGCACTTCTGTGGTGAGCGCCGAGACAATCACGCGGACATTGGGCAGGCTGTTGAGCTTGGCTTGCAGCACGGCATCAGCACGCAGCTGGCTGTCAAATTCAATCAGCGTCACTTCGGCCACAATGCCGGCCAGATCAATAGCGGCTTCGACGCCAGAATTACCGCCGCCAATCACGGCCACGCGCTTGCCCCTGAACAAGGGGCCATCGCAGTGCGGACAATAGGCCACGCCCTTGTTGCGATACTCATCTTCACCCGGCACATTCATTTGCCGCCAACGCGCGCCCGTCGACAAAATAATTGTCTTGGCCTTCAGGCTGGCGCCATTGGCAAGGACGACTTCATGCAGACCGCCTTCGCTCTTCGCCGGGATCAGCTTTTCCGCACGCTGAAGGTTCATGACGTCAACATCATACTCCTTCACATGCTGTTCCAACTGCGTGACGAGCTTTGGCCCTTCGGTGTGCGAGACGGAAATGAAATTCTCAATGCCCATGGTATCGAGGACCTGTCCGCCGAACCGCTCAGCGGCAATGCCCGTGCGAATGCCCTTGCGCGCCGCATAGATGGCAGCCGCCGCCCCTGCTGGACCGCCGCCCACGACGAGGACATCAAAAGCATCTTTGCCTTTGATCTTTTCTGCGGCGCGCGCGTCTGCCCCGCTATCCAGCTTGGCAACAATTTGCTCCAGCTCCATCCGGCCTTGGCCAAAGACCTCGTCATTCAAAAAGACCATTGGCACGGCCATGACCTTGCGATTGGTGACTTCGTCCTGGAACAGCGCACCATCAATCGCGACGTGTTTGATACGCGGATTGAGCACGCTCATCAGGTTCAGCGCCTGCACCACATCAGGGCAGTTCTGACACGAAAGCGAGAAATAGGTTTCAAAGACATAATCGCCATCCAGCGATTTGACTTGGTCAATCAGGTCCTGCGCCGCCTTGGACGGATGGCCGCCGACTTGCAGCAGCGCCAGCACCAGCGACGTAAACTCATGCCCCATGGGGATGCCCGCAAAGCGCACGCCAATCTCGGTTCCCGAACGGCGGATCAACATGCTCGGGCGACGGGCATCGTCGTCGGCACGGATCACGCTGACCTTGTCAGACAGGCTGGCAATATCATCTGCCAGCGTTGCCAGCTCATGCGACTTGGCACCGTCCTCCAGCGACAGCACCAGCTCCACTGGCATCGTGATATTGGCCATATAGGCCGAAAGCTGTTGCTTTAAGTTTGCATCGAGCATGGTCAAAATTCCGTTTTAGGGGCGTCGGGGCCGACAGAAGTGCCGGCCCCGACTGGGCCTCGCCGAAGTGAGGGGGGAGAGGGGTGGCGAGGCCCGAGGCTGTCTTTAGATTTTACCAACAAGATCCAGCGAGGGAGCCAGCGTCTTTTCGCCTTCTTCCCACTTGGCCGGGCACACTTCACCCGGGTGCGCTGCAACATATTGCGCAGCCTTGATCTTGCGGACCAGTTCTGCCGCATTGCGGCCAACGCCTTCCGAGGTGATTTCCATCACTTGGATGGTGCCCTGCGGATCGACGACAAAGGTGCCACGATCAGCCAAGCCAACGCCCGGACGCATCACGTCAAAATTGTTGGTCACAACGCCCGAAGGATCGCCGATCATGGTGTAGCGGATCTTGCCAATGGCAGGCGACGTATCGGCCCATGCCTTGTGGCTGAAATGCGTGTCAGTCGACACGGCATAGATTTCCACGCCCAGCTTTTGGAATTCAGCATAGTTATCAGCCAGATCTTCCAGCTCGGTCGGGCACACAAAGGTGAAATCCGCCGGGTAGAAGAAGAAAACCGACCATTTGCCCTTTACGTCGGCATCGGTGACGGTGATGAACTTGCCTTCCTTATAGGCCTGCGCCGAAAACGGCTTAATTTCAGTGTTGATGATCGCCATCGCTTTTTCCTTTTTTCATTGTTGAATGGGAAAGGCTGACTGCCTGTCTTATCCTCTCTACCCAAATCGAGGTCGGACAGCCAATTGGATTGTCTGCTTTCATTAATCGACAAAATCGATCACTGGAATGTGATTGATCGAATCGATTTTCTCGTGCCCATAAGACGCAGCGCACCGTCAAAAGCAGTTGAATGACAAGGATATAGCGATGAACGCCCGGATATTGCCGACCCGAGGAATCCATAATTTTCGTGATTTTGGAGGATATGCCTCTGCGCTGGGTGGACAGGTGCGCCATGGCTGGTTGTTCCGGTCGGGCCAGCATTGCAATGCGACCGAGGCGGATTTGGCCTGTGTCCACCAATTGGGCCTCGACGCCATCATAGATTTACGCAGCGATTCTGAACGCGCGCTTTATCCCTGCGCACGCCACCCTGCACATCGGGCCGAGACGCTGTTTACACCGGGAAATACCCTGGGGTTACAATCACATGTCGATGCAGGCGCCGGCGTCCGCACGGCAGCAGAGGCCCATGCCGCCATGGAAGAGCTTTACCGCAATATGCCGTTTCGGCCCATTCTCCGCCAAACATTACGGCTCTATTTTCAACGCCTTGTTGCAGCATCCGGGCCAAGCCTTGTGCATTGCCTTGCAGGCAAAGATCGCACCGGTCTTGCCGTGGCGTTGGTTCAGCATCAACTGGGCGTGCACCCCGATGATATCCGAGAAGATTATCTGTTAACCAATGCGGTGGGCGACGCCGAAGCTCGCATTGCCGCTGGGGCAGAGGCCGTGCGGGCTAATTTTGGCGCAGATATGGACGATGCCGCCGTTCGGACACTGATGTCAGTCCATAGTGATTATCTGGACACCGCTTTTGATGCGATTGGCGATATTGATGCCTATTGCTGCGACATTTTAGGCCTGACCCCAGCCGCGCGCGAGGATCTGCGCGCCGCACTGCTGAGCTAATTCTATTCGCTCACAGGGGTGAAGGCCTGTGCGATCAGGGCTTCTCAACTGCGGCAATCTGACGCAAAGAACAGCAAGGATTGAGCAGAGGATCAGGTAGATGAGCCGCAAATATTTCGGAACCGATGGGATACGCGGCCGCACCAACGCCTCTGCCATGACGGCAGAGATGGCCATGAAAGTGGGTATGGCGGCAGGCGCGCATTTTGTGCGCGGCGACCACCGTCACCGCGTCGTGATTGGCAAAGACACGCGCCTATCCGGCTATATGCTCGAAAATGCGTTGGTCGCTGGCTTTACTTCCGTTGGCATGGATGTGGTGCAAGTCGGCCCGATGCCAACGCCGGCCGTTGCCATGCTCACCCGATCGATGCGGGCGGATTTGGGCGTCATGATTTCCGCCAGTCACAACCCCTACGAAGATAATGGAATTAAGCTGTTTGGCCCAGACGGCTATAAATTGTCTGACGCGGATGAGCTGTCGATTGAAGCGCTGATTGATAGCCTGCCCAATTTGGCTCAACCCAACCGCATTGGCCGGGCGCGGCGCGTGGAAGATGCCCGGGGCCGCTATATCCATTTTGCCAAGGCCTGTTTCCCCGAAGATCTGCGGCTTGATGGCCTGAAAATCGTAATCGATTGCGCGCATGGCGCCGCCTATAATGTGGCCCCGGCGGCCTTATGGGAATTGGGGGCCAATATCATCCCGCTCGGGGTCACCCCCGATGGCACGAACATTAATGCCGCCTGCGGCTCTACCGCGCCGCAAGTGTTGCAAGAAACGGTCGTAGCGAGCGGGGCGGATATTGGTATTGCGCTGGACGGCGATGCCGACCGGCTGATTGTGGTTGATGAGCAAGGCCGCATTGTCGATGGCGACCAGATTATGGCGCTGATTGGCGCAAGCTGGGCACAGCGGGGCGCCTTGAAAGGCGGCGGCGTGGTCGCCACTGTTATGTCCAATTTGGGGCTTGAACGCTTTTTGCAAGGCCAGGGGCTAACGCTCGAACGGACCAAAGTGGGCGACCGCTATGTGCTAGAGCGGATGCGCCAGGGTGGCTTTAATGTCGGCGGCGAACAATCAGGCCATATGATCTTGTCAGACTATGGCACAACGGGCGATGGGCTGGTCGCCGCCTTGCAATTGCTGGCAGAATTGGTCCGTCAAGATCGGCCCGCCAGCGACGTGTTCCGTTTGTTTGAACCGGTGCCGCAACTGTTGAAAAATGTGCGATTTGCGGGCGGTGCCCCGCTTGAGAATGAACAGGTGAAAGCTGTGATTGCCGCTGCTGAGGCGGACCTTGTGGGCAAGGGGCGGCTGGTCATTCGCCCCTCAGGCACGGAACCCGTGATCCGCGTCATGGCCGAAGGGGATGATGCGGCACAGGTTGAAACGCTGGTTGAGGCGATTTGTGATGCCGTGAAACAGGCAGCTGGCTGATGTTGGAGATGCGGCCTGATTGCGAACGTTGCGGCACTGACCTGCCCGCCCATGTCGGCGGCGCCTTTATCTGTTCCTTTGAATGTACCTTTTGTGCCGACTGCGCGGACGCGATGGATGAACGCTGCCCCAATTGCGGGGGCGAATTGCTCGACCGACCGACACGGGCCAAGGCGTTGCTGGAAAAACACCCGGCCGCCACGGACCGGCGCTTTAAACGATGACGGCACGGATTCTGATTATTGCGGGGTCGGATAGCGGCGGCGGTGCTGGCATTCAGGCCGATGTGAAAACGGTGACCATGTTGGGCGGCCATGCGATGACGGCAATCACGGCGATCACCGCGCAAAACACGCTGGGGGTCACTGCTGTCCACCCCGTGCCGGCTGACATGGTGATTGCCCAAATTGATGCTGTGGCCAGCGATATTGGCGTGGACGCAATCAAGATTGGCATGATTGGATCGGCTGAAACCGCCGCGCGCGTGGCAGACAGGATCAGCCACATTGGTGCGCCGATTGTGTTTGACCCCGTGATGGTCGCCACCAGCGGCGCAGCACTTGCCGATGCTCAGACAATTGCTGCCTTTGCCCGGCTGATGGAAATGGCAACGCTGACCACACCCAATCTTCCCGAATTGGTGGCCTTGGGCGGTGAGGCACAGGCAGTGCGTCTTGCGCGGCATCTGCTGGTAAAAGGGGGCCATGCCCAAGGCGACATCCTGATTGACCGGCTGGTGGACCGCACAGGTGAGGTGATGCGCTGGGAAGATACGCGGATTGAAACGGCCCACACCCATGGCACTGGCTGCACCTTGGCGAGCGCGATTGCGACAGGGCTGGGCCAAGGCCTGACGCTGGAAGAGGCCATTGCCCGCGCCCGCCAATTTGTGCGGGCCGCCTTGCTGGCAGCACCGGGCCTTGGCGCTGGCCATGGCCCCATGGGGCATCAGGCTGTGCGTGACCTAGCATTATGATCATTGCCGGCGTTGACGAGGCGGCCGATGCGGCCGAAACCGTTGATTGCGATGCGGACTGCCATTGCGGGATCTTGCTGATGGCAATGTGCTTCAGCAGATCGACCACCGA
>RFZB01000220.1 GCA_009920915.1 Sphingomonadaceae bacterium | reverse complement strand
GTTGTAGCATCGTGAATTCGTCGGGATTGCCCAAGTTGACCGGGCCGATGTTATCCGGATGGGCGATCACGCGCATGAATCCCTCGATCAGGTCGTCCGCGTAACAGAAGGAACGGGTCTGCTTGCCGGCGCCGTAGAGGGTGAGCGCCTGGCCGCGCAGGGCCTGATCGATGAAATTCGTCACCACCCGGCCGTCGTCCGCCCGCATGAACGGACCGTAAGTATTGAAGATGCGGACCAACCGGGCGTCGACCCGGCCGAGACGCGTGAAGTCAGCGCAAAGGGTCTCGCCGATGCGCTTGCCTTCATCGTAGCATGAACGCACCCCGATCGGATTCACGTTGCCCAGGTAAGCTTCGACCTGCGGATGGACGAGCGGGTCGCCGTAAATTTCGGAAGTAGAGGCCTGCAGGACTTTTGCCCGATAACGCTCGGCGTTCTCCAGGGCATAGAGCACGCCCAGAAAGGCGATCTTCGCCGTATAGACCGGATCGCGCTGATAATGGGGCGGCGAAGCTGGGCAGGCCAAGTTGCAGACCCAATCACAAGGGATATCGTATTTCTCCGTGACGTCGTGCTGGACGAAGCTGAATTTCGGATTCAGTCGCAAGCGGGCAATGTTCGCCTCCGAACCCGAATGGAAGTTGTCTAAACCAACGACCTCATGTCCTTCCCGCAGCAGGCGAGTGGCCAGGTGCGTGCCGAGAAAGCCGGCAGCTCCGGTGATGAGATAACGCATCGAAAATTATTCGGCCAAAACCATGAGGCTATAACCACCGAACCACCGGGCGGCTAGTTTCCTGGAGAAGAAGCCTACAAGCCTGCGTGGAATATTGGCTAAACTGCGCCGGAAACTCGGATGTAAATGCGCGAGGGCCACGCCTCCGTCCGTATATATATAATCAATCACCTTGTGGCCGGTGTCACTTATGGTGTCCAAAGCCGATTCCGCTGAGAAATAATGCAGGTGGCCCACCGTGCGCCGGCCACCGACAAAGCCTGCCCGCAAGACGGATGAAACGTGGATGTCCAAGGGAATATGATAGATTTTATACCGTGCCTTGGCTTGGCATTTCGCAGTGAAGCCAAGGTAGTCGGGGATATGCTCGATGACATCGATGACGAGCAGCAGGTCGTAACGCTCGGAGCTCAGCAACAGATCTTCGCAGGCGAAATCCAGGCCGGGACGGCGATGTCGTTCCGCCAACTTTATGGCATCCGGCGAAATGTCGAAACCCCTGAAACTGCGGCCACCGCCCAACTGATCAGCCACACCCTTTATCACGCCCCCGGCGCCACAGCCGATTTCAGCAACCTTCTGGATTTCGATGTTATTTCGCCCCAGAAGCTCCATGACTTGGCTCGCCTTCCAAGGCGAATCTTCGTCATGCCAGGTAGGGTTTTTTTTGAGATATTCCTGATCGTATTGATCCATTGTCCACTCAGCCACATTTCCCAGCATGTCATAGAGTCCCCAGGGATTGGGTTTTTTCGTTCCGACTTTCTGGTATTTTTCCTGGCTGTTCAATTTATACCATGCGTATTGGCCAAGTTTTTCGGTACCATCTCCAAAAAAATAAGACGTCTGTGTGCCAGCTCTGCACGCATACTCCCATTCTGCCTCAGTAGGCAATCGAAAAAATTTGCCTGTTTTGTGATACAACCATCTGCAAAACATCAATGCCGCATCCACACTCATGCTATTGGCAGG
>RFZB01000219.1 GCA_009920915.1 Sphingomonadaceae bacterium | reverse complement strand
GCGCTGCTGCTCGCGACGTGGCTCCGCCGACCGCGCCGGGTCCCGGCGCCGTTCGCCGCCTTCGAGGCGGCGCTGGCCGCCGCCGCCGGCCGCCCCGCGCCGGAGGCCACCCGCGCGGTGACCGCGGCCTTCCGCGCCTACCTCGCCGCGGCGCACCCCGCCGCGCACGCGGCGTTGTCGACCGAGGAACTCGCGGCGCGCCTGGTCGACCTGCCCCTTTTCCTGCCCGCGCGCCAACCGCTCCTCGCGGCCCTGCGCGCGGCCGACGCCGCGAAGTTCGCCGGCGCGCCGCTGGATCCCGCCATCCTGATCGCCGCGGTCCGCGAGGCCGCGCAACGCGTCGAGGACGCGCGCCGCGCCCTGGGAGGGACCGCCTGACATGGAACTGGGCTTCGAGTTCGAACACCCGTGGGCGCTGCTCTTCCTGGCGGCGTTGCCGCTCTACGCCTGGCTGCGCGGACGCGTCGGCCGCACGTCGGCCCTGCTCTTCCCCGACGCGGCGCTGCTGGACGGCCTGTCGCGCCGGGTGCGCGAGGGCGCGGGCAGCCTCCGGCTCTTCCTGCGGCTCGCCACCGCCGCGCTCCTGATCGTGGCCATCGCGGGCCCGCGCACCGCGAACAAGGAGGTCGAACGGGAGACCGAGGGCGTCGACATCCTCCTGGTCGTCGACCTGTCGTGGTCGATGATGGCCCTGGACATGAGCCCGCCGGGCAAGGAGACGACCCGCTGGGAGGCCAGCCAACAGGTCATCCGCGAGTTCCTCGCGCGCCGCCCCGACGACCGCGTCGGCGCCGTGGTCTTCTCCGGCAAGCCCTACCTGCTGAGCCCGCTGACCATCAACAAGGGTTGGATCGAGAAGGGCGTCGACCGCATGCACATCGGCATCGTCCAGGAGACGGGGACCGCGATCGGCGAAGCCCTGGCGATGGGCGTCGACCGGATGAAGAACGTCAAGGGCAAGGGCTCCAAGGTCATCATCCTGCTCACCGACGGCGACGACAACCAGAGCAAGGCCATCCTCCCGATCCCGGCCGCGGAGCTCGCCGCCGCGATGGGCATCAAGCTGTACACCATCGGGCTGGGGAAGGATGAACCCACCATCCTGCCGCAGTTCGACCGCCGCACCGGCAAGCTCAACCGCGACGTCTTCGGGAAGATCATCCCGATGATGACGATGAACCCCGCCAACTACGAGATGCTCGAGAAGATGGCGAAGATCGGCCAAGGCCGCTTCTACCGGGCGCTCGACCGCGACCAGCTGCAGCGCGTCTACGAGGAGATCGACCGCCTGGAGCGCACCGAGGTCAAGATCCGCGAGACCGTCACCTACGAGAGCCACCGGCAGGCCTGGATGCTCGCCGCCCTGGTCCTCCTCCTCGCCGAACTGCTCGGGGCGCTCGTCCGCCCCCGCGCCCCCTGACCGGCGCGGCCCTGTTCGCCGGCCTGCGCTGGACGGAGCTCCGGCGGCGGCGCGGCCTGGCCACCTTCGCGGCGGAGCGCCTGCTCGCGCGGCTGACCGCCGGCTACTCCGCGTCGCGGCGCCTCACCAAGGACCTCGCGCTGGCCCTGTCCGCGGCGCTGCTGCTCGCGGCCTTGGCCGGACCGCGCTGGGGTCGGGAGACGACGGAGGCGAAGGCCGCGGCCGAGGACGTGGTGTTCGTGCTGGACGTGTCGAAGTCGATGCTCGTCGCCGACATGCGGCCCAACCGCCTCGCGCGGGCCAAGGCCTCGATCGGCAAC
>RFZB01000218.1 GCA_009920915.1 Sphingomonadaceae bacterium | reverse complement strand
ATTCAGGCGCATTGCTGCCCGGGCGCATGGGATCTGCATTGTCCTCACCGCGCAGCCGAGCAGCGGCAAAGCCCGCGCCAATTTCCACAGCCTTCACGGCATTGATGCTCATCATTGCGGCCGCCAGCTCACTATCCAGCTTGGCGTAAAGCGGTGCCCCCCAGCCAGCAGGCACGCCGGTTGCCACGCATTCGACAACAGCCCCCAGCGACGAGCCCGCCTTGCGCGCGTCATCCACCAGTTTTTCCCAGCGGCCTGCGGCAGCTTCATCGGGGCAGAAAAATGGGTTCTTGCCAATCTGGCTGGCTTCAAAATTGTCGCGGTTGATGGCGTCTCCGCCAATTTCCACGACATAGGCCATGATTTCGACTTCGGGGATGACCGCGCGGGCGACAGCGCCTGCGGCCACACGGGCCGCCGTTTCGCGCGCGGACGATCGGCCACCGCCGCGATAATCGCGAAAGCCATATTTGGCATCATAGCTATAATCGGCATGGCCGGGGCGATAGGCCTTGGCGACATCCGAATAATCTTTGGAGCGTTGATCAACATTCTCGATCATCAGGCTGATTGGCGTGCCCGTTGTCCGCCCTTCAAACACGCCTGAGAGAATGCGCACGGCATCCGGCTCTTGCCGCTGCGTTGTAAAGCGTGAGCTGCCCGGACGGCGCTTATCAAGAAAAGGCTGAATATCCGCTTCGGACAGCGCGAGCCCCGGCGGGCAGCCGTCTACCACCGCACCCAAAGCGGGCCCATGGCTTTCGCCCCAGGTGGTAAAGCGGAAAACGCGGCCAAAAGTGTTAAAGCTCATAGAGCAGCGATGCCGCGATTTGGCCTGCATTGCAAGGCGGGCGTCTTTCCCGCATGCTTGCTTTATGGCCGCCACGTTTCTGATCCGCCCTGCAAAATTGGCAGATGCCCCAGCCATCGCCGCAATTTACGCGCCCTATGTGCTGCATGGGACTGAGACGCTGGAACTTGTCCCGCCAGAGGCCGCGCGCTTTGCCGAAAAGATTGAAACAGCCGCGCAAAAGGGCTGGCCCTATCTGGTTGCTTGTGATGGCGAGACAGTGATTGGCTATGCCTATGTCACGCAGTTTCGCGATCGCCCGGCCTATTGCCATGCCTGTGAGAACAGCATTTATGTGGATGCCACCCATCATGGCCGCGGTGTGGGCCGCGCGCTTCTGGCCGCGCTGATTGACGCTGCCACGCAGGCAGGCTTTCGTCAGATGATGGCTGTGATTTCGGGCATTGGCCCCGCATCCCCCGCGCTGCACGCCGCCTTGGGCTTTACCGAAGCAGGCCGAATGCGTGCCGTCGGCTGGAAATGTGGCCGCTGGCTCGATACGCTCTATATGCAGCGTGCACTGGGGCCGGGCGATGCAACACCGCCCAGCCCCGACGCGACTTAGCTCAGAGCAATATCCGGCGCGTCTTCGGCCTTCATGCCGACGACATGATAGCCACAATCGACATGATGGGTTTCACCCGTCACGCCGCCGGATAGGTCGGAGAGGAGATACAGCCCCGCGCCGCCAACATCTTCGATCGTGGTATTGCGCTTGAGCGGGGAGTTCAGCTCATTCCACTTCATGATGTAGCGGAAGTCGCCAATGCCCGATGCGGCAAGCGTTTTGATGGGGCCCGCGGAAATCGCATTCACGCGGATATTGTCGCGGCCCAGATCCACCGCCAGATATTTGACTGACGTTTCCAGCGCCGATTTCGCCACGCCCA
>RFZB01000217.1 GCA_009920915.1 Sphingomonadaceae bacterium | reverse complement strand
CCCATCCAGACGGTGCCGGTCACCGCGCAGCCAATCGAAGTCTGGAACTGGGTGGCGAAGGTGTCGAGAGCGACAATGTCGCTGGTGACTGCACCGCCACTGGCGTTAGAGGTCGAACGAGTAATGGGGTACATGGCTTAGTCCTTCCCTTTGCGGGCGATCTTGAGGTCAACTACATTAGCGTATGAACCTCTTTCGCTGAGATATCTTATGGCCGAGTGTAGCACATCAATGCTATCTGATGCCATACCAAGTAGTGAGTTACACTTGAGGCAAAGAACACCTCTAAAATCACCGGTTTCGTGATTGTGATCAATCGCATATCCTCGGCGGCGTTGATCATATGTCATGAGGTCGGGAAGGGCATCTTCACATATGGCACAGTTTCCAGACTGCTTATCCCAAGCCTCCTGAAACTCAGAATGAGAAATTCCATACTTGTACCTAAGGTGTTGCTCTAGCCGCTTTTTAGGAGAGCGGCTGTTCCAGCGGTTTTTTGCCTTATATTTAGAGCATGGAACACAGGCACTCTGGCCCTTCCAGAACTCCTCAATTGGCTTTGTGAAGCCACAAGTCTGGCAATGCTTCTGTGTCATTTCTTCCTAGCTACAGCAATATTATCGACAGCGTTGGGATAGGGCCTACCAGCGGCTCTAGCCCGCGCCTTGGCCTGCTGCACCTGCTTGTGGCCTAGGTGTTTTGTTTCATGCCCTTTAGGGAGGGCCTTGTCCCAGAATTCTTTTGCCATGTTAGCACTTAACGTCCCATCGTTTAAGGGCCAAATTGATCCGGCTGTTAGGATCGTGAGCGGTCTTAGCTGAAGTCAGCTTTTCCTTCATACCACACATTCGAGTCCGGAAGTTATCGCGCCGCTGCGCTGCCTCAGGGCTGCGCTTTGCCTCTTCGGCAGTGACCGGGCGCTTGATATCATGGCCCTGAGCGCGAAGCGAAGCGCGCCCTTTTTCATTCAGACCGCCCTTTTCGGACTGCCCTTCCTTACGCTGCCAAGCATCAGTCATACGGGTCTCCATGGCAAAACGGGGGCCGTTAAGCCCCCGTCCGCTTAGTCAAGAAAAAGCCAGAGGCTTATTCCATTTCCATGTCGAGCTTGCGGCCCTTCGGCGCAGTGCCGTGACGAGCCGAAGTGAACGGATTAGCGTCCGAGGTCGCACGGCCACCGCTCTTGCGGGGCTTACGGCCAGCATGGCACATCGCGTCCTTGCCCTTCACCTTACCACCGCTCTTACGCTTCTCGGCTTCGTCATTGACGTTGCTCTGATAGGTGTAACGGAGGTTCTTGCGGCCAAGGTCTTCGGCTGCCTGATTAACGCCACCAGTGGCGCGAGTCTTACGTCCCTTCATAGCGATATTCCTTTACGCCGTGAGGTTATTGGACTGGATGTAGGTGACGGTGAGAACACCGACCCCGTTACCCGTATTGGTAGAGGTTACCCTGACCTGAATATCGGTGGTGCCGACATCCCTCCAGTTCGCGATAGCCGCATCCACAGTGCCCGGATTGGCGCTAACGACACCCTTGGTGCCGCCAGCGACAGCCCCCGCAGCAGTCAGCGCCGTAGCCGAAGCCGTGGTGCCGATACCGAGGGTGGTAGCAGCACCGGTCCAAGCAGTCGTCACCAGAAGGGTGATGCTGAGGATTTGGCTGCCAGCCGGGATCACGATGTCAGTCGTGAAGACACCAGCAGAGCCACCGTTAGTGGCCTGCGTGATGGCCTGCGAC
>RFZB01000216.1 GCA_009920915.1 Sphingomonadaceae bacterium | reverse complement strand
GTGGATGCTGAACCAAGTTCAGCATGACGTTCTCTAACGGCGGCGGCCTTGGTGGCGGATATTGCCGGGGCGGCCGCGTTTGCCCATCACGGGGCGGCGGACCTTATCTTTCCGATCTCGCCGCATGGGCAGATGGTTGGCGCCTTCGGGCAGTTCAAAACGCAGCGCGCCCGAAATGGGGTTGGCCTCTGCCAGCCGCAATTGAATATGTTGGCCGACGCGATATTGCTCGCCCGTGTTTTCGCCCGTCAGTGTCAGATGCGCGGGATCAAAATGGAAATAGTCCGTCCCCAATGTGGAAATGGGGACCAGCCCATCCCCGCCCAAACCCTGCACCGTCGCAAAGAATCCGAAATTGGTAACGCCCGTAATCCGCGTTTCAATAATCTCACCCACGCGCATCGCAAGGAAGGCCGCGACATAACGGTCCACAGTCTCGCGCTCTGCCTCCATCGCGCGGCGTTCGCATGAGGAAATGGTTTCGCCAATCACCGTCATCCGCTGCGCATCTTCAGCGGTCAGCGCGGTCGCCTTCGCCTCCGGATCCAGCCCATAGGCATCGACCAGCGATCGGTGGACGATCAAGTCTGAATAGCGGCGAATGGGCGATGTGAAATGCGCGTAAGACCCCAGCGAAAGCCCGAAATGCCCGGCATTTTGCGGGCTGTAATAGGCCTGAGTTTGGCTGCGGAGGATCTGCTCCATCACTTCGGTGCGATATTCCGCCTCGTCCAATTGCTTGATCAGGCGGTTAAAGGTTTTGGGCGTGATGAATTGGCCCAGCGCAAAGGCAATGTCGAAGGTCGCCAAATAATCTTTGAGGCCGACCAGCTTTTCCCGGCTGGGGGGTTCATGCACGCGGTACATCACCGGGGCCTTGCGCTCTTCCAGCGCTTTTGCCGCTGCGACATTGGCCGCAATCATATAATCTTCAATCAGGCGGTGGGCATCGAGCCGTTCACGCGGCGCGACAGATTGGATGCGGCCATCTTCATCCAGAACCACGCGCCGTTCGGGCAAGTCGAGGTCCAGCGGCTCGCGCCGATCCCGCGCTTTGCTCAGCGCCGCCCAGCAGTCCCATAGCGGCTTCAGCGCCGCCTCGGTCAGATCATGCGGACGTGTGCCATCAATCGCGGCTTGGGCGTGTTCATAGGGGATATTGGCGGCGACGCGGATGACGGCGCGGGAAAAGCGATAGCTTTGGATCGCGCCATCGCTGGAAATGACCATATGGCACGCCATGGCCGCGCGATCATGCCCCGCACGCAGCGAGCAGACATCAGCCGAAAGTTGTTCAGGCAGCATGGGGACAACGCGATCGGGGAAGTAGACGCTGTTGCCCCGCTTGCGCGCTTCCTTGTCCAGCCGCGATCCGGGGCGGACGTAAAAGCTGACATCGGCAATGGCGACAATACAGTCAAAACCGCCATCCTCGCGCGGAGAGGCCCAGACGGCATCGTCAAAATCGCGCGCATCAACGGGGTCAATCGCGACAATCGGCAAATGCCGCAGGTCTTCGCGATTGCCAAGCGCGTGGCCCGCCATCCGATCCGCTTCGTCCAGCAGCTCTTCGGAAAAGACATGCGGGATGCCATATTTATGAATGGCAATTAGGCTGAAGGATTTCGGGGCAAAGGGATCGCCCAAAATCTCTGTCACCTTTGCCGTGATGCGGTTGTTGCGGCCGGTTTTTTCCGCAAGGACAAGGTCACCCTCGCCCGCTTCGCCAATATCGGAAATCAGCGTGTCGCGGCGTTCGCGC
>RFZB01000215.1 GCA_009920915.1 Sphingomonadaceae bacterium | reverse complement strand
ATCAACGGCGTGACACTGCACAAGAGTCCTGACGCCACGCTCATGGGGCAGGGCATCTCGGGTACGGTCAACATGAACACCATTCGGCCCCTCAGCATCAAGGGACGTCGGCTGATGGTGGGCGTTGGCACGCAAACCCCGAGTTCAGGCGTAGGCCCCTCGGGCAACATGAATAACCAGCGCTTCACCTATGTGGACCAGTTCAACGATGGCATGCTCGGTATCGCCATCGGTGCCACACGCAGAAGCGGTACCAGCTATACCAAGTCCACAGACTTCTGGGACAGCGCCGGAACCTTTAGCACCGGAGAGAAGTTGCCTTTCGGAAGAAATGTTGCGCTGAACAATGGGCAGAACGAGATCACGCGCGAGGGCGTGATGGCGGTGGTCGAACTCAAGCCCAACAATCGGTACTCCACCATGCTCGACGTCTACTCGTCGACCACTGACCGGACTTCGATCACACGCAAAATCCTGTTCCCCGACATGCATGGCGGAACTCTGAGCAATGCCATCACCTCAAACGGCGTTGCGTTAGCCGGCAATATCAGTGGCCGCGGCAATGACCATGTGATTCAGGCTGTCGGTGCGGATGCACACGACAAGAATTTTGCGATTGGCTGGAACAACAAGTTCAAACTTGATAACAAGTCACAACTGACCATCGACCTGTCCAAATCATCTTCCAAGCGTACCGAAACCATCCTGGACTCCAATGCCAGAGCCAACGGGGCCAGCACGGTTCTTGGCTTCGACGCCCGCAACGGCTTTCCAGTCATCTCCAACAGTTTTGATTTTGTTGGTGCTTCAGCCTTGCAGCTGGGTAGCCAGTGGGGCAATGGTTGGCTGAAAAAACCCCGGATCGAGGACGATCTGAGTGCCATCCGCGCCGAGTACACGCGATCTCTTGATCACAATGTGTTCTCTGACTTCACCATCGGCATCAACCAGTCCAAAAGGACCAAGGTTCTTGATATGACCGAGGGCTCCATCACCCCCACCACGACAGCCCTTCCTGTGAGTGGCAGCGCGGCTGTGGGCTACAGCGGGAGCGTCCAGGTTCCCACCTGGAACCCGCTGGCCTTTGTCAATAACGGTACCTACACCTATACGGATATGGGCCACAACTCCTGGGCACAAGCCAAACGCTGGTCAGTTGAGGAAAACATCCGCACCCTGTACTCCAAGCTGGACATTGACACCAAGCTCTTCAACATTCCGACACGCGGCAATCTGGGATTGCAGGTTGTTTCATCGGAACAAGCCGGGTCAGGTAATCAGTCTGGTGCTGTGGCAACCTGGAACAACGGAGCCAACTGTCCAGCTGGCACAACGGCTCAGGATGCCAGCGCATCCAACAAGAATTGCTACTACTATCAAGATCCAGGGAGTCGCAAAACGGAGACCGCAAGCTACACCGATGTTTTGCCCAGTCTGAATCTTGCATTCTCGCTGGCCAATGACCAGATCATGCGCCTTGGCATGGGCAAGATGGTGGCACGGCCTACCATGCGAGACATGCGTGCCAACGCTGAGTGGAAGTGCTGGCAGGACGCTACCCAGCTGAGCCAGACGCGCTGCCAGTCCGGTGACAACCGCAGCGGCAATGGCGGCAACCCACTGCTCGAACCGTTCCGCGCCACCACCTTTGACCTGGGCTACGAAAAATACTTCGGCAAGAAGGCCTATGTCGGCGTAGCAGGCTTCTACCGCGATCTGGACACCTTCATTTACTCGGAGACGATCCAGAAAGACTTTGTGAATCAGGCC
>RFZB01000214.1 GCA_009920915.1 Sphingomonadaceae bacterium | reverse complement strand
GGAGAGGACGAGGACGCCCGCGCCGGACTTGGTGAGGCCGCCCGGACCGGAGAGGACGCCGGAGAGCGTGAGGGCCTGGCCCGCGGCGAAGTCGTCGACGCGGAGGGTCGAGTCGGCGGCGAGGGTCAGGTTGGCGCCGTAGGCGGCGGCGGCCGGCTGGGTCTCGGCGAAGACGATGCCGAGGGAGGCGAGGGACTCGAACTCGACGCGGGTGTAGTCGGTGCCCACCGCGGTGGCGGCGCCGGACTTGATGCCGAGGCCCCACAGGCCGAGGCTCGGGGAGGTCGGGGTCGCGCCGACGCCGCCCGCGCCCTGCTGGAAGCGCACGTCGAGGTCATACCAGCCGGCGGTCGCCGCGGTGAAGGTAGCCGTCGCGAGGTTGGTCCAGGTCGCGTCGTTGATCAGCGTCGTGGTGCCGATCTTGAGCATGAGGCCGTCGTCGAAGGACTTGGCGAAGGCGTAGGTGCCGGCCGGGAACCAGGCCTTGCCGACGTAGCCGCGGGTGGTGTTCAGCGGGACGGCATCGCCGACGCTGTTGTGGAAGGAATTGAGGTTGGTCGTCGAGGTGGTGACGACCGGGACCGCGGCGGTGCGCTGGTCGCCCGACAGGTCGAAGGTCCGGAGCGAGCCGCCGACGGTGTCGAAGGCGAGCGTGCCGCCGGCGAG
Source organism: Sphingomonadaceae bacterium (assembly GCA_009920915.1). GTDB lineage: Bacteria > Pseudomonadota > Alphaproteobacteria > Sphingomonadales > Sphingomonadaceae > Aquisediminimonas. The sequence continues at coordinate 1,134 of RFZB01000214.1, read as the reverse complement.
GGTCACCGGGCCGGTGCCGAGCGCGGTGGGCAGGAAGCGGCTGACGGCGACGGTGCCGGCGTTGACGGTCAGGCCGCCCGAGAAGTTGCTGGCCGGGCTGCGCAGGGCGAGGGTGCCCGCGCCGGTCTTGGTGAGGCCGAAGGCGCCGGTGACCGCGCCGCCGACGGCGAGGGTCGAGTTGGCCACGTTGAGCACGCGGTTGCCCGTGAGGGTGACGACGCCCTGGCCGAGGTTCAGGGAGCGCGTGCCGGTGAAGGTGACGTCGCCGCCGAGGGTGACGGCGTTGCGCTGGGCGTTGACGAAGCCGGCCGGGCCGGCGTTGTCGAGGACGAGGGCGCCGGTGATGGCGAGCGGGCCCGTGCCGAGCGCCTGCGCGTTGCTGAGCACCAGGGTGCCGGCGCCGGCGGTGACGCCGCCGGTGAACGTGTTCGCCGCGCCGAGGGTCAGCTTGGCGTTGCCGGTCTTGGTCAGGCTGCCCGCGCCCTGGATGACCTCGGTGATCGCGACGTCCCCTGCCCCGCCGAGGTTCAGCGGGCCGTTCAGGTTGATGTTGTCGTTGGCGTTGCCGCTGAGGGTGAGCGCCTGGCCGGCGACCGTGGGATTGAAGAGGAACGAGCTGGCGAGGCCGGCGTTGACGGTGAAGTCCTGGCCGATGCCGAGGCCGCCGTTGTTGCCGAGGACCTCGAGCGTGCCGCCCGCGAGGACGCGGCGGGCGGAGTAATCCGCGAGGTTGCCGAGGGTGCCGCCGTAGGCGAGGTTGGCGACGACGAGCTTGGCGCCCGCGCCCACGGTGACGACGGCGGTGTTGTTGTAGGCCCCGGTGTAGACCTTGCCCGCGCCCGAGAGGTCGAGGGTGCCGCCGGTGACCGTCAGGTTGCCGCTGAAGGCGTTGGCGACGTTGGTGAGCGCGAGCTTGCCCGAGCCGACCTTGGCGATGGAGAGCGCATAGCCCGTCTGCTCGGTGATGAGACCGGCGAAGGTGGCGTCGGCGTTCTTGCCGCCGATCGACAAGGTGCCGGCCAGGGAGTTGGTGGTGACGGTGCCGGTCCCGGCGAGATTGCCGATGGTCTCGGCCGAGGCCGACATCGCCAGGGTGCTGCCGGCGTTCAGGGTGACGAGCGCGGTGTCCGGGAT
>RFZB01000213.1 GCA_009920915.1 Sphingomonadaceae bacterium | reverse complement strand
CGATCTCCGGTTGCAGCGGCATGCAGGTTGCCGGAAACGAAACTGGATCGGAACCGGTCAACGACGAAGAACCGAACTCATCAAGACACGTGGCCCTCTTTCGACCAATGACGGAGAAATCGCCGTCCGCTGGGCTTTGGATGGCCATGGCATTCTGATGCGGGCCGAGTGGGACATCGCTGCGCATCTGAGGGATGGACGTCTCGTGCGTGTGCTGCCCCAATGGCAAACACCCGATGCCGACATCTACGCGGTGGTCCCCCAACGGCTGCAGTGGTCTCCACGCACCCGTGCTTTCGTGCAGTTCTTGGCTGATGCATTTGATAAGGCAACGCTGCGCGCGGGCTTTGCTTGAAGGGTGTCGATCGACCACTGAGGGTTTACATCGGGATACCGATCCTTCAATTTGTGAACAATCAACGCCATCCGACCAGCAGGAAGCCGCATGCTCCAAGTCAGCCGTCCCACGCCATCACACTTTGGCATCTACGTTTTTGATGTCGAGAAAATGGTGGACTTCTACAAAGGCGTGTTTGATCTGGTTGAAACCGACCGAGGTGTAGGCCGTACGTTCAAGGCTCCCTTGGTGTTCCTCAGTGCCACAGCCGATCAGCACCACCAACTCGTCATCGCGGGAGGGCGGCCCGCGCAAGCCACGGTCAGTACCGTGATGCAGTTGTCCTTTGCGGTGCCCTCCATTCAGGCCCTTCGGGATCTTCGCGACAAGGCCATCGTACGGGGCGCCACCAACGTCAAGCCGCTCAACCACGGTAATGCCCTATCGGTCTACCTGTCCGATCCTGAGGGCAACACGGTTGAGATCTACATGGATATGCCCTTCTACATCTCTCAGCCACACGGTGACCCGCTTGATCTCAACCAGGATGACGACTCCATCTTGCGTGAGACCGAAGCCATATGCCGAAACGACCCCACCTTCATGCCAATTGAGCAATGGCAAGCCCAGTTTGGCCAACGCGCTTGATCTCAGTTTGAACGGAATGCCCGCATGAAACTTCTCTCCTTCATCCACCAAGGCCGCCCGAGCTGGGGTGCGGTCACGCCTGACGGTGGCGTCATCGACCTGGGACGCTTCATGCCGCAGCACCCTGGGCTCATGGAGTACATCGCATCGGGCGAATACCGCCAGGCGCAAGCGCATGTGGCGCAAAGGTCAGCGGACTTCGGCTTGGAAGACATCACATTCCTGCCCGTCATCCCGCGGCCAGAAAAGATTGTGTGCGCAGTTCGTAATTACATGGATCACCACCAAGAGGTGTTGGCCGCCGGCATGCACCGTGAGTTGTCAGAGCAGCCTCCGATCTTCTTGAGGGTGTGGCGCTCACAGGTGGCACATGGCCAGCCGATCGTCTGCCCCAAGGTATCCCCGTCCTTGGATTGGGAAGGGGAGTTGGCGGTGATCATCGGGAAAGCTGGACGCAACATCGATGAAGCACAGGCCTTTTCACACGTGGCTGGCTACGCCTGCTACAACGACGGCAGCATCCGAGAGTGGCAGTTCCATGCCAAGCAAATTGCCTCGGGCAAGAACTTCGAGTCCACCGGGGGATTTGGACCTTGGATGGTGACAGCTGACGAGATAGAGCCCAACCGTCCCCTGAAACTCGTGACGCGCCTCAATGGCGAGGTGGTGCAGTCCAGCCACACGGGTCACATGATCTTTCCGATCGCCAAACTGATCAGCTACGCCTCCACCATCTTCACGCTGGTTCCCGGTGATGTCATTGTCACCGGCACACCAGCCGGGGTCGGCTGGAGCCGAAAGCCGCCGCGCTTCATG
>RFZB01000212.1 GCA_009920915.1 Sphingomonadaceae bacterium | reverse complement strand
ACAAACACCGGCATCTCCCCGGTGGTCTGAACTACCTTATTAATGGTCCGCAGAAGCTTGTTGGTGTCTTCTTCCTTCATGAAATCGATGGTCTGGTGGATCAGGAAGAAGGGAAGCTCATCAGCGTTGATGTTCAGCGCGGTTTCCCAAGCGCGGATGCGGAACTTGATGTCCGACACGCCTTCGCTCGAAATGTAGATCACAGGACCGGTGTGCTTGATCTCGCGGCCCCACCAATCCTTCATGCCAGCAGCGATGCACAGGGCGATGCCAAGTGCTATGAATGATTTGCCCGCGCCGGGGGTGCCGTAAATGAAGCCTAGGCTTCGGGCGATGATGATCTTGGCAATGAGCCACTCAGGATCGGGAAGGTTCTTGATCCCCATAACGTCGAGCCACTCGAAGACATCTTCCATGATATCCTCAGGGCTGAGATCAACGTCTTCGTCCTGCTGCCGTTCCTGAGGGCTCTCTAGCTTTTTTTCTGGTGCGGGGAGAGCCGCCGCTTCCTTTACCTTAGTGTTCCATTGACTGATCGCCTGATCCCATTTCTGGGCAAACAGGCTGGGCCCACGCCCCTCGCGCTCAAGCCGCACATGGTTTGGCGTACCCGGCTCGAACAGGCGCGACTTGACGTTGCTGTCATAGAGCTTCCACGCTTCGCGCATTTCAAGCTGGTGGCCATCCAGAGGATCGAACGGGCACTCACGGTACAATGATACCACCCGACCCCAGATCAGCCGGGTCATGTAATCCTCGCGCCCGTCCACGATCTGGCCAAAGCTATCGACCGCCTGCGCTGGGCTTTCGGTGCGCTCACCGCGCTCTACCTTGGTGAACTGGCTCAGCAGTTCATCGACGGCCTCGATGATCCATGACGGGGCTTCCATGATGCCGACCAGCCAAGGCTCATAGCTCTTGATCCAAGCGTAGTTGACGCCGCTTTCGTGCATACTGGGTGGGAGCATGGCGAAGCCGCCAGCGCCCCGGATGTCGATCCCCATGCTGGTCTTGTTCGTGGGCGGCACCCAGCCGTCAGGGGCGCTGAAGAAAATCTGGACACCACCGCCACCGGTCCGCTGGGTAGCGGTCCGGAGCGGGATGCCATCGTTCCATTCATCGATCAGGGCTTGCAGCCACTTCATCGCCTGCGGATGGTTATGGCTGTCGATGTCGAGCACCCAGACGTTGCCAGATGCAGCGCCAGTGATCAGGCCCATATTCTCGCGGTTGCGGAATTCGCCCTGCGGACCATACCACCCGGCATAGGTGGCATCGTCCGTCAAGCTGCCTTCATACTCACGCCACTTGATGATCGGGCGCTTCCACGCCTTGTCCTCGCGGGGCATCTTCGCGGGCACAACCTGAAGGCCGAGTTGCCGATATAGCGCCGCCCAGTCGGCTGGACCCGCGAAGTCCGGATCGAATAGAATAGATGTCACAATATACCCCGCAATAGGTAAGATTAGAGTGTTTTCGCCCCATAGTATGCAATCAGCGCCGCATCAGATCGGCCATCGTCCTTCTTGCGCGAAAATAGATCAGCCTGCGCCGGGAAAAGCTGCATAGCGCGCTCCCGGCTCCCGTCCTTCCCCGCCCTTTGGCCGACCGCCTTCTGCCACGCCTGAGGCGTTACCAGAGTCGTTGGGATGTCATATGCCGCTAGGATGCCCTCGACAATCCCGCTCGACCGGCCAAAGCTGAAGACGCTGGTGACGCCCTGCCCTGCCATGGCATTGACGCGCTCTAGAAACGCAGCTTCGACTTTGTGGCGGGTCAGGATGCCTGACAGCAGCGCGAA
>RFZB01000211.1 GCA_009920915.1 Sphingomonadaceae bacterium | reverse complement strand
CCAAAAGCAAACGCAACTCTTCAAGCGCGTGGGCCGGGTAGTTTTGCGCGTCATCGAGGATGAGCACCAAGGTGATGGGCTCAAGTTCAGCGAGGTGTTTTTCCAAAAGCAGCAGGTTGCTCGAGCGCTTGAAGCGGGGGCGCTCGCCGAGCTTGGTGAGCAAGACTTCAAGCACTCCTGTGGCTGAAAGACTCGATTGAGTGATCAGCAGCGGCAGGAAGCGTTTGGGTTCGAGGCTCGCTGCCCAACCCTTCAGAAGCGTGCTTTTGCCCGCACCGGGGTTGCCAGTGAGCAGCATGACCCCTCGCAGGGTGGCTGTGGTTTGAAGAAGTTCGAGGATTTCACCTTGGCCGGTGGCGGGAAAGATTTGCGCTGCTTTGTCGTCGCACACAAAGGGGGCGCGGTGCATTCCCCAGAGACGCAAAAGATCTTCCAGAGCGCGTGAACTTTGGGAAGAAGCAGTGGTTTCAGCGCGCATAGTTGGAGCTTGGCAGACGGTTGTGGAAGGCGCTGTTGAGATGCAGATCGCAGCGGCGGGCAAGGCCTTGGAGGATGCCTTTGTGCCAGACCTCCACGGGGTCGAGGAGGATGGGCTCATAGCGCAGTTCGACTTGGAGAGCGCGCAGCGAGAGCGGCACTTCGAAGAGGATCTTGTCCAGAGTGACCGTGCCGTCCTTGCGCACAACGCGTTCGGTGCGGGTGTAAAAAAGCGGGGCGATCTTCTCGGGCTCCTCGAGGTTGCGGAGCGCATGGGCGTGACGGCTGAAGCGCTCTTGCGGGCACTGGCCGGTGGAGCTGTGGACGCGCAAGTGGTAGAGGGAGGCGATCCAATGCGAGAGAGCGGCATTGAGTTGCTCCAAACTGTGCACCGCGTTTCCTTCCATGCGTAGGGTCAACTCGAAGTCGTGCTGGATGGTTTGAATGAGCCGCTCGACTTTGCCTTTACTCCAAGCGTGATAGGGTTTTGCGTGCAGGAGGCGGATGCCAAGGTTGGCACAAACGATTTTGGCGTGGTGGTTGACGAAGGGCTTGCCCTGGTCGGTGTAGAGTTTAACAGGCAGACCGCGCCTGAGGACGGCCTGCTTGAGGCAGTCGAGGAACGCGGCGGTGTCGGCGCTTGCGTAGTAACCGGCAAACACAATGAGGCGGCTGTGATCATCCATGAGCACGCAGAGGTGTGTGGCGAGGCTCTTGCCATCCAATACGCGCAGGGTTGGTCCGTTGGCAAAATCCACCATCCACAGATCGTTGGGCATGGGGGCTTCAAAGGCCTTGGTGGGACCGCTCTCGAGGCTGCCCGCATTGAGACTGCGGGCGTCAAAGCCTTGGGCGGCGAGGAAGCGCCGCACGGTGCTCTCGCTCGGAAGCATGCGGCCCTGCTGCCTCCAAATCCGGTAGAGCACGCTCAAAGGTACACGGGGATTCTGGGCGAGAGCATCAAGCATCCACTGACCGCTTTGCGGATCGAGCGCACGGCTTTTGCCAGCATCGCAACGTTTGGCGGTGCCGCTGATGCCCGCAAAACCGCTTTTGCTGTACTCGTACCACCAAGTCTCCAAGGTGCGTGCGGCAAAATACCGCCCGTCTTCCCCAGGCCATGGGCGCAAGGAAGCCGCACGCACGCACTCGGCGAGCGGAAGTCCACCCTTACGGAGGGTTTTGATGTAACAGATGGCCTCGTGACGCAGGAGCGCGAGGCTTTCCTTGGGTTGGGGTGTCGTCTTTTTCATGACGGGAGGGTTTTTGCCCGCCATGGCCGCTGCTCCAATCAAAGAGGTTTGTGGGGTGGCGGCCCGCGCTC
>RFZB01000022.1 GCA_009920915.1 Sphingomonadaceae bacterium | reverse complement strand
ACGGCCAGTGGCGAAGTGCGGATGACGCGTGATGGCAATCGCGTTCGCGCAGATCGGATCATCTGGGATCGCAAATCGAGTGAAGTCCGTGCCCAAGGCAATGTGATTGTCGAGGGCGCAGAAGGCGACCGGGCCTATGGCGACGATGTTGAGTTAAAAGACACGCTGCGCGACGGTGCCGTAACCAATTTATTAATTGTGCTAAACGATGGCGGTCGTCTCGCCGCTGACAAAGGCAAGCGCGTAAACGGCATTTCCACATTAGACCGTGCCATTTATTCCCCCTGCCGCGTGGTCGATGAAAATGGCTGCCCCAAAAACCCCTTATGGAAAATCACAGCAGTCCGTGTGACGCATAATCCGGCCAAAAACCGGATCAGTTACAAAGATGCACGGCTGGAATTGCTGGGCCTGCCAGTCTTGGCGCTGCCCGGGCTCTCTCATCCCGCGGATGACCGTGGCGGCACCGGGTTTTTGATCCCTAATATTCAATATACCAAGAACACTGGGCTCGAAATTTCGACGCCTTTTTATCTTGTTTTGGGGCCTAATCGGGATCTTACCCTGACGCCCCATGTGTATTCGCTGGTCGCGCCAATGGCGGAAGCCAGCTATCGGCATCTGACCGATTTTGGCGCCTATCAAGTCACGGCCTATGCCACGGGGGGTAACCGCATTTCTGCGCTTGACCCTAATCAGTCGGCCGTTGCGTCTTTCCGTGGTTATTTAGAAGCCAATGGCCGCTTTCAGTTTGACCGTCGCTGGAGCTTGTCTCCCTCAGTGCGCATTGTAACGGACCGCACATTTTTGCGCCGTTATGATATTTCGCGTGATGACCGGCTACGCACAGTTGTGGACTTAGAGCGGATTTCACAATCAAGCTATTTGTCGATTGCCGGCTGGTCTTTCCAAACCCTTCGCGCAACTGAAGTGCAAGGGCAGATCCCCGTTGCCGTTCCCGCGATTGACTGGCGCAAGCGGCTGCAAGACCCGTTGATGGGCGGTCAAGTTCAGCTACAGTTGAACAGCCTCGCTCTGCTGCGCACTGCAGGCCAAGATACGCAACGTGCCTTTTTTGGCGTGCGCTGGGATAATAATTATCTGACCAATTTGGGCCAAGAAGTGAAGCTGACGGGCTTTGGCCGCGCGGACGTTTACCACAGCGGTGAAATCACTGCGACGACAACATCCGCCTATCGCGGTGAGGCCGGCTGGAATAATCGCTGGATTGGCGCTGTTGCCGCCGAAATGCGCTGGCCGCTGGTGGGGGCGCTATTTGGCGGTCAGCAACAACTCACCCCGCGGGTGCAAGTCGTTGGGTCTCCCGCCACCAAAAACATGCGCATCCCCAATGAGGATGCCCGCGCTGTTGATTTGGAAGACAGCAACCTATTCGCGCTCAACCGCTTCCCCGGCTATGACCGCTGGGAAGATAGCTCTCGCGTGACGTACGGCGCAGACTGGGTCTGGGACGGGTCCGGTGTGCGGATGAATGCCACCATCGGGCAAAGTGTTCGCTTCTCTGCCACGCGCACCACCTTCCCCGATGGAACTGGCCTTTATGGCCGCACGTCAGATATTGTTGGACGCACCAACGTCCGGTTTCGGAGCCTTATATCGGTGACCCATCGTTACCGGCTGGATAAGGACAGCCTTGCCGTGCGCCGGAATGAGCTGGACGCAACCATTGGTAGCAACAAAAGCTATGCAACGATTGGTTATTTGCGGCTCAACCGCAATATTGGCCCCGAGCTGGAAGATTTGCGGGATCGCGAAGAAATTCGCTTGGGTGGACGGCTTCAATTTGCGCGTTTTTGGTCAGTTTTTGGGTCCACCACAATTGATATGACGAACAATAATGAGGACCCCACCTCCTTGGCAGATGGCTATGAGCCTGTCCGTCATCGCGTGGGAATTGCCTATGAAGATGATTGTTTTGTGTTCGGGATCAGCTGGCGGCGGGATTATGACACACAAGGGGATGTCCGGCGCGGCAACACCTTCCAATTGCGGCTATCCTTCCGCAATCTGGGGCGCTAGAGAACTGCTTTGCTCAGGCTCTATTCAGCTGGGCTTTGGCAGAGGAGCCCCGCCGACACCGGCGTGAGAGGGATAACATTGGGAATGACTTTTAAGGTTCGTACTTTCTGGATCACGTGCGCGGCACTGGCCACAGCCTCCACAGCGGTGTTGGCACAATCGGTGCCTGATGAAGCACCTAGCCCGGCCGCTGCGCTCAACCTTCCCCAAAACATAACGCCCATTGGCAAAGTGGATCCGCAAGTTCGCAAGGCAACGGCCATTGTGAATGGCGACGTGATTACGGGGACCGATGTGGATCAACGCCTGGCGCTGGTTATTCTGGCCAATGGGGGCCGTGTTCCGCCCGAAGAGCGTGAGCGGCTCCGCGTTCAGGTGCTGCGCAACCTGATTGATGAGAGTCTGCAAATTCAGGAAGCCAAAACCAACGACATCACCATTCCCAAGGCTGAAATTGACCAAAGCTTTAATCGCGTGGCGACCAATTTCCGCCAGACGCCAGAGGGCTTTGCCAAATTCTTGCGGGAAAATGGCTCCTCTGAGCGCACAATGAAGCGGCAAATTGAAGGCGAATTGGCGTGGAACCGCCTGCTCCGCCGCCGGGTTGAGCCCTTCATCAATGTCAGCGATGAAGAAGTGAAGCAAATTGCAGACCGTTTAACCGCGTCCAAAGGCACCACCGAATATCGCGTTGGCGAAATCTATTTGTCGGCAACGCCCGAGAATGCGGAAGACATTTTCAACAATGGTCGCCGCATCATTGATCAAATTCGCCAAGGCGGCTCCTTCACCGCTTATGCGCGGCAGTTTTCTGAAGCCTCAACAGCTGCTGTTGGCGGGGATTTGGGTTGGGTGCGCCCGGCCCAATTGCCCGACGCTTTGGCAGAATCTGTGCAGCAAATTGGTGTTGGGCAAATTGCGGGGCCCATCCCCATTCCTGGAGGCTTTTCGATCATCTCTCTGATCGATAAGCGGCAGATTTTGGTCGCCAATCCGCGTGACGCTGTGCTGAGCTTGCGTCAAATTACCATCAGCTTTAACCCCAAAGACAGCGATGCCTTTGTGAAATCACGGGCGGAGGCTTTTGGGAAAGCGGCACGAGATATGCAGGGCTGCGGCGGCGCAGACGCTGTCGCTAAGGCATTTGGCGCCGACATTGTCGATAATGATCAAATCCGCGTGCGCGATCTGCCACCGGGTTTGCAGGACATTCTCATCAACTTGCAAGTCGGCCAAGTCACGCCACCTTTTGGATCACGTGCAGATGGCGTCCGCGTTCTCGCCTTGTGCGGGCGGGATGATCCGCAGGTCGCCGATGGCCCCTCACCCGATGCCATTGAAAACCAGTTACGCGATGACCGCGTCAATCGCCGGGCGCAAATTTATCTGCGTGATCTGCGCCGCGACGCAATCATTGACTATCGCTGATTGACCGGAAGATGATTGCCCCCTTAGCCGTCACCTTGGGCGATCCGGCGGGCATTGGGCCGGAAATTGTCGGCAAGGCTTGGGAAGCACGGCACGATGCCCAGCTGCCCTGCTTCTTTGCGGTTGGCAATGAAACGGCTCTGCGCCGGGTGTGGAGCGGGCCGATTGCCGCCATTGGCTCGCCAGCCGAGGCGCAGGTGATGTTCGCGACGGCATTGCCGCTTTTGCCCGTGGCTGATTGTGATGATGCCCATGCCGGGTGCCCCACGCTAGAAACCGCCCGCTGTGCGCTGGATACGTTGGGCCTTGCTGTGGGATTGGCCCAATCGGGCACAGCAAGCGGGCTTGTCACGGGGCCAGTGTCGAAAGCCCAACTGCAAGCCATTGGGTTTACGCACCCCGGCCAGACGGAGTTTATTGCGGAACGCTGCGGCATTTCCTCTGGCAATGTGGCGATGATGCTTGCTGGGCCTGAGTTGCGAGTCATCCCCATCACCATCCATATCCCCTTGGCGCGCGTGCCCGAAATTTTGACAAGCGAGTTAATTGTCAGCCGTGGGCGAACAGCAGCCATTGGCCTGCAACGCAATTTTGGCATCCAAAATCCGCGAATTGCCGTTGCCGGGCTGAACCCTCATGCAGGCGAACAAGGCATGATGGGCGATGAGGAAGACCGGATTATTCTGCCCGCGATTGAAACATTACGGGCAGAGGGCTTTGAAGTATTTGGCCCCGTTTCCCCGGATGCGCTGTTCACACCGCGCGCACGACAGGGATATGATTTGGCGCTGTGTATGTATCATGACCAAGGCCTGATCCCTTTAAAGGCGCTGTGCGTTGATGAAGGCGTGAACATCAGCCTTGGGCTCCCCATTATCCGGACATCGCCCGACCACGGTACGGCCTTTGACATTGCTGGCAAAAATCTAGCCGATCCGGGGGCAATGATTGCGGCAATCCGTATGGCAGGCGAAGCGGCCACCTATCGTGCCAGCGAGGCGGCGTGACGCCAGACTTGCCCCCATTGCGCGACGTGATTGCCCGCCATGGGCTTGCCGCAAGCAAAGCGCTGGGCCAGAATTTCCTGCTTGATGGGCAATTGCTTGACCGGATTGCAGCCATTCCCGGCGATTTGGCGGGCGCCAGCGTCTATGAAGTTGGTCCCGGCCCCGGTGGACTAACGCGCGCCTTGCTGCGCGCCGGGGCGACCGTGACGGCGGTTGAGCGCGACGCACGATGCTTGCCCGCTCTCGCTGAACTGGGCGCTGCGTTTCCGGGCAAGCTCAAAGTCATTGAGGACGATGCGCTGAGCATTGCTCTGCCGGATGTTCTGCCAGAGGGCGGGCATATCGCGTCGAACTTGCCCTATAATGTGGGGACGGCCTTGCTGGTCCAGTGGCTCTCTGGCGAAACCTGGCCCCCGCGGTGGCAGAGCCTGACGCTAATGTTCCAGCGCGAAGTGGCAGACCGCATTGTCGCCCAACCGGGGAGTTCGGCCTATGGGCGGCTGTCTATTCTCGGCCAATGGCGCAGCACAGCGCGGCTGGCCATGCCTGTCCACCGTTCTGCCTTTACGCCGCCGCCCAAAGTGATGTCGGCTGTTGTCCATATCACGCCAAAGCCCGAACCTGAGGGCGTGTCTGCCAAAGTGATGGAGCAGATTACCGCTGCAGCTTTTGGTCAGCGGCGCAAAATGCTGCGGCAGAGCCTGAAATCCCTACCCGGCGCCTTAGATGCGCTGGAGGCGTGCGGCATTCAGGGCGAACGCCGCGCAGAAACGCTGTCCGTTGAGGAATTTGTGGCTTTGGGCCGGGTGCTTAGTTCGGCTTCGGGGCCTCAGCCTCGGTAGCTGCCGGCACGGGCGGCTTGGCGTCCGCCGCTGCCATGGGTTGTTCTGGTGCGGGGCCCTTTGCAATTGCCGCGGATAAGCGCGTCTGTTCCGGGCAAGAGGCCACACACAGTTTTTCAATCCGTGCCAGATTTTCCTTGGCCTTGGTCACAGCACCACGCATCACCAGCGCCTCGCCTTGGCCAGACAGGGCAATCACGTCATTGGGTTCAATTGCCAGTGCCTCGCGATACATACGGATGGCTTTGCCAGGCAGGCCCTGCTTCTTGGCAACAGATGCCAGCTCAACATAGGCGGCCCGGTTGCGCGGATCGACGGCCAACGCCGATTCAAAGGCATCCGTTGCCGATTCCAACCGACCAGCAGCAGCTTCATCAATGCCAATCTTGGTCAGCGCCATGGAATAGGGATTAATCTGGTCATCCGCGACGCGCTTGCCATAGCCAACGCTCGATACAGTCGCGAGGGCAAGCGAGAGGGCAATGGCGGGGGCCACAAAGCGCATAAGGGACTCCAGTGCGTTGGTCTGAGGCATGACTAGCTGTTTCTTGTCAGGCGCGCGACGAAAAATCCATCCGTGCCATCATGAGCAGGTGTCAAAACATACCCCGTATCGGTCGCGCGGCCAAGAGAGAGCGATAACGGATCTACCCCCCAGCCAGATTGGCGCGCCAAAAACTGTTGAATCTGGCTGTCCCCTTCTGCCGCAAAAAGCGAGCAGACAGCATAAACCAGGGCTCCGCCGGGCTTCACAAGCGGCGCTGCCAGATCCAATACATGGGCTTGCGCCTCTAATGTCCGGTCAAGACGGGCCGATGTGATGCGCCAACGCAATTCCGGGTTGCGGCGCCATGTTCCACTGCCAGAACAGGGGGCATCCACCAGAACAACATCTGCCAGGTCCTTCAGGTCGGCCAGTTGCGCGGCCTCTTGTTTTGGGTTGAGCAGCCGCGTTTCCACAGCGACACCGGCGCGATCTGCCCGTTCCGGCAAGCGGCTTAATCGTCCTCTGTCCGTATCGCTGGCGATAAGCCGCCCTTCACCCATCATATCTGCCGCCAGTGCTAGGCTCTTGCCGCCTGCCCCTGCGCATAAATCAACCACAGTCATGCCGGGCTTGGCGGCGCAAACGGCAGAAATCCACTGGCTGCCCGCATCCTGCACTTCAACTAGGCCAGATTGATAGGCGGGCGTTGCCGTCACATCAAAGGCGTCGTCAAAACGCAACGCATCAGCCAACCCCTGCACAGGCGAGCCGCCCAAATCATTGGCTATGTCCTGCGCCGTCGCCTTCAAACGGTTGACGCGCAAATCCAAGGGAGCCCGGTCCAACAATGCAGGCATTTCTGCTTCTGCGATAAAGGGATAGAACTGGCTGCGCATCCAATCAGCCACCGGAGATGGCGTGGCGGTGACATCCTGTTCCGACACAGCTGCAGGTGCATAGCTGCCCGTGCCGAACAGCGCCTTCACGTCAGGATCGCCCAACCCCAAAATCGCGGCACGCCCCGATTGGGGCGGCTGCCCAAAGGCACGAATAGCGCGATAAACCAAATCGCGAATGGCGCGCTTATCCTTAGACCCAGCATAGCGCCGCGCCTTAAAGCCTTGAGCAATAACGTTATCTGCCGCCGGGCCATTGTCGCGGGCCGCCGCGATAATGGTATCAAGCAGCTCAATTGCTGTCTGGAGCCGGGCCGCCGGCGTCATTGGGTGAAGCTGCCTGTCAAAACGCCCGGCTTAACCGCGCGTCGGATAATTGGGGGCCTCGCGCGTAATCGTCACATCATGGACATGGCTTTCGCGCAGACCTGCCCCCGTAATGCGCACAAAACGTGCCCGCTCTTGCAAGTCGGGGATGGTTTTGGCGCCGGTATAGCCCATTGCCGCCTTCACACCGCCGACCAATTGATGAATCACATCCTTGGCTGGGCCTTTATAGGCCACTTGGCCTTCAATGCCCTCTGGCACCAGCTTCAGCTGATCCTTGATATCCTGCTGGAAATATCGGTCAGCTGACCCCCGCGCCATTGCGCCGACAGAGCCCATCCCGCGATAAGATTTATAGGCCCGGCCTTGATAGAGGAAGGTTTCGCCCGGGGCCTCTTCGGTTCCAGCCAGCAGCGAGCCGACCATGACACTACAGGCGCCAGCGGCCAAAGCCTTAGCAATATCGCCAGAGGTCCGCAGGCCGCCATCACCAATCACACCAATGCCTGATTTGCGGGCTTCAGCAGCGGATTCCATAATCGCTGTCAGCTGCGGCACACCAACGCCCGCCACAACGCGCGTGGTGCAGATAGAACCCGGCCCAATGCCGACTTTCACGCCATCCGCGCCCGCATCAATCAGCGCGCGGGTTGCCTCAGCAGTGGCAACATTGCCGGCGATAACCTGCACATTAGGATACAGCTTTTTCACGCGCTCCACAGCCGCCGACACCATCTTGCTATGGCCATGCGCGGTATCAATGACCACCAGGTCACATTCCGCCGCAATCAGCGCCTCGGTGCGCTCAAAACCGGCATCGCCCACAGTCGAGGCGGCAGCCACGCGCAGGCGGCCCGCTGCATCCTTGGTCGCATCGGGATAGGTCACCGCTTTTTCCATGTCTTTCACGGTAATCAGGCCCACGCAGTGGAAGGCATCATCCACGACCAGCAATTTCTCAATCCGGCGGGAATGGAACAGGCGCAGCACCTCGTCCTGCCCAACGCCTGCCTTCACAGTCGCCAGATTTTCATGCGTCATCAGTTCTGACACAGGCTGATTGGGATTTTCGGCAAAGCGCACATCGCGGTTGGTTAAAATGCCGGCCAAACGACCATTGGCCTCAACGACGGGAATGCCCGAAATGCGATTGGCGGCCATCAGCGCCTTGGCTTCGGCCAGCGTGGCAGAGGGTTGAATCGTAATCGGATTGACGACCATCCCGCTTTCAAAGCGCTTTACCTGACGCACGGCTTTGCATTGTTCTTCAATCGAAAGATTGCGGTGCAGCACGCCAAGCCCACCCAGTTGGGCCATGACAATCGCCATATCGGCTTCTGTCACTGTATCCATGGCGGATGACAGCACGGGGATATTGAGCGTAATGTCTCGCGTGATCTTAGTCCGCGTGTCCGCCTGACTGGGCAAAACATCGGATTCGCGCGGCTGGAGCAGCACGTCGTCAAAGGTCAGGCCAAGCGGAATTTCAATTGCCACAATAATGTCCCCGGGTGAGTCGTGGCGGCCCATGTAACCAAGCCAGACAAACTGCGCTAGGCCCCAATGCAAATCTGCGAAAAACGGGCTTGGCGGATGCCATGCGACGGCAACAAGCCTCAGACTTAAATATCCGATTTTCTAACCGCCGCCCGCTCTGCTAGCAGGGCAGCAAGAAGGAGAGCATGATGCCAGCCACACCCGATTTCGATTTTCAGCTGGGCGAAACGGCCGACATGATCCGTGCTAGCACCCGGCGTTTTGCGGATGAGCGCATTGCGCCTCTGGCAGCGAAAATTGATGCGGAAGATTGGTTCCCGCGCGATTTATGGCCAGAAATGGGTGCCCTAGGCCTGCACGGCATCACGGTTGAGGAAGATTGGGGCGGCCTGGGCCTTGGCTATCTGGAACACACCGTGGCGGTGGAGGAAATCAGCCGCGCCTCCGCCTCTATTGGCCTTAGCTATGGCGCACACAGCAATTTGTGCATCAACCAAATCCGCCGCTGGGCCAATCCAGAGCAAAAGGCAAAATATCTGCCCAAGCTGATCTCGGGCGAACATGTCGGCAGCCTTGCCATGTCCGAAGCGAGTGCTGGATCGGACGTTGTGTCGATGAAGCTGCGCGCAGACAAAGTTGATGGCGGCTATCGTCTCAATGGCACCAAATTCTGGATCACCAATTCGGCTTATGCCGACACGCTCTTTGTTTATGCCAAGACATCGCCTGAGGCGGCATCGCGCGGGATTACGGCCTTTTTGATCGAAAAGGATATGCCCGGCTTTTCCATTGGGCAGAAGATCGATAAAATGGGGATGCGCGGCTCGCCGACAGCAGAGCTGGTCTTTGACGATTGTTTTGTGCCTGAGGAAAATGTCGTCGGCCCCACCAATGGCGGCGTGGGCGTGTTGATGTCAGGCTTGGATTATGAGCGTGCGGTGCTGGCCGGGATTGGTCTGGGCATCATGCAGGCCTGTCTGGATACCGTCATCCCCTATATCCGCGAGCGCAAGCAATTTGGTGTGCCCGTGGGCTCATTCCAACTGATGCAGGCGAAGGTCGCGGATATGTATGTCGCGCTGAATTCCGCCCGTGCGTATGTTTATGCCGTCGCCAAGGCCTGCGATGCGGGACAGACAACGCGCTTTGACGCAGCAGGCGCTGTGATGCTGTCGTCGGAAAATTCGGTGCGCGTGGCGCTGGAGGCGATTCAGGCGCTAGGCGGTGCTGGCTATACCAAGGATTGGCCGGTGGAGCGCTATATGCGCGACTCTAAGCTGATGGATATTGGCGCTGGCACCAATGAAATCCGCCGGATGCTGATTGGACGGGAACTCATTGGGGCGGCTTCATGAGCGCGCCTGTCCTCCCAACACTTTACGCAGCAGACAGCCCAGAGGCCCAAGCGCGTGCCGCGCACAACCGGGCTTTGGCGCAAGAGCTTCGTGCGCGCGTCGCGGCGGCGGCATTAGGCGGGGATGAGCGATCCCGCGAACGCCATGTTGCACGCGGCAAGCTCCTGCCGCGCGAACGCGTGGAGCAGTTGCTTGATCCGGGCAGCCCGTTTCTCGAGATCGGCCAATTGGCGGCGTCCGGCGTTTATGACGAAGATATCCCCGGAGCAGGCCTGATTACAGGCATTGGCATGGTATCGGGCCGTCAATGCATGATTGTCTGCAATGATGCGACAGTCAAAGGCGGCACCTATTACCCCATGACGGTGAAGAAGCATCTGCGCGCGCAAGCAATTGCCGAACAGAACCATCTGTCGTGCATCTATCTGGTTGATAGTGGCGGCGCAAACCTGCCGTATCAGGCCGAAGTTTTCCCGGATCGAGAGCATTTTGGCCGGATTTTCTTCAATCAGGCCAATATGTCGGCCAAGGGCATTCCGCAAATTGCGTGCGTAATGGGCAGTTGCACCGCCGGCGGCGCTTATGTGCCGGCCATGTCCGATGAAACGGTCATTGTCCGCAATCAAGGGACGATCTTTCTTGCTGGGCCGCCTTTGGTCAAAGCGGCAACGGGTGAGGAAATCAGCGCTGAAGATTTGGGCGGCGGCGATCTGCATGGCCGCAAATCAGGCGTGGTCGATCATGTGGCGGACGATGATGCGCACGCGCTGACCATTGTCCGGGACATTGTATCGCACCTGCCGCGTGCCAAAGCGGCGGACATTGATCGCAAAGATGCCCGTCCGCCGCGTTACGCAGCAGAAGAGCTTTACGGCATTATCCCCGAAGATGTCCGCGCGCCTTATGATGTGCATGAGGTAATCGCCCGGTTGGTCGACGGATCCGAATTTCAGGAATTTAAGGCGCTGTATGGCAGCTCGCTCGTCTGCGGCTTTGCGCATATCTGGGGCATTCCTGTTGCTATTCTCGCCAATAACGGTGTGTTGTTCAGCGAAAGTGCCATGAAAGGCGCGCATTTCATTGAACTGGCACAGCAACGTCGCATCCCCCTGCTCTTCCTCCAGAACATCTCGGGCTTCATGGTTGGTGGGAAGTATGAAGCAGAAGGTATTGCAAAACATGGCGCAAAGCTGGTGACAGCAGTGGCCACGGCAACGGTCCCCAAAGTCACTGTGCTGATTGGCGGCAGCTTTGGCGCGGGCAATTATGGAATGTGTGGCCGGGCTTATGACCCGCGCTTTTTGTTCAGTTGGCCCAATGCACGGATCAGCGTCATGGGCGGGGAACAAGCGGCCTCGGTGCTCGCCACTGTCCACCGCGATGCAGCGACATGGAGCGCCGACGAAGCCGAAGCGTTCAAAGCACCGATCCGCCAAAAATATGAGGATGAGGGCAATCCTTATTACGCCACCGCCCGGCTATGGGATGATGGCGTGATTGACCCTGCGCAAACGCGCGATGTCGTCGCGCTCGCGCTCAATGCGGCGCTTGAAGCCCCAATCCCTGAACGCCCGTCGTTCGGCATCTTCCGGATGTGAGGGAAAAAAAATGACATTTTCTTCCATCCTGATTGCCAATCGCGGCGAAATTGCGTGTCGGATCATCCGCACGGCAAAGGACATGGGGCTGCGCACCATTGCCGTCTGTTCGGATGCGGATCGCACTGCGCTCCATGTGCGCGAGGCGGATGCCGCCGTGCATATTGGCCCGTCGCCTGCGCAGGAAAGCTATTTGGATGGCGCGCGCATCCTGGCCGCTGCCAAAGCAAGCGGCGCAGAGGCCATCCACCCCGGCTATGGCTTTCTGTCCGAAAATGCCGATTTTGCGGACAGCGTGATTGCGGCAGGCTTGGTCTGGGTTGGCCCTGACCCTGCGAGCATCCGGGCGATGGGCCTCAAAGATGCGGCCAAAAAGCTGATGGCCGAAGCGGGCGTGCCCGTGACACCCGGCTATTTGGGGGAAGATCAATCTCTGGAACGGCTTACCGCCGAAGCAGATGCAATTGGCTATCCCGTCCTCATTAAGGCGGTGGCGGGCGGCGGCGGCAAAGGGATGCGCCGCGTCGATGCGCCTGCGGACTTTGCCGATGCCCTTGCCTCGTGCCAGCGCGAGGCGGCGGCCAGCTTTGGCGATGATCGCGTCTTGCTGGAAAAATATATTGCCTGCCCACGCCATCTGGAGGTCCAGATTTTTGGGGATAGGCACGGCAATATCGTCCATTTGTTTGAGCGGGATTGCTCGCTCCAGCGCCGCCACCAAAAGGTGATTGAAGAGGCCCCGGCCCCGAATATTGACCAAGCTTCACGAGCGGCGCTTTATGAGGCCGCCCTGCGCGCGGCTGCTGCCGTGAACTATGTTGGCGCGGGCACAGTCGAGTTCATTGCCGATGCGTCGGAACGGCTGAGCCCGGATCGCATCTGGTTTATGGAAATGAACACCCGGCTACAGGTGGAACACCCCGTAACCGAAGAAATCACGGGCGTTGATCTGGTTGAATGGCAGTTACGCGTGGCAGCGGGCGAGCCATTGCCCTTATCCCAGCATGAAATCACAGCCCAAGGCTGGGCAATGGAAGCCCGGCTTTACGCGGAAGACCCGGTGCGTGGCTTCCTCCCCAGCACAGGCCGATTGGACCTGTTCCAAACAGGCTATGGCGGGCGCGTCGATACGGGCGTGGAAGAAGGCGGGGAAATTAGCCCCTATTACGATCCAATGATCGCCAAACTCATCGCACGTGGGGACAGCCGCGAAGAAGCACGGCAAACCTTGCTTGAGATGGTCAGCGAAACAGCTGTTTGGCCCGTCAAAACCAATGCCGCTTTTTTGGCACGCGTGCTGGAGCAGGAAGATTTCGTCGGTGGTCAGCCCGATACGGGGCTGATTGAACGCCATGTAGAGGATTTGACGGCGCCGCCCTTGCCCTCAGCCGGAGCCTTGACGCGTGCTGCAATGGCAATGGTCCCCCGGTCACTCTTTGCTGGCTTTCGCCTCAACGCGACCGATAAGCGCAGCGCCCAATTCCTGCTGGATGGCGCACCCATTGACGTCCAGCTCCATGGCCCGGGCGAGGAAAGCCCTGCTCCGCAAATGCTGGTCGCGGAAAATGGCGCGGTGTGGCGGCTTGAGCCTTGGCGGGCAGAAGGCAAAGCTGGCAGCAATTCTGGCGATGGCGCGATTCTCGCGCCCATGCCGGGCCGCGTTCTCTCTGTAGATGTGGCCGCGGGACAAGCGGTTACGCGCGGCCAAAAGCTCCTCACCCTCGAAGCAATGAAGATGGAGCACAGCCTGATCGCGCCCTTTGACGGGACAGTCGCAGAGGTGCTGGTCAGCGCGGGCGCGCAGGTGCAGGTAGAGGCGCTTTTGGTGCGCGTGGCGGCTGATTAGGCCGCCAGCTCTTCCGCGCTGAGATCGTACAAGCCTTCTGCACCTGCCGTGACCGACCCGGCAAGGCCCAAAGCCTCGCCCACCAAATGGGTCAGATAATAGCGGGCGGTGACAGTCTTTGCGCGCAGGAACGTGGGATCGCCCTCACCCGCATCGAGCATGGCTTGCGCTACGCGGCCCTGACGCTCCATCAGCCAGCCACAGGTCATCACCGACACCATCGTCAAATAAGGATAGCTGGCGGCCAGACGATCATCGATATCAGCCTCCAGCAGATGCGCGGTCAGCCTTTCAACCAAGTCGGTCAGCGCGATCAGGCGCGCATCCTGCGCTTCGGCACGGACATCGGCAATCAGCGCGGCCATGCCAGCCCCGCCATCGCCTGCAAGCTTGCGGCCCACCAAGTCCGCCGCCTGAATGCCATTGGTGCCTTCATAAATGGGCGCAATGCGCGCATCGCGATAGTGCTGGGCCGCACCCGTTTCTTCCACAAAGCCCATGCCACCGTGAATTTGGATGCCAATGCTGGCCACTTCACAGCCAATATCGGTGCCATAGGCCTTAGCAAGCGGCGTCAGCAAATCGACGCGCGCGCGCGCACCTTCTAGGCCCAGACGCGCACGATCCACATTGCTGGCGGCAAGATACAGCAAGGACCGCGCGCCCTCGGTCAGTGCCTTCATGCGCAACAACATCCGCCGAACATCAGGATGTTCGATAATCGGCACAGGCTGGCCGCCCGAATTTGGCCGAGCGGACTGGATGCGGTCCCGCGCATAGCCCATCGCCTGTTGTGTGGCGCGCACTGCAATTTGCACGCCTTGCAGGCCAACATTGAGGCGCGCATTGTTCATCATCGTGAACATGGCACGCATCCCGCCCATTTCCGGGCCAATCAGCCAGCCATGGCAATCATCATTATCGCCATAAGACATGACACACGTGGGGGAGCTGTGAATGCCCAGCTTATGCTCAATCGAGACGCAGCGCAGATCATTCCGGCTGCCATCGGGCCGGATTTTGGGCACGAGAAACAGCGAAATCCCCTTGGTGCCCGGGGGAGCCCCCGGCGTACGGGCCAGAACAAGGTGGACGATATTGTCGACCAGATCATGCTCACCAAAGGTGATATAAATCTTCGTGCCCTTGATGCGATAGCTGCCGTCTGCTGCCGGCTCTGCCGTGCTCCGCAATGCACCAACGTCTGACCCGGCCTGTGGCTCAGTCAAGTTCATGGTGCCAGACCATTCGCCCGTGATCAGCTTGGGCAGATACATGGCCTGTTGTTCGGGGCTGCCATGCGCGGCAATCGCTTCAATCGCACCCGATGTCAGGATTGGGCAAAGGCCAAAGCCCATATTCGCGCTGCCCAAATCTTCCAGCACGACAAAGCCCAGTGCAAAGGGAAGCCCCTGCCCGCCAAATTCCGGCTCGCAATCAATTGTGCCCCAGCCGCCCTCAACATAGGCTTTATAAGCCTCTTTAAAGCCCGGTGGCATCGTCACGGTGCCGTCTGACCATTTGGGGTTGTGCGTATCGCCGACGCGGTTCGTCGGGGCCCATTCGCCTTCCGCCAGCGCTGCTGCCCCGTCAAGAATGGCATCAATCATGTCCGGGGACGCCGCTTCAAATGACGGATGCGCCGCCAACTCGGCAATCTTGGTCACATGATCCAGAACAAAACGCTGTTCGGTGATGGGCGCCTTATAGCTCATTGAAGTTCCCCGAGCGGTTGCAAGCTTATGTCCGGCGCTATAGCGGGGGAATTGATGGAGACAAACACCGCCTTTCGGACAGAAATCCGCCCCTACGGCAAGGCGGGCGTCGACGCTGCGGCCGCGCTGATCCGCGCGGGCCAGTGCGTCGCGGTGCCGACCGAGACTGTCTATGGACTCGCAGCTGACGCCACCAATGGCGAAGCAGTTGCCCGGATTTACGCTGCCAAGGGCCGGCCGAGCTTTAACCCACTGATTGTCCACGTCCCTGATCTGGCGACAGCAGAGAGAATTGCTGTGTTCAGCGATGCTGCACGTGATCTTGCCGACCGGTATTGGCCGGGGCCGCTGACACTTGTTCTGCCTTTAAAGCCCCATCATCCTATTGCCGCCATCGTGACTGCCGGGCTGCCGACCATTGCGCTTCGGATGCCCGCCCACGCCGCGATGCAAGATGTGATCCGCGCGGCAGGCAGGCCGCTTGCTGCCCCCAGCGCCAATGCCAGTGGCACAATCAGCCCAACTTGCGCCGCGCACGTCGCCCGCACGCTGGACGGACGCATCCCGATGATTTTGGATAGCGGTGCAACGGAAAAAGGCCTGGAATCGACAATTGTGGCGGTAGAAAGCGATGCCTTACGCCTCTTGCGCCCCGGCCCAATTGATTTGTCGCTTCAGTTGGACCGCAGCGGACGCATTGAAGCGCCCGGCCAGCTCGACAGTCATTATGCACCAGCCAAGCCTCTGCGGCTCAATGCAACCTCCGCCCAAGCTGACGAATGGCTGATTGGCTTCGGCCCCATGGCCTGCGACGCCAATCTCAGCGAGCGCGGCAGTTTGGAAGAAGCTGCCGCCCGGTTGTTCGCTTGCCTGCATGAAGCAGATATGGCGGGAAAGCCGCGTATTGCGATTGCGCCTTTGCCTCTTGGCGGGTTAGGCGATGCCATTCAGGACCGCCTGGCGCGCGCGGCGGCCTGAATTTCTTGCGTTTCTGCGAAAACGCGCCTAGGGCGTGCCGCAGCGCAGCAAGGATGGTCCTTGCAGATCCTGATGGCCAGCGTGATTGTTCGCAGCAGAAACACTGCGAAGCAGGCCGGGATCTTGTCGCCCTTCCGAGGCTTCCCTTGTCACGCGGGTTGTCAGTTTTGACCCCGCTCGCGCGCGTCCTTTTGGCGCGCCCGCGCTTTATGTTTGAAAGTTATTCATGACTCATTTTTCCGACCTTGGCCTTGCCAAGCCGCTTCTCGACGCGTTGAAAT
The DNA here is from genome assembly GCA_009920915.1 of Sphingomonadaceae bacterium. Lineage (GTDB taxonomy): Bacteria > Pseudomonadota > Alphaproteobacteria > Sphingomonadales > Sphingomonadaceae > Aquisediminimonas. Next base: position 11,202 of record RFZB01000022.1, on the reverse strand, counting down.
CCAAAGGCTATGAAACGCCCACCCCGATCCAGTTGCAGGCGATACCGCCGCTGCTGCAGGGTAAGGATTTGTGTGGCATTGCCCAGACAGGGACCGGCAAAACGGCCGCATTCGCATTACCCTCGCTCCAATATTTGATGAACAATCCCAAGCCGCGGGCGCCGCTGACCTGCCGGATGCTTGTTCTGTCTCCCACCCGCGAATTGGCGGCACAAATTGCGCAATCCTTCCGCGATTATGGCCGTCAGATGCAGGTTCGGGTTGAAACGGTGTTTGGCGGTGTGCCGATTGGTCGCCAGATCAAGGCGCTCAGCAGCGGTGTAGATGTGCTGGTTGCAACGCCGGGCCGCTTGCTTGACCTGATTGATCAGCGTGCCCTTTCGCTGCGCAATGTTGAAATTTTCGTTCTTGATGAGGCAGATCAGATGCTCGATCTGGGCTTTATCCATGCGTTAAAGCGCATTGATAAGATGCTGCCCAAAGAGCGTCAGTCGCTTTTCTTCTCAGCCACCATGCCCAAGACCATTGCCGAACTGGGCGATCGTTTCTTGAGCAATCCAGTGCGTGTTTCGGTGACCCCGGAGTCCACAACGGCAGAGCGCGTCCAGCAATTCGTGACTTTTGTGAACCAAAAGGAAAAGCAGGCGCTGCTGACCATCCGTCTGCGCGAAGAGCCGATTGACCGGGCGCTGGTCTTTACCCGCACCAAACATGGTGCGGACCGCGTGGTGAAGAACCTCCAAGCCTCGGGCATCCCCTGCGCCGCCATTCATGGCAATAAAAGCCAGGCCCAGCGCACAACGGCCTTACAGGCCTTTCGCAATGGGGAAATCCGCATCTTGGTCGCCACAGACATTGCCGCGCGCGGCATTGACGTGTCCGGCGTCAGCCACGTGTTTAACTTTGAACTGCCCAATGTGGCCGAACAATATGTCCACCGCATTGGCCGCACCGCGCGCGCCGGGCGGGATGGCATTGCGATCAGCTTTGTCGATGGCGAAGAGCGCGCCTATCTACGTCAGATTGAGCGCCTGACCCGCGTTCAGTTAGAGCCTGTGCCGCTGCCCGAAGGAATTGCGGCTGTTGTCGCCAGCCTGCCGAAGCCCAAACAAGCCCCGGCAACGGCCCAGCGCCGGCATGATGAGGCGCGTCGCGGCAATGACAGCCCCAATGGCCAAAATGCCAAGCGTCGCCGCTTTGGCCAACGCAAGCCCAGTGGCGTGGGTGCCCATAAGGGCGCCATCCGTAAAACTGGCGGGCGCTAAGCCCTTCGTCCTGACGCAACATGGCGGGTGGCCACCGGTGCTCCGGCCTTGAGCCGGAGCCCACTAGGCACCCTAATCTCTGCTCCGGCGCAAGGCCGGAGCACAAAGATGCTTCGTAAAGCTTAGGGTTTACCGCCCCAGCGCCAGCGCCATCCACCGTCTGTGCGTTGATAACAAATGGCAGCGAGCACCAGCGTCGCGCCTACAATCAAGACCATCTTCAGCAACGCGCCCAGAAACTGGACAGCGAGATAGATCAGCAGCGCATAAACGGCGAGCACAGCCCAGCCCTGCCAACGCACCGGCAAGCCCGATCCCAAACCATAGCGTTTTTGGGAAAACCAAGGCTGTTTGCGATTATCCGACATGAAGCGCACTCCTGCTTATTCTGCAAAAGTTAGGCGCGCTGAGGGCAAATGCAAGTCGAATCGGGCGCTAGCCTGCCGTCTTAAGTCGCTCGGCAAAACGCTTTTTCAGCTTGACCAGCTTGGGCGGGATCACCGCAAGGCAAAACGGATTGCTCTGCCCTTCCCCATCCCAATAGCGCTGGTGATAATCTTCTGCGACATACCAATCACTTAACGGCTCAATACTGGTGACAATCGGTGCCGGCCAATCTGGCTGCGCGCGCACGATCGCCGCGCGTGCCTCGGCCTCTTGAGTAGCATCATGCGGGAAAATGGCAGACCGATATTGCGTCCCAATGTCATTGCCCTGTCGGTTGAGCTGAGTGGGGTCGTGCGTTGCGAAAAACACATCGAGCAGATCTCCATAAGAAATCCGCGCAGGATCAAACCAGATGCGCAGCGCCTCGGCATGGCCCGTATCCCCGCCGCAGACCAGCTTGTAAGTCGGATTGGGCACAGATCCGCCAATATAGCCACTTTCCAGACGCTCCACGCCATCCAGTTGCTGGAACACAGCTTCCACGCACCAAAAACAGCCCCCGGCCAGCGTTGCAATCTCGGTCATCACGCGAATCTCCTCATTGAAAGGAGGAGATAGGGTGCCGATTGGATTGGGAAAAGATGGTCAAAAGAAGATTGGCTGGGGCGGGAGGATTCGAACCTCCGAATGCCGGTACCAAAAACCGGTGCCTTACCACTTGGCGACGCCCCAACATCGGTGTGGGCCGTCCCTATAGCGGCCCTGTCATTAAAGGCAATCGGTCAATCGAGGCGCATAACCCAATTATGGGGGTCAGCGGCGATGCCACGCTGAATTCCGACCAAACGATCCTTCAATCGCTGCGTCACTTGGCCCGGGCCGCCTGCACCAATGGTGAAGCTGCCAGATGGGCTTGAGACCTTGCCAATTGGCGTCACAACAGCCGCTGTCCCGCAGGCAAAAGCCTCGACCAACCGGCCAGAATTGGCATCTGCCTCCCACTGATCAATGGCATAACGCTCTTCACGCACGACCAACCCTTCTTCGCGCGCCAGCGTCAACAGCGAATCACGCGTGATGCCGGGGAGAATCGTTCCCGACAAAGGCGGGGTTTGAATTGAGCCATCTTCGAACACCAAAAAGATGTTCATGCCGCCCAATTCCTCAATCCAGCGCTGCTCAGCGGCATCAAGGAAGACAACCTGGTCATGCCCCAGCTTGCTTGCTTCGGCTTGGGCGACAAGGCTGGAGGCGTAATTGCCACCGCATTTGGCCGCCCCCGTGCCGCCCGGCGCTGCCCGGCTATAATCTTGCGACACCCACAGCGAAACCGCAGGCGCCCCACCCTTGAAGTAGCCGCCCACCGAAGAGGCAATGACCATGAACAGATATTCGGCCGAAGGCTTCACGCCCAGAAACACTTCGCTCGCGATCATGAACGGACGCAGATAAATCGCCCCGCCCTCCACATCCGGGAACCAATCACGATCAATCTGCACCAATTGGCGGCAGGATTCGATGAACAGCTCTTCAGGCAATTCGGCCATCGCCATCCGACGCGCCGAGGCATTAAACCGCTGGGCATTCGCCTCAGGCCGGAACAGCGCCATGCCGCCATCTTCCAGGCGATAGGCCTTAAGTCCTTCAAAAATTTCCTGCGCATAATGGAAGACTGCGGTTGCCGGATCGAGAACCAAAGGCTGCCGCGCGTGCACGCGTGCCTCATGCCAGCCTTGCCCCTCAACATAACGGATCGTGACCATATGGTCGGTAAACACCTTACCAAATCCGGGGGCCGCGATGCGGGCAGCGCGCTCATCAGCACGCACCGGATTGGTATTGGGTTCGACCAAAAAAGGCAGAGGATCACGCATGAGAAGCGAAACTTTCTTATTGCTGAATGCGGCCGGGCCGCAACTTCCTGTCCCCGCTATGCCAGTGTCTGGGCGGCGTCAACTGCTGCGGGGTCAATCCGTAGTTCGGGCGGCTTCGGCCAGTTCCCAGCTGCGCTGCGCCGTTGCCTTGACGGTTGCACGCACAAGATCACGCAGGTCAGAGGCATCCATCACAGTCAGGCCCGCATGAGTCGTGCCATTGGGGCTTCGCACAGCCTCTGCCAGCTCTGCAGGGGCGGTATCCGTCGCTAACGACAGCCGGGCAGACCCAGCCACTGTGTGCAATGCTAATTGGCGGGCCAGCGCCGGCGAGAGGCCTTCTGCCTCGCCCGCCGCTGCCAGCGCCTCGATAAAACGAAACACAAAGGCCGGGCCAGACCCTGATACGCCTGTGACTGCGTGAAACACATCTTCCTCAGCCACCCAAGTGGCAAAACCCAAGGGGGCGACCAATTGGTCCACTTGGGCGCGGCCCGCGGCATCCAAATCGGGCGCGAAAACCGCACTGGCGCCTTCCCCTATCGCCGCCGGCATATTGGGCATGACACGCACATAGGCGCGGGCGCCGGGCAATCGCTGCGCAAGCACGGCTGTTTCCACGCCTGCCAGAATCGAAATGACAATCGTCTGCGGTCCAACGGCTAAGGTCAGCGCGACGTGCGCCAAGGACTGTGGCTTAATGGCTAAGACAAGAATATCGGGCGCCGGGCCTTCAGGTGCGGCAGCAAGGCGCACGCCATCCGGCACATTTTTCGCCACAGGATCAATGATAAGGATTGAGTCTGGGTGCACCCCATGCGCCAGCCAACCGCGCAGCATGGCCCCGCCCATATTGCCACAGCCCACCAACCAGATGGAGGGCGCCGCCGTCATGCTTCGCCCTGAGTTTCCACCATGGCCGAGGTAATGGCCTCTCGCGGGGATTTTCCGCCCCACAGCACGAACTGAAACACGGGATAAAAGCGATCCAGCTCTTCAATCGCGGCTTCCACCATCACTTCTGCCTGATCATAAGAAAACACGGCCTCACCGCTGCCTGAGTCCAGCAGAGCCGCATGGCGATAAGCAATAATCCCGGTGGACGGCCAATATTCAAAATGGCCCAGCCAGAGTTGTTCGTTAATCAACCCAATGGCTTCGTAGATAACAGCAGCCTGCGCATCGGTGACTTTAATATCGGGAAAAGCGAGGAATTGCAGAACGCAATCATCCTCGCGCCAGAGGCCCCGCAGCTCATATTGGTTCCACGCGCCTTTGGCCGAGGCAACAATTTCCTCATCCCCAATACGCTCATGCAGCCAGTTATGCGCCGAGAACCAGCTTTCCAGCGTTTCGATAGGCGCGCCGGCGGCCTGCGCCATGTCGAGGGGTTCGATACTCATCGCCAAGCTGCTTGCCGCCCCAAGGCAGGAACGAGCAAGGGCGCGTGCCGGTTATCCGGACAAAATTGTGGACAAGAGCCGAAAAGGCTTATCCTTTGGCTTTGCCTTCCAAGGCATCGAGCCGCGCTTTCAGCTGATCTGCCTCTTCGCGCGCCGCAAGTGCCATGGCTTTCACCACCTCAAATTCGTCGCGGCTAACAAAATCCATGCCGCCAATCCATTCTTTCACCTTTTCGCGGGTCGCGGCCTCAGCTTCACGCGTCATCCCGGCAATGGTGCCAGCCGCGCCATTCATAATTTTGGCGAGGTCATCAAACAGGCGGTTTTCGGTCTGCATCCGTCAATCCTTGGCAATAGAAATAGGGCTTATAGCTGTATTTGGGTACGCGCGGCCCCAGACACAAGGGTTTCCGCATCAGGATTGAGCTGATCAATCTTGTAATTGAGAATGGCCGCAAAGCTGAGCCACACCATATAGGGCACCAGCAGCCAGGCCGCTGCCTTGCGGATGCGGGCGAAGGCAAATGTCGTCCATATCGTCAGCGCGAGGATGACAAAAATAAGGACAAGCGCCATCGAAACGTGATGCAGCGCAAAAAACAGCGGTGACCAAGCGAGGTTAAAGACAAGCTGCAAGCCGAATAAGAACAGGGCAAACCCGCGCCCTTGCGCGCCTCGGGCATATAGGATCATCGCGACCGAAAGGCCCATCAAGACATAGAGCGTCGACCAGACAACGCCAAAAACCCAACCCGGCGGCATGATATCCGGCCGCTTTAAGGCAAGAAACCAGCCATTATCATAGCCAGAATTGGCCATTTGCCCGAACAAAAAGCCCAAAAACAAAATCGCGGGCACCGTAACGATGGCCCAGCGCAGGAATGAGAGGCGCAATTGGGCTTTTGATGCAATTTCGCTCATACTCTCTCCAGCTTTGTGACTGGTTCTGTGTAGGCGAGATCAGATGTCGGCTGCAAGGCTCAGCGAATAGCGTCGTGATCCATTTGGGATGAGAAATCCTGTCCCACCGACTGCCCAGCCAAAGGTGTTGAACACATTTTGCACATTTGCGCGCAACAACACGGGCTTACCGCTTAGCTTAAAGCGATATCGTGTCCCAAGGTGCAACACCGATCGCGCTGGAATGCGCAGGCTGTCTTGCGCATTTGCAGTGCGCGAGCTGGTTGATTCGAACCCCGCTGTTAACGACACGGTCGGCACACCCGGCAATTGATAATCAAGGCTTGCCATTGTGTGGCGGCGAAAGGTGCCAATCGGGCGGCGGCTGATACGGCCAGAGGTAACTTCCTCCCCCGCAACGCGCGCATCCAGCCACACATTGCCGGCAACGACATAAAGCCCTTTGGCAAGCGGGCCAGCCACGGAAAACTCAACCCCGCGATTGCGCACTTGCCCAAGCTGGCGAAACTGCTGCGCCGCGTCTAAATTAAAATAGGGCTTTTCAATATCAAAGTAACCAAGGACCGCACTGACCCCTGGGGCTGGCTTCCAACGCAGCCCAGCCTCTTTTTGCGTGGTGCGGATGGCAGGCGGCGCCTCATTGCGGTTGGCCGCTTCCGCCGGAGCCACCGGGCTTTCTTCCAGCCCACGCGTATATCCGGCATAGGCCGCTATATTCTCAGCGACATAAACGGCGCCCGTGCTGCTAAACAGCCAAGGCTTGTCATAGGTCGGCGGCACGACCCGTGCTGGATCAGGCGTTTTAACGGATTTGGCATAATCTGTTTTTTGCAGACCAAGGCTAAGTTCGCCCAAGCCCGCCCATCGGCCTTCATATCCCAAACCAAGTGTCTTCTGCGTTACCTCGCCGCGGGTTTTGGCGCCAATTTGCGCGGTTTGTTCGGGGCGAAAGTCCTGAACGCCTATGCGGCTTTGCCCAAGGCTGACAGAGCCTGTGCCGCCATAAACGCGCGATTGATCACGCCCACGAAGCGAGAGGATCAGCTTGTGCAGTCGCGGACCTTCCACCAGGCTGCGCGCCACGCGCACTTCGCCCGATGTCGATCCATAACGGTTCCCGCCATCGACCACGACAACCCGGTTCGCCACCTGGCCTGTTCGATCCGTTCCAAAAAGCAGGTCGATATGGTCCTCATCAACTTTTACGTCGGACCGAAAGACACCCAGGCTGAGATCAAAGTCGGCAATACGTGCCTTTGTTACAACACCATAATTAGAGGATGTGCCGCTATAATCAGACCATTTCTGGCCCAAAAACCGATCCCGAGCGATGGGGGCAGGCAGAAAATCACCCGTTGTTGTGAAAATAAGTGACTGGCTTTGTTCGCCCGAGACGCGGAACTGGCTCCAGAAAGGCAAGATCTCAAAATCAGCGACCGGGCTATAGCGCCCCAGCAGGGCAAGGCTGGTCAAATCACCTGTGCCATGATGCGGCTGGCCATCGCGATAGCGGCCGACCCCAAAGGCCAAGCCGGCACGATCCCCATCAAGGGGCAGCTGCACATCCAGTTCGGCTCCAGCGCCTTCCCAAGGCCCAAGCGAGAGGTTGAGCGACGTCAGCTGCTTTGCCCCCGGGCGGCGCAGCTTATAGTCTGCAATGCCTGTCGGTGCTGGAAATGGATAGCCTTGGGCCGAAATCCCCACATGGATGACGGTCCCGGCCATCAGCCGGTCAATCGGCCGTGCCTGCTGGTCAAAATACAGCCCCTCTATCCGCAAATTGCCCGCCGCAACGGGCGAAAAACCCCGGACGAGATTGGCATTGTAAATGCCAATCTGTTCATCGCCGACAGACGTCCCAAAGGCATCTTCGGCCTTTTTCACGGCATTGTCATTGGTGCGCTGCGCGAACGCAGCACTGGGCCAAGCGGCCAGCGACGCGGCAATAATAGCTGTCTGGTAAAAGGCTAATCTCATGCAAGCTCTTTCCAAGGCAAGGCCCGCCGATGCGATGAACCTTCGACAAACGTCAGCGATGCTCGACGAGCGCGGTTAAAGGTCCATCACAAATTGCGCCATGAAGGTCCGGCCATTAGAATAGGTAAACCCGCCGCTGGATGAGACTTGCCAGCCATAATCATTAAACAAGTTCATGGCCTGCGCGCGGAACAGCACAGGATGGCCATCCACTTTAAAGCGGTACCGCGTCCCCAAATTCACATTCTGCCGTGGCGGCGCAGATAGGGTGTTGCGCGCATTGGCAACGCGCGACGACAAGGCTTCAAAAGCAAGATCTACCGACCAAGGGCTGGTGCCATTGGCAAAACGCCAGTCCAGATTGGCAATGGCGCGCGTGCGCACAACGCCAACCGGTCGAACGCCAATTAGTCTGGCCTCCACGGCCTCGCCCGCAATTCTGGGGTCCAGCAGCAGCGCACCCGCCACAAGCGATAGTCCGGGACGGATGGAGCCGGCCAGCGAGATTTCTAGCCCCCGATTATCCACCTGCCCCAACTGACGATAGCGCAGCGACGGATCAAGGTTGAAATAGGGCTTTTGCACGCTGAACAGGCCAGCAACCAACGACATTTTGGGCGTGATGGCATAGCGCAGGCCAAAATCCGTCTGCCGCGTGCGAATGGCCGGCGGTGCCTCTGACCGGTTGGTTGCGATATCTGGCGCCACCAAAGCTTCCTCAAGCCCGCGGACAAAGCCGCCATAGGCCGTCAGCCGTGCAGAGAGATTCAGCGTGCCCGTCGCTGTTACCAACATGGGCCTATCTCTGGTCAGCACAGACGCCAAAGCCGCGTCTGCAAAGCGAATATTCTTGCGATATTGCGCGCGCGAGACGGACAGGTCGATTGACCCATGGTTCAACCATTTAAAGCCATAGGCCGCGCCAAAACTCATCTGGCGGACATTGTCCTTGTCTTTCACTTGGTCCAGCAAGGCGGGCGCGTCACGAAAATCAGGCAACACGGCTGAACTTGGGCCTAAATCAATGCGCTGTGTTCCGCCAAATAGACGGTCCTTGATACGGCCTCTGGCACTTAGGACCAAGCGGTGCTGCATATCACCAGCCTGCCAAATGCGCGTCAGCCTGCCTTCCCCCGAAAGACTCTGGGTCTCGCTGCCCGGATCATAAATGAGGATACGGTTTGTGGCTTTGCCATCCGCGGTCACACCGCGCAGCAAATCCGCAAAATTGGTCAAGTTACGCGCCGAAAAGGTAAACAACCCGCCTTCCAGCAACCAGTTTTGGAGTGGGAATTTCCCAATCACCCCTCCGGTTACCGTCTGCGACTTTTTATCAGCCCATTCTTGCCCCAAAAACACCCCGCGTTGCACCCGCGGCGGCAAAACCTCTCCCGCTGGAAAGAAGGTGACGTGCGCTTCATCATCATCATTGGTGAAGGCGCCAGCAAAAGCGGCCAACAAAGCACCTTGATAGGGCTGCCAGGCGGCTGTGATGCCAACGGTGCGATAGCTGTTTTTGCCGCCTTCAGGCCGGACTTGCTCACGGAACCCAACGCCCCCGGCAAGGCCAAAATCATCGCCTGAAATTGGCACTTTCAGCTCAACATTGCCGGCCGCACCGCCATAAGGGCCCCGCTCAATCATTCCGCTAGCTTCAAATTTGCCGCGGTATAGCGTCAGATCATAATCAACGATGCCTGTGGGCGCGGGAAAGGAAAATCCTTGTGCCGCAACACCCACACGGACAGTGGATCCTTCCACCAACCGCGTCGGCACGCGCTCTACATGATCAAAATACAGGCCCTCGATCCGCATATTGCCGGCATCAATGGGGTTAAAGCCGCGAACATCCTCGGTGCTGTACAGACCAATTTTCTCATTGCCGATGGTCTTGCCAAAGGCATCAGCAGATTGTGTCACAAGGTTTTCGGCAGTGCGCTGTGCAAGCGCCCCTTCTGGCACTGCCACAGCCGCAGCTGCCACGATGAGCAGTTTGGCGTTCACATTTCCCCCTGACGGGCGGGTTAGAGTGGCTTGTGAGCTGCGATTAGGAACTCAATATTGCCCTCTGGCCCTTTGATCGGACTTTCGGTGACGCCTTCTACGTCCCAACCCTCGCTGGTCAACCAGCTTTTAACTTCAGAAACGATACGTAAATGGACGTGCGGGTCACGAACGACGCCGCCCTTGCCCACTTCCTCTCGCCCCGCTTCAAATTGCGGTTTGATCAGCGCCAATAGGCGCGCGCCCGGCTTGGCAAACTGCATGGGCCTTTCCAACACCTTGGCCAGGCTGATAAAGCTTGCGTCACAAACCAGAATATCAACTGGCTCAGGAATATGCGCCTCGGTCAAAATCCGGGCGCTGGTTTGCTCAAGCACAATGACGCGCGGATCCTGCCTCAGCTTCCAAGCAAGCTGGTTCGTCCCACTATCAACGGCATAAACGCGCGTTGCCCCGCGCGTCAGCAGCACATCCGTAAAGCCGCCCGTAGAAGACCCGACATCCATGGCAATGGCGCCAGTGACATCCCAGCCAAATTGCGTCAGGCCATGATCCAGCTTTAGCCCCCCGCGCGACACCCAGGTATGATCCCGCCCGCGCACGTCCAGCGGGGCATCGTCCGGCAGCGCCTGCCCGGCCTTATCGACCTTTTTCTCGCCATGATAGACCAGCCCGGCAAGGATCAGCGCCTGTGCCCGCGTCCGGCTTTCCACCAGCCCGCGATCAACCAGCAACTGATCTGCCCGCACCTTGGCCATTGCGCGTCAGGCGCGCTTTTCAGCGTCTGCCACCACAGAATTGATGCGCAAGGCCTTGAGAACCGTCTCGACAATATGGGGAGCGTTCAAGCCGGCCTCATCATATTGTTTTTGCGGATTGTCGTGATCTTGGAAGGTATCAGGCAGACGCAATGTCCGCAGCTTTAGCCCGGCATCAATCAAGCCTTCATCGCTCGCCATGGTCAACACATGTGCGCCAAGGCCGCCGACCGCGCCTTCTTCCACCGTAACAGCAACGTCATGGCTGGTAAGCACACGGCGGATCAAATCCTGATCCAGTGGCTTGGCAAAGCGCAGGTCAACCACTGTGGTGCTAAGCCCCTTAGCCTCAAGCTGGTCAGCCGCCTTCAGCGCCTCTTCCAGCCTTGTGCCAAGCGAAAGGATCGCGACCTTTTTGCCCTGTCGAACAATACGGCCTTTGCCAATTTCTAGCTGCTCGGGCACCTCGGGCAGTGGCACACCAAGGCCATTGCCGCGCGGATAACGCAGAGCAATTGGCCCGCTGTCATGCAGGGTGGCCGTGTAGGTCATATGAACCAGCTCAGCTTCGTCCGATGGAGCCATAACGACCATATTTGGCAACGTTGCCAAA
>RFZB01000210.1 GCA_009920915.1 Sphingomonadaceae bacterium | reverse complement strand
GATAGCCTTCTTTTACCATTTTACTTATGTTTGAAGAAATTGTTTTTTGTGACTTACCTTTTTTTAGTGGCATATTAACTCCTTATATTCTATATAACTGAATGTTTTTTGACAAAGTTAATTTTATTAATTTGTGAAAGCTCTTATTAATACTTGTAGTCCAGCAGGCACTGAGCTATCAGTATACTGTATTGTATCATTCGCTACGTTGTAGACAAAATCTACTCCATTAACTTGATCGATTCCGTTAAGAGAGCTGTATACATAGTTTAAGCTAGCAGGACTATTTGCGCTTACTCTAACAAAGAAGCAATTGCTAGTTCCAGAACTTACATTAGTATTATATCTAGGTTGAAGACTTAACCCCAAAGCGCCATCTACATAGGCTTTAGTAGCAGCATTACTAGCACTAGTAGGAGGTCCAGACAGAGTTAGTTCACCCGTCATAGTATCTCCTGCTTTAGATACCTTAGCGTTTACGTTACTTTGAACGGAGTTCAAATTAGCGTTTAAACTTGTGTAAGTATTAAAGTCATTAGCTAAAGCAGCTAAATATGTAGTATAATCATTACCTCTAGCAGAAAGTAGAGTAGCTCCATCATTGGCTAAGGCAGCTAAATATGTTACGTGATCATTCTGATGAGCTGTTAAGAGTGTGGCTCCGTCATTGGCTAAGGCAGCTAAATATGTTACGTGGTCATTCTGACGAGCCGTTAAGAGTGTGGCTCCGTCATTGGCTAAGGCAGCTAAATACGTTACGTGGTCATTCTGACGAGCAGAAAGTAGAGTAGCTCCATCATTTGCAGCTAATGTAGAATAAGTATTCCAGTCATTACTACGCGCAGTTAGTAAGGTAGCTCCATCATTAGCGGCTAAAGTAGAATATGTAGACCAATCATTAGCTTCATAGTCTCTAGTTCTAGCTATGTCATCAGCTGATGTTAAAGTACCTACTCCAACTCTAAACTTAGAGACAGATGCAGAAGCATAAATTAAATTAGCTAATAATGCGCTACTAGTTCCTGCTACTTGAATACCAGAGCCTTCAGCCAATGCATCTGTGCTATTCCAATTTATAATTATAGTTTTATCTTCGGTAGAGATATTTGATACATTTGCAGTAACGCTATCTCCTAGTATAAATAAATTACCTTCGATTACTAAATCTCTAGCAAAAGTTTTATTACTTGAAAATTTTACTGTAGAATCATTGATAATAGCATTGTAAGTATTATAATCATTACTTCTTGCAGTTAATAAGGTAGAATGATCGTTACCTTGCGCGCTATTCCACGTTGCAAGGTCATTAGCACGCGCGCTCAATAAGGTAGAGTGATCATTGCCTTGCGCGCTATCCCATGTTGCAAGGTCATTAGCACGCGCAGATAAAAGAGTAGAATGATCATTGCCCTGTGCGCTATTCCACGTTGTAAGGTCATTAGCATGCGCGGATAGAAGAGTAGAGTGATCGTTACCACGTGCTGTGGCTAAAGTAACTCCATCGTTTGCTTGAGCAGCTAGATAAGTATTGTAGTCATTAGCAGCAATTTGTAGATAAGTATTATAATCATTAGCAAAATACCAATTATTAGCAGTTGCTACGTTAGCCACAGCATTAGGAGAAGCACTTAAACCTAAAACCTCTAAGTTACCAGTTATAAAAACATCTCCTGTTGTTATAGAACTACCTCTAACGCTTAATAGATAAGCATTAGCTGTTGGTAATATAGTTTGATTAGTTCTTCCGATACTAATACTATTACTAGAAATTAATAAACCAGGTCCGCCAGTAGTTGATTCTATGCTAAATACGTTTTCTGGTCTAGTCAAA
>RFZB01000209.1 GCA_009920915.1 Sphingomonadaceae bacterium | reverse complement strand
CACCACCGCCTCGCCGCGCACGACCTCGTCGCCCGCGCGCAGGGCGATGCGCTTGAGCGGCGTGCCCGCGAAGCGCGCGCGCAGGTGGTCGGACCATGCGACCTCCACGCCGCAATTCGATGCCGCGAAGTCCTCGACCGCGACGCCTTCGGCGCGCAGCACCGCGGCCCAGCCGCCATCGGAGCCGAGGCGCGGCCAGCTGGCGCCGCCCAGCGCGAGGATCTTGGAATTGCGGTGCACAACGTCGTTGCGCATCACAGCTTCCACGCCGTTAAAGCGGCCGCTGGTGATCAAACCATCTTGCACCGTATAGCCCGGCTGCAATTGTGCTGCGCTCCACTGCAGGGGCAGCTCGATGCCGCGCAAACGCTGATTGTCGCGGAAGGACGACCAATAGCCATCCAAGGTCACGTGCAGCTTGTCATCAGGCTTGAATTCCAGAACGCCAATGACGCCATCGCGATTAAGCTCGTTTGATTTGACATAAGGCTTGGCACCGCCAATGACATAGTTGCTGCCCACCGTGGGATAGCCCCATGCTTGCCAGCGCTCTTCTGCCGTGGGAGACGCCATACGGGCATAGCCCAAGGCCCAACCCACTGTGCCATCCTCATTCTGATCAATGTAGGAAATATTGGCGCGATAGCCCTTGTTTGAAATATCTGGGTTCAACTTACCCAAATCATTAACTTCGCCGCGCACGCCAACGGCAATAGTGCGCCCCTTATAGGATAGGGGACGGGCGGTCTTCATATCAATGGTGCCGCCAATTGCCTGGCCGATCAGGCTGGCATCCGGCGTCTTATAGATCACAGCGCCCGTCAGCAGTTCTGATGGATATTGATCCAGCTCCACCCCACGGTTGTTGCTCGCAGAAACCTGCTCACGTCCGTTCAGCAGAGTTGTTGTGAAATCGGGGGCAAGGCCGCGGATAGACACAACATTGGCGCGGCCATCAAGGCGCTGCGTGGCCAAGCCGGGAAGGCGCGAGAGTGATTCTGCGATTGACTGGTCTGGCAGCTTGCCAATGTCTTCTGCCGAAATCACTTCGACCATCGACGTATTAATCTTCTTCTCCTCAACCGACAGGTTGATGGAGGCGCGCAGACCCGTGACGACAATTTCATCGGCATCAGCAGCGGCCGCTTGCGCGAAGGCTGGCGTGGCAAGGGCCATACCCATGCCGAGTGCCAACAGACTGGCCGAACGGCCGAGCATGGCACGAGTTACAGTAAGCCCGGAAGTGTGCATTCCTCATCCCCTCAGATACGGTGACGTCTTCGACAACGATCGACGCCTTGATCCCAACCATAAGTCTCGAGACTTTAAGTCGGATTATTCAAGGGGTTAAAGCGACAACGATTGAGCGCACAGCATTGCACATACGTATTCAAAATGTCATGTTGCTGATTAACGGTGGAGGTGCGACACAAGCGCCACAGTCTGCAGGGACCAGAACGCCTCAGGGTGAACAGCCACCCCAATAGGGAGGAACCATGTCGGGCAAACCGACATCTTTTGATATCGCGCAATTGGCCGGCGTGTCGCAGCCGACAGTGTCACGCGCACTGCGTGGCAGCCCGACGGTTTCAGAACAAACGCGCAAGCGCATTGAGGCCATTGCCCAACAACTCAATTACAAAGTTGATAAAAACGCCTCCAGCCTCAGGCGTCGGGAAACCAACACACTGGCCCTGCTCTTCTATGAAGACCCAATGCCCGATGCGACAAATATCAACCCTTTTTTCCTTTCAATGCTGGGGTCAATCACGCAAACCTGTTCGCGCCATGGCTATGACTTGCTGATTTCGATGCAGCAATTTTCAAGCGATTGGCATGTCGATTTTGAAGAGAGCCGTAAGGCAGATGGCATCATCCTTTTGGGCCAT
>RFZB01000208.1 GCA_009920915.1 Sphingomonadaceae bacterium | reverse complement strand
CAACCAGCACCGATGCCGCTACATCCAAATCGGGCCCGTTTTCTTTGGGGCAATTGTCATTACCGATCATGCAGCCCACATTCCAAGCATCGCCCTTGGTGAGCTGCGAAATCCAGATTCGCTTACCTGTTGTCGCATTCACCGCAAAGATAGCGTCGCTATTGCCGTCGGCAGGCGATGAATAATTCTCACCAGAGCCAAAATAGACCCGGTTGGTGGTCGGATCAAAGCTCGGGCTGTTCCAGATCGGCGCGCCCGAAGGACCGATGATGTCCGTGCCCGCTTTGGTCTTACCCTGAATAACGCCGGGCTTGGTCACGCTGTAATGCTTCCAGTTTACCGAACCCGTCTTGGCATTGAGCGCGACAACCGACCCGCGGAAGGTGCAGCAGGCATAGCTGGGGTCTGCCGCAGCCGTCACCTCAAGCGAGGACACGGGCACAAATAGCTGCCCCCCCCCAATGGTCGGAGAACCGGTAATGGTCGCATTGGAATGCTCATCCACCTTCGCCTTCCAGATCAGCTTGCCCGTCATCGCATCGACGGCATACATACGCGCTAGAACATCGCCGAAATAGAGGCGCTCAGTCGCGGGATCAGCAACAATTGCCGTGCGCACTTCGGCGGAGGCCCGGAACGACCAACGCATACAGCCGGACTTCAGGTCAAAGGCATAGACAGTTCCATCTTGGCTGCCCACAAAAACGGCACCCCAACCGATTGAAGGCTGCGACCGCGCTCGTTGCGCCTTGGGGTAAGCAAACGCCCATTTGAGTTTGAGTTGAGGCACCTGCTCGCTGGTCAGGGCAGCCTGTTGTGCAGACACAAAGCGGGCGTTGTTATGGCCCCAGCCCGTCCGTGCGGGGGGCGACGCCTTGTCAAAACGAGCATGCTGCGCATCGCACGAGGCGGGCGGTGCTGGCGGTTTATAGTCGGCCAGCGGAGTACGTGTGAGGTATTCTGCAATTTGTTGGCGCTGCAATGGCGATAGCTTGGCGGCCTGTTGGGTCATGACCCCGCCATTCATGGATGCTAGCAACGCATCTGGCGCCATCATCTCAAGCCACACCTGCTGAGGTGCCTTGGGCACCCCACCATTATGGCAACCGGCGCAATTTTCTTGGAACAACGCCTTCCCAGGATGTCTCTCGATATCAATGGTTGGGCCATTGCGAGACTGAAGTTCGTCAGTCGAGGTGATGCGCTCCCCGCCAACCTTCTCAGACTGTTTCTGGCCACAACTAGAAAAGGCAAGCGACGCAGCTACAACCAATCCGATCCAACTGCGTCGCATACCCTTATCCTCGCCTTTCCCTTAGAACTTTGTGCCGAGTTCAAGGCCATAATAACGCGGCGGGCCGTAGAGCGTGAAGGTCCACAAACCGCCCACGACCTGGCTCGCCGTTTCGTAACGCTTATCGGTCAGGTTCTTCCCGACGAGACGCAGCGTATATCTATCGTCCAGATCGGAGAGCGTGATCGCCGCATTGAGCAATGTGCGGGCGCGCAAGAAGGTATTATCCCGCGGATCCGCGATTGACTGGGTGAACAGGTTACGACCGACATAGCTGAGGTTCGCATTCACCGCCAGTTTGAGTTTGTCACTCACAGGCGTTGAATAGGTGCTATCCACCGACCACTGCCACTTCGGCGCACGATCCAAAGGCGCCGTCGACAGATCATAGCCGGCGGGGATCGGGGTCAGATACTGACGATATTTGGCGTCCTGATAGCCGAGGACGCCGCGCAGGGTCAGCCCCTCGGTTGGGATGAGAGTCGCTTCAGCTTCAATACCCTTCACCCGAGCACTAGCCGCGTTGAAGAAGCGCGTGACCTGATTAGGCTGACCGTTGACGGTGATAGGGACAACAATCTGCTTTTGCAGATCG
>RFZB01000207.1 GCA_009920915.1 Sphingomonadaceae bacterium | reverse complement strand
GCTACCTCGGCCGGTTTTCACAAAGCGGTGGTTTGGAGGATCTTTCTGCCGAACCCTACCAAGGCAAAAAGCTTGAAACGCGTTTTGTTCCCTTCGCCTGGGCGCAGGCACGTGATGAGCGGCATGGGCAGACCGCTTTGCCCACCGACATCGGTCCAGGAGCGATGTTTTACCGGAATGACATCCTGTCCAAAGCCGGTGTCAAACCAGAGCAATTGACGGCCAGCTGGAGCAGCTTCATCGAAGCGGGCAAACAAGTCAAAACCAAAACAGGTGCCTATCTGGTGGCCCACGCACGTGACGTCAAGGACATCGTCATCCGCAATGGAATGACGGCTGGAGAAGGCATCTATTACAACGCCAAGGGCGAGTCGGTGGTTGGAACCTCCCCTCGGTTCAAGCAGGCATTCATGCTGGCCAAAAGCATCCGCGATAACGAACTGGATGCACGCACCAACGCCTGGTCAAATGACTGGGGCGAGGGTCTCAAGCGTGGCACCATCACGGTGCAGATGATGGGTGCATGGCTGGGTGGACATTTGCAGAACTGGCTTGCGCCAGACACCGCTGGACTCTGGCGCAGCACCCAACTGCCAGAAGGGCTGGCCACCTCCTGGGGAGGGACTTTCTACGCCATACCGAAAAAATCCCAGAACAAGGCACTGGCTTGGGACTTGATGCAGCACCTCACGCTGAACAAGGCACAACAACAAGCAGCATTTCAGAAGTTCAATGCTTTTCCTGCGTTGGTAGAGGCGCAATCAGGCCCATTCTTTGATCAGCCTGTGGCATTCCTGGGCAACCAGACTGCGCGTATGCAGTGGCGCGATACAGCGATGAAGATCGTGCCCACCAAAGTCTTTCGCAACGATCCCATCGCTGAAGAGATTGTCAATGCCGAGCTCGATCAGGTGTTGACTCGCGGAAAGCCCATCGACAAGGCTCTGGCCGATGCGCATCGGCTGATTCACCGAAGGGCTCAACGGTGAAACGAAGGTTCAGTTTGACGCAGGGCTGGGCACCCTATGTGCTGCTCAGTCCATTTGTGGCCTTGTTTCTGGTCTTTGGATTATTTCCAATCCTGTTTTCGTTCTACCTCATGTTCCAGACTTGGGATCCTGTGCAAGGGATCCACGCCATGGAATACGTTGGGGCTGAAAACATCGCGTTTGCACTGGAAGATCCACTGGTCTGGACCTCCTTGTACAACACACTCTGGCTGGCCGTGGTGTCTGGTTTACCGCAGCACCTCGTGGCCATACCGCTGGCCTACCTGATCAATGAGCGCCTGGGTCAATGGCGCAATGCGGCCATGGGCGTTTACTTTTTGCCTTACATCACGTCCACGGTGGCCATCGCGATCATGTTCAGCACCCTGTTTTCTACCGATTACGGTGCGGTCAATGCCTTGCTCAAAGGATTGGCCCAATCGCCATGGATAGGTTCGCTGTTCCCGCAACACAACATCGACTGGCTTGGTCAGCCCGAGACCATCAAGCCGGTGGTGGCCATGGTGGTGTTCTGGCGTTATGTCGGATTCAATGTGATCTTGTACGTGGCGGCCATGCAGAGCATTCCGCGCGATCTGTACGAAGCTGCGCGCATGGACGGCGCCGGTGGTGCGCGCATCTTCTGGTTCATCACGTTGCCGCAACTCAAGCCGATGATGTTTTTCGGTGTCACCCTCACAGTGATCGGCGGGTTACAGCTGTTTGAAGAGCCCTTCATCCTCACCGGCGGCAAAGGCGGTATCGAATACGCAGGCATGACCACAGCAATGTACATGTACCGTACCGCGTTTGACTTCAATGACTTCGGTCTGGCCAGTGCCATTTCCTGGATGCTGTTCGTGGTGATCCTTGTGCTGACTGTGCTGACCAACCGCGCATT
>RFZB01000206.1 GCA_009920915.1 Sphingomonadaceae bacterium | reverse complement strand
CGCGTAGGTCAGCTTATCGACGACCAAGACCTGATGGCCGAGGCCGTGGGCCAATCTCGTGAGATTAGAGCCAATGAAACCGGCGCCGCCAGTGATGAGGAGTTTCATGATGTGTGAGGGTAATTTAGTTTTCTGATGTAGATAAAGCTTTGGCAATCCTTGGCCCGAACAGATTTGCGCCAAACGGGCTAAGATGATTCGTGTCTATGTAATAAAGCGCTCCGTGGCCGTCCCACCATTTGACGGATCCGTCAGCATTTTTTAACAGGTCTTGGGTGGGTATAAAAACCACGTTTTTGTTGGCACCGAAATGTCTCCGGAACTTGGTTTCGAAATCAGCCCGTCCGGCCTCTGCAGTCGTTGGCTCGCTCACCCGGAGGCTACTCAGCAGTTTTCCGTATCGGTCGCGCTGAAAGGCAAAATAATCGACCGCACAAACATCAAAGATATCCATGACCGGGGGTTGCTGTACTACGAATAGTCTCGTGTGCCTCGCAGCCTCTTCGAAAAAAGGGAGCATACGCTCAAACGACCGCCCATCATATCTGCAGACGAACAACATGGCCGACGGCTTTTCGCTAATCAGGCGACGACCAAGCATGTCGAATTGTCTGATTTCGTCCTCAGATTCAGACAATCGATCGCGGAATCTATCTTTAATCCACTTACCTGGCTCAGGCAAAGTTACCGAGGGTGTCGGGTTGCCCCCGTCCAAGACATGATATATGGCTTTGTATCCCAGGCTTAGAGCAAGGGCATCAACTTCGGTCGCCAGCGCGCCTGCGTGCGAGTCACCCCAGAACAATAAAGATCTTGGAGCATTTTTGTCGCCACCGACGGTCACGAAATCAATCGGACGGGGCGGCTCCTTGACGATGAACCTAATCGCATTCAGTTTGTTGCCTGATCCGGTAACGGTATTTGACGAGTAAAGTCCTCCTCGGCAGGTCATGCCGCGGAATCCTCCCACCCATGCATCGGCCTCCATGCTAGTCGGGTCTTGAGAAGCCCATAGTTGCTGGCGCCCGAAGGACGCGGAGACCAACCCTACGTAGACGTAGAGCACCGCAGAAGAAACGATAATCATCCAAACTAACCCTATTCGTCTCAGGGGCTGTTCAATCCAACGATAACTAGCTAGCGCCAATGGAACTGTGACGCCTAATGCCAACAAGGCCAATGACCAGGAATTGAGGCAGCCGTCGTGAGAGTCGTTCCAGATCTTCAAAAAAACGATCACCGGCCAATGCCAAAGATACAACGAATAGGAGACCAGTCCGACCCAGACCATGCGCGGATGAGCGACGGCCCTGGAAAGGCTGGTGTCGGATTTCGTCCCCCAAAGGAAGAGCATGACTCCGGGAACAGCCATTAGCGGTCTCATTCGCTGAAAGATACTGCCGATGTCCGGAAGAAGATAGGCCGTCAATATTACTGCCATTCCGAACCAGGTGGCGAACACTGGCTGCCATTGGGACCCGTTGCTTCCAGCCTTGGATAACGCGGCGAGTGCGACAACTGCGCCGGCCATGAGCTCCCAAGCCCTAGGCAATAGAAGATAGAAAGCCTTAGGGGGATTAGCCGCCGACTGGATTAAGAACCAGACGAAGCTCATGAGACCAATCCCCAAGACCCAGATTAAAGTCCGGGTAACCCCTTGATATCGCACCAGGAGCCAGATCAATAACGGGAATAGTAAGTAAAACTGCTCTTCGACACCCAATGACCAGGTATGCAGCAAGGGGTCGGCTAGCGCATTGGCTCCCCAATAGTTTCCGACACCGTCGCATAGCGCGCCGTTGCCGTTTAGTATGATGACCGCCCGGATCTG
Source organism: Sphingomonadaceae bacterium (assembly GCA_009920915.1). Lineage (GTDB taxonomy): Bacteria > Pseudomonadota > Alphaproteobacteria > Sphingomonadales > Sphingomonadaceae > Aquisediminimonas. Next base: position 60 of record RFZB01000206.1, on the reverse strand, counting down.
CCGGGCGACCTCGTTCAATTGTATCGGGTTGAGAAAAACACACGTCGTCGGGACCACGGT
>RFZB01000205.1 GCA_009920915.1 Sphingomonadaceae bacterium | reverse complement strand
TTGATGGATAAGCTCGACATGCGTCAAATTGCGGATGATGTCTTGCGCCAATCCATTGGCTATTTGCCGCAAGATTATCGCCTGATTAATGGCTCGCTTCGGGATAACCTCCTTCTGGGTCTTCCCGACCCCGGCGACACGGCCTTGATTGCGGCTGCCGAAGAAACCGGGCTATCAAATCTCATCGCGGCGCACCCGCGCGGGATTGAGCTTCCGATCAGCGAAGGCGGCCGGGGGCTTTCTGGCGGCCAACGGGTTCTGACGGGTCTGACGCGTCTGATGCTTGCACAGCCTTCGCTGTGGCTCTTGGATGAGCCGACATCAAATCTTGACGTAGAAACCGAAGCGCGGGTGCTCAACGCATTGCAAAAGAAGGTGCGCCCAGATGCCACAATGGTCTTTGTGACCCACAAGTTGCAGCTGCTGGGCCTCGTGCAACGTGTGATCCTGGTCGCCAATGGCCAAATTGTTCTGGATGGCCCGACCGCTGAAGTCATGAAGCGGCTTCAACCTCAACAGCCTCAACAGCAGACAGCCCCTGTGACAACGCAGACTGTCGGAGTGAAGAAATAATGTCCCTGTCTCCGCGCCAAGCTTGGCTTAGCCACAAGTCGTTAATTGTCTTTTCGACATCGGCCTTTTTGATTTTCCTGCTGGTCTGGTCCCTATTCGCCCAGCTTGAACAAATCAGCCGCGCGCCCGGGCAAGTTATTCCCACGGGCAGAACGCAGGTTTTGCAAAGCACCGATGGCGGGGTTATTGCTGAGATCCTCGTGAAAGAGGGTGACCTTGTAAAGCGCGGGCAAGTGCTGGTGCGCTTGGATCGTGTGAAGATTGAGGCGGCGGTTGGTGAAACCGAGGGAAAGGTCGCGTCTTTGAAAAGCTCAATGGCGCGCATCAATGCTGAATTGTTCAATCGCCCCTTGGTCTTCCCACCAGATGTCCAAAAATTCCCCGACTTTGTCGCAAACCAGACAATGCTCTATGAAAAGCGTCGCCAGGCTCTTCAGGACCAGATCTCATCGCTTCAGTCGATGCTTGCCCTCATGCAGCAGGAGCTTGACATGAATTTGCCGCTTCTAAAGCAGGGTGACGTGAGCCGGGCCGATGTCTTGCGCCTCCAGCGCGGCGTCTCGGACCTGCGCGCGCAAATAGTCAATGTGCGCAATAAGTATCTCCAAGACTTGCAGCTAGAATATACCAAGACCGAGGAAGACTTGGTGGCCGCCCGCGAACTCCTCGCCCAGCGCCAGGACGCCTTGAAGGACACCGAGATTGTAGCGCCAACCAATGGCATTGTGAAAAATGTGCGCCTCACCACGATTGGCGGCGTGTTGCGGCCCGGCGACGAAGTCTTGAGCATCGTGCCTACAGGCGAGGCGCTCATCGTGGAGGCGAAGATCTCGCCTGGCGACATTGCCTTTGTGCGCGTGGGGCAAAAGGCGTCGCTTAAATTTGATGCCTATGACAGCTCGGTCTTTGGCTCGGCTGCCGGGCGCGTCTCCTATGTGAGTGCGGATACTCTTGTTGAGCAGGGGCCAAATGGGAATATGGTCTACTACCGGGCGCACATTGCGGTTGATACAACCAAGATGAAGCAGTCCTCGCGCGGCGAGCGCGTCGAAATCCAGCCTGGGATGACGGCGACGGCTGAGATTGAGACCGGAAAACACACGATTTTCCGGTACTTAACCAAGCCGCTCTCCAAAACCTTTGGCGAGGCGATGACGGAGCGATGATGCGGATATGAGGGGGCAAGGTTTCCAATATTGCCATTGTCCCGCCTGCCGATTTGGCGTAATTATCGAATGCCGCGCGGAGGTCTTTGGGCGCCGCCAGAGCAAATAGACTATTAATTTTATAGGGTTTGAGTTATCCACAAGCTGTGTCTTTTGGGAGACGGTGAGTGAATTTGGCGAAAATGCTGCGATTTATGGGTGATTGGAGCAGATTTGATTTG
>RFZB01000204.1 GCA_009920915.1 Sphingomonadaceae bacterium | reverse complement strand
CCGCTTCTGCACATGCAAAAGACCGCGCAGCGAGTTTTCCGCGCCTTAGCAAGCTGGCCCGCTTGGCAATGGAACGATGCCGCTAGGTCCGTTGCCGTTCTGCAAAAAGCTGGAAGGGGAGAGTTGCCGCTCGTTAATCTGCCAACTCAAACACATAAAGCATGTTGCCCCCGTTCGGCTGATAGATGTCTGGGCTTTGTTGCGCGGTCATCAGCTTGAACACACCCAGGCCTGTGGTCACAGCGATATACTGCTTGCCGCCTACTGCGTAGGTGACCGGGTAACCGTGCGGAGCTGAGCCCAGACGCGTTTGCCAGAGGACCTTGCCGGTCTTCATGTCGAAGGCCTTGAAGTAACGATCCAAGTCGCCAATGAAAACTAGGCCTCCGCCGGTGGTCAAAGCAGAAGTCATGAACATGGCGCGCTGCGTGTGGGACCAGCGGGGCTTTAACGTCGTGACATCAATGGCGCTCAGACGGCCGAGCATGCCGTCGGCCCCGGGCATGGGGTACACGGTGGATTCACCGCCAAAGCCGCCACCACCGTCTTTACGCTCCACAGCACGGCCGGTCATATCGACGCACAATTGGTGTAGCGGTAACACCAGCGAGTTGCTGGCTGGGTCATAAGCACTGGCCTGCCAGTTGTGGCCGCCATAAATGCTGGGACAGACAGACATCCGGTCATCTAACCCCGCCTTCATGATGTCATCGCGGTATTGCACGCGACCAGTGGCATGGTCGATTGACTTGAAGATGTTTTGATAGAGCGTTTCGGTGACGGCGACGAACTTACCATTCCGACGGTCGAGCTTCCATAGCAGGCCGTCCTTGCCCGCCGTGAGAACAAATTTGTCTGGCCCCACATCCACCAGAACCCGCTCAAAGCCGGTTTCCATGTCGAGTGTTTCACCGGGCACATGCTGGAAGTACCATTGCAACTTGCCGGTTCGCGGGTCGAGCGCCAGTGTCGAGTTTGTGTAAAGGGCGGCGTCTGCCGGCGTCATGCCGCGGCTGGCCGCGACCCAAGGTTTCGCCTGGGATGTGCCTAAATAATACAGATTTAACTGCGGGTCATAGCTCCCGGTAATCCAGTTGTCGCCTCCGGCACGCAGTTCAACGGGTTGGCCTCCCCAACTGGCTTCATTGGGATCGCCCGGCAGAGCGATGGTCGAGGTGCGCCACAGCTCTTCGCCGGTGTTGGGATCGTGGCCGGTAATGAAGCATCCTGTTTTCTTGTAGCGTTCGCAACCGTTGATGCCGCTGACCACCACACCGCCGGCAATGAAAGGCCCTGCTGTGTGGGTATAACCTTGACGATAATCTGCCTTCTCTGTTCGCCAAACCAGTTTTCCGGTGCGCGCGTCCAACGCAACAATGGCCGCGTCATACGTGGCTAGGAACACCTTGTCCTGATATAGCGCGATATTGCGCGTTGGGCCTCCGAGAGTGCGCGAGTCCTCGGGGAACGGGTAGCTATATTCCCACAGCAGACTGCCGCTTGCAGCGTCGATGGCCTGCACTACATTGCCCGGATGGGTAAGGTACATCACGCCGTCATGGATGAGGGGTGTCGGCTGATTACTGCCGTCTTTCATCGTCATCGCCCAAGCGAGCCGCAGGCGACCCACCGAACGGGTATTGATGCTTGAAAGCGGGCTAAAGCCCTGACCGTCTGACGTGCGGCGCCAATGCAGCCAATCCGCAGCGGGTGGGCTTTGCAGCAGGGCATCGGTGACCGGTGTTTTAAAAGATGTTGGGCGGTTAACCCAGCCCCCAGCGCTTTGGGCAGCCTCCATAATGCCGGCAGCCCCTTGCCACGTATTTTCTTGTGGCTTTTGTTCGCTCACCACAATGCCGTTACTGGTCAATAGAAAGGTCGCGATGTTATCGACTACCGAAGGCGGCGCACCGGCCGGCAGATTCATCGACATCATGTTGCGAATGAAGGTGGCCAAAGGGGGCACGCCGCCCTTGCCCCAGCGGTTGCGGAACGGCTCGCCCACTAA
>RFZB01000203.1 GCA_009920915.1 Sphingomonadaceae bacterium | reverse complement strand
AGCGCTTGTTTCAGAGGATGGTCTTGTTCGCATTGGCGATGATGTTGCGGTTTTCCCGCCTGTGTCGGGGGGATAAGCATGCGTGTTGACTTGGTATCTTCGGCATTCGATCCAGCCGCGCTGCTAGGGGCATTTACGGCGCGCGCTGAGGGTGCAGGTGGCGTGGTAAGTTTTACGGGCCATGCCCGGGGAACAAGTCGCACAGGAGACCCCATTGATGCGCTGGTTCTCGAAACCTATCGCGGCATGACCCAAGCATCGATGGAAAACATCGTGCAGGACGCCTTTGCCCGCTTTCCCATCACGCACGCGCATGTTGTGCACCGCTATGGCCACATAGCTCCGGGCGAAGCTATTGTGTTTGTCGCAGCCGCCTCTGCACATCGCCGTGCGGCATTTGACGCTGCTGATTATATGATGGACCGCGTTAAGACGGAGGCAATTTTCTGGAAGCAAGAAGTTGGGCCAAAAGGAAAATGCTGGATTGAGCCAACTGAAGCTGACCATCTAGATGTTGCCCGTTGGGCCAAGACGCAGGACGATACCAATGCCCGGAATTGATGAAAGCCGACTCTTTTACCCTTTGAATATCGCCGTGCTCACTGTGTCAGACACGCGCACATTAGAGACGGATAGCTCAGGCGGACTGCTGGCGGACCGTCTGACGCAAGCCGGGCATCATCTTGCGGACCGCGCCATTGTGGCGGACTCAATTGCAGCAATCCAAGAGAAAATCCGCGGCTGGATTGCCGATCCCGCGGTGGACATTGTCATCAGCACTGGCGGCACTGGCTTTGCCCCGCGCGATGTGACGCCAGAGGCTGTGACGCCGCTGCTGACGCGCGTCATGGACGGGTTCAGTGTTGTCTTCCACCAAGCCAGTATGACGACCATTGGCGTTTCCACGCTGCAATCGCGGGCCTTTGCGGGGCAAGCGGGGGACACGTTCATCTTCTGTGTGCCCGGCTCAACGGGGGCCTGTCGTGATGCTTGGGATCTGGTTTTGGGCCTAGAATTTGATAGCCGCTACCGCCCATGTTCCATTGCCGGGCAATTGCCGCGCTTGCGGGACGTGTGCGCATGAGCAAGTTGACGCATATTGATGATCAGGGCCGTGCGCGCATGGTGGATGTGGGCGATAAAGCTACAACCCGCCGCCGTGCCGAGGCGCGCTGCCTGCTGCGCTGTGCGCCAGATACGCTGAGCGCGGTTCGATCAGGCACAACGCCCAAGGGCAATGTTATCACCACGGCAGAGCTGGCGGGCGTCATGGCCGCCAAACGGACGGCGGATTTAATTCCGCTTTGCCATCCGCTGGCTCTTTCCCATGTTGGGGTCACAATCACGCTCGATGATGCGGTGCCGGGCTTTGCGGTGCACGCCGAAGTCAGCACCTCGGGCCAAACCGGTGTGGAGATGGAGGCGCTGATGGCAGTGACTGTCGCTGCACTAACCCTGTTTGATATGCTGAAAGCCATTGATAAGACGATGGTTATTGATGGTGCGCGTGTCACGGCCAAGTCTGGAGGCCGATCTGGCGACTGGACGCAGCCATGATTTCCTTTGATGATGCTCTTGATCTCATTGAGGCGCATGTTGCGCCCCTCGGCACCGAAGTTGTTGATCTTAGAGAGGCCGCTGGGCGCGTTTTGGCAGAGGGGCTTAAAGCGCGCATGGCATCACCGCGCCATGCCGTCGCAGCCATGGATGGCTATGCCGTCTTGGATGGTGCAACGCAGCCTGACACGCCTTTGCGCCTCATTGGAGAAAGTCGTGCCGGGGCTGGCTTTACTGGCTCTGTTTCTGCGGGCGAGGCCGTACGGATTTTCACTGGCGCGCCCATGCCAGATGGCGCTGATCGGTGCATCATGCAGGAATATGCAACGCGTGACGGCGAATATGTAACATTTGCAGCAGGTTATGGACCCGGCTGGAATGTACGGCAGGCGGGCAGCGATTTTCAATCGGGCGCGCTTTTGCTGGAGGCCGGACGCGTTTTGACACCGCGTGCAATGGTCGCGGCGGCGGCGGCCGATGTCGCGCGCAT
>RFZB01000202.1 GCA_009920915.1 Sphingomonadaceae bacterium | reverse complement strand
CTTGCTGGGTGAGCCAACCCAGTGTCACTTCGCCGCGCAATCGGCTGGCTTGCAAGCGGAGCATATGCGCAGCGTTCATCAGGGCAGTGTGAGCCACTTGCGTGACAGGTTGATGGGGGATCCGATGCCCAAGCGTACGAACGACCGGTAGGACATGCGGAACCCGATCGGGCAGAGCCGCAGCTCCCGTAACAGCCCGTTTTTAATGGTGGCCATTCGGTTTCGTCACAAAACCATCACAAACGGTCACTACGCTGCCTGAGGTGTTCAGCCAACCAACCAACCCAAAAGGAGTGCATTGATGAAGTTCCCTTACGCAGCAGCCCTGCTTGCCGCAGCCGCACTGGCATCGACCTCTGCTGTAGCCCAGGACGTCACGGGTGCTGGCGCCACCTTCCCCGCGCCGCTGTACGCCAAGTGGGCTGATGCCTACAACAAAGCCACTGGTGTTCGCATCAATTACCAATCGGTGGGCTCAGGTGCCGGTATTCGCCAGATTAAGGGAAAGACAGTTGACTTCGGGGCAAGCGACATGCCTTTGAAGGACGAGGAACTCGAGAAGGATGGGTTGCTGCAGTTTCCAACCGTCATTGGTGGTGTGGTTCCCATCGTCAACATCCCGGGTATCAAGCCTGGGCAGATTCGCCTGACGGGACCTGTGTTGGGCGATATCTACCTGGGTAAGGTCACCAAGTGGAATGACCCAGCCCTGACCGCATTGAACCCGGGCGTTCCCCTGCCGGCGGCTGATATCCAAGTTGTTCGCCGCGCTGACGGATCCGGCACGTCTTTCATCTTCACGAACTACCTCAGCAAGGTCAACGCTGAATGGAAGGCCAAGGTGGGTGAGGGCACTGCCGTTAACTGGCCGGTTGGCGCCGGTGGTAAGGGTAATGAAGGGGTGGCTGCCTTCGTGCAGCGCTTGCCCAACTCGATCGGATACGTCGAGTACGCGTACGTGAAGCAAAACAAGATGACGTACACGTTGATGCGCAACAAGGATGGAAACTTTGTTCCGCCCAGCGAAGAGGCGTTCAAGGCGGGCGCTGCTGGTGCTGACTGGAACAAGTCCTTCTACCAAATCACGACCGATCAGCCGGGTAAGGACGCTTGGCCGCTGACCAATCCGACCTACATCCTCATGTACAAGACGCAGGACAAGCCGGCAAACGCTGTGGCGGCGCTCAAGTTCTTCGACTGGGCTTTCAGCAACGGTGACAAGGCTGCTGATGACTTGGACTATGTGGCCTTGCCTGCTGCAGTCAAGGAATTGGTCCGCCGCCAGTGGTCCACCCAGATGAAGGACTCCGCAGGGAAAGCCATCAGCTGGAAGTAACGGGAGCCGAGGGTGGGCTGAAAAGAGCCCACCCAGCTTCACCGATGAGAAGAAACCATGAGCTCGACTGCAGCCACGCAACAACCGGGGGATTCCAGAATGTCGCCAATGCAGACTCTGCGAACACCTTCCTCGCCGCCTGCTCCAAGAGCACCTCGTGCGTGGATAGATCCTCTTTTTGCGATGTGTGCGGCCGGTGCGGCCTGGCTGACCCTGGCCTTGATGGTGGGGATCATCGTTTCGCTTGTCATCGGTGCAGCCCCTTCTATCGAGCAGTTTGGCTTAGGCTTTCTGACCACCGCAGTATGGGATCCGGTAGGGCATCAGTACGGCGGCTTGGTGATGATCTACGGAACATTGGCCACGTCGCTGATTGCCCTTCTCATCGCTGTTCCTATCTCTTTCGGTATTGCTCTTTTCCTCACGGAGTTGTCTCCTCGATGGCTCAAGCGGCCGCTCGGGATCGCAATTGAACTGTTGGCTGCGGTGCCTTCTATTGTGTATGGCATGTGGGGCCTTCTCGTGTTCGGGCCGGTGCTGGCCAAGTATGTACAGCAGCCGTTGCAGGCACTGTTTCGCGGCGTGCCGATTTTGGAAAATCTGGTCTCCGGAGCGCCTGTGGGGATCGGAATCCTGTCAGCGGGCATTATTCTGGCCATCATGATCATTCCCTTCATCGCCTCGGTGATGCGTGACGTCTTTGAAGTCACACCGCCGCTATTGAAGGAGTCTG
>RFZB01000201.1 GCA_009920915.1 Sphingomonadaceae bacterium | reverse complement strand
AGCTCTTGCGCGAAATTGGCTTGGGAGGGGTTAAAGTCGGTCGCAGCCCAGGTTGTGGCGCTGGCGGCGGCGTGCACATTCACACTCACGCCCTGGCCAAAACCCAGCTCGCAGGCCGTCTTGATCTCTGGGACGGCAACGCCGGCATTGAGCATCGCCAGCCGCGTGCGCAGGGGATTTAGTTCAGTATAATAGCCGTAGGTGTAGCCAATGTCAGAGACATAGCCTTCGCTCCAACCCGTCATAGCTTATCTACTCCTGTTCCCTACCCCTAAGAAACGGGGTTTGCCGCGTTGGCGCGCACATTGCAATTACTGGTTCGGAGAAAAACTTGCCGGCATGTGTCCTGACAAAGTTGCGGGTCCGCCATATCGGCTTTGCAGATCCTCAAGTGCGTCTAGCTTTGCTTCGACCTCGGCCAAGAAAAGCCCAACTTCTGCCTCAAGCTCAGCAATCTGCTCTGAGTTGCGCTCCACACGCTGTATGAAGAGCTGATAGTCCTCAGGCACGCGCGGATCAAAGCTGACAAAGTCACACCAGGCCCGGTCAGCACAAGCCATCTGCCACTGCATCTGGATCACATAGCGGTCGGGGACCTCGCCCTTAAGGAGGGTCTCAATATGCGTGACGGTGGTAGGACATTTGATCTCGACGAGACCATCTGGCGCCACAAACCGGTCTGGCGACGCGCCCGCATAGCAAAGATTTGGGTGAAATAAGAACCCCACCTCAAATGTCTCGAGGCCTGTCGCCTCTTCATAAGCCTGAACCCCAAAGCCTTCCATATCTGTGCCCCAGCGCATGGCAGCATTTTGGAAGGTCTCCGTTGGGAGGCCAGTCAAGCGCTCGCTCAAGAGCTGACCCATATAGGTCTGGCGGGATGCGGCATAACCCGACTTTGTCTTGGCAATGACGTCGGCGACGCGCGAGGCGGTCACGCAGCCTAAGCGCGCTGCATGCCAGGCGTCGGATCGTTGTTCTAAATGTGCTGCTGCAAATGTGCTTGGGTTCGTTTTGCAAAAATTATTTTCCATGATCAGCATGCCTTCTCAACTGCGTTGGACCCGGCCTTGGCCTCAATTTTCTTGAGCAAGGCGCGGCGCGCGCGGGCCGCATCCCTGGGGCTCAAGTCTGCTAATTGGGGCACCCTATAGTGTCGGCACAGCGCCTCTGCCTGAACGCCGGAGGCTTCGAGAAGGTCATGAAGTTCGGCTAATTGTTGTGGGTCTTCGGGCACCTGTGAGGCCTTGGCGCGATCTCGGTCTGCCGCGGTTTGGGGACGTGACGTTGGCGCGTCATCTGATTGTTTGGTTGCCGAGGCTTTCACAAAGCGTAGGCCGTGCACGTGCGCCGGTGGGCTCTTTGTTGTGAATGGCGCCATTGCGGCGTGCCGGGAGGCTGGATCGACCCCGCTTGCGGCGTTGCCATCATCATCTTGGGGGCAAATGCCAACCAGCGCGGCCAAGGAGTAACGCCGGGCATAGGTGCAGGCCGATCCATAGGCGTGCGCATCTGCCCGCGACAGGGGCATCGACATCTCGCCGCCAAGCCACTGGCCTGAGCTGTGCAATAGGCGCACCGACATCGACATGGTGCGCGCCTCCCCATCAAAATGTCCAGGCAGTTGCACAACCGACAGTCCGTGATCAGGGCCTACCTTCTGAAAGGCCTCCCAGACTTTTGAGAGGTCGGCATAGCGGGAGCCGTAAACGGCATTTGGGCTTTCCTTTAGAACGCCGTCGATAAGCGCTTGAACGTCGGCAAGGGCTGCGGCGAGTTGGTCAATATGTTCGCTCTGCGTGAGCATGATCGCATCCTCCGTGAGTTTTGAATGATCATAATATGAACATGTTTCATATGTATCGTCAATCAAAATTTGAAATATATTCATATTTTATGTCATGGGGTGTTCGCTAGCTAGTGACGAACGCGGCTCAGCTACTTGCTAGTTCCAGCTTTTCCGGGATCTATCTCAATTAGAATTGCGGGGGTCACGCCAAGGGCTTTGGCGATGCGCTCCAAATTTTGCTGATTATATGGGAGCAGCCCTCGCTCTAGCTTGGACAACTG